>DATBHS010000067.1:0-5657 GCA_036557345.1 Bryobacteraceae bacterium
GATGGCCCTGCAGAATCTTTCCGAACCCGCCGAGGACCTCCCGTAAGCTAAACAAGAGGGCCGCCTCCCAATGTTTTGTTCATTGCCAAAAACATTGTATTGGGAAAAGCAGCCCTCTCAAAACATTCTCTTCTGGTCCTGCTTTACCCTTCTGGCCTTTTTGCAAGTCCCTCTGAAGTCCCGCATTTAACCTGACATACACCGCAATCAGCGGAGCCTCCCTCGCAGCACCTCGAGATCGATTCCGACATACGCCAGACCATCGAAGGCTCGCTCCGTCCACATTTGGTTGCGCCTCGGCTGCTCCGTAGAGCGGATCGCCGAACGGCCTCATCCGACTAAGCCCGGCTCTTCAGCTCGAAACTGAGCCGCGGCCACGGGCGCCCTCTGGGCTGAGCGGTTTCCTTCGATTACAGTTGATAACGGCATAGAACTCTACGGAAACCGACATGCCTCGGCCCGACAACGTGGCACTATTTAAACTGAAACTGAACAAGTCGCTCAAAGAGAACCAATACTTAGATGAAGAGACCTGGCAGCGCCTCAGATCCGTTTTGGTACAAGGATGCGATCATTTACGAGCTTCACGTCAAAGCATTCGCCGACGGCAATAACGACGGGATCGGCGACTTTATCGGGCTCATTCAGAAACTCGACTATCTTCAGGATCTGGGTGTCACGTGCATCTGGCTTTTGCCCTTCTTCCCCTCGCCGCTCAAGGACGATGGCTACGACATTTCCGATTACTTGAACGTGCATCCCAGCTATGGAACGCTGGATGACTTTCAGGCTTTCCTGGCCGCCGCGCACGATCGCAATCTGCAAGTATTGATCGAGCTGGTAGTCAATCACACCTCCGACCAGCATCCGTGGTTCCAGGCCGCGCGGACAGCGCCTCCCGGGTCAGAAGAACGTGAGTTCTACGTGTGGAACGATACGGCCGAAAGATATCGCGACGCTCGCATCATCTTCACCGACACGGAAAAATCCAACTGGACCTGGGATTCGGTGGCCCAGGCCTACTACTGGCACCGCTTCTTCTCACATCAGCCCGATCTGAATTTCGACAATCCTCGCGTGATGGAGGAAGTTCTGAAAATTTTGCGGTATTGGCTCGATATGGGCGCTGATGCTGTGCGGCTGGACGCGATTCCTTACCTGGTAGAACGCGACGGAACGAATTGCGAAAACCTTCCCGAAACTCATGCTGTGCTCAAGCGTATCCGTGCTGAGATCGACGCGCATTATGCGAACCGGATGATCTTGGCCGAGGCGAACCAGTGGCCCAGTGACGTGCGGCCCTATTTCGGCGATGGAGACGAATGTCACATGACATTCCATTTTCCCTTGATGCCGCGCATCTATATGGCGCTCCGTCAGGAAGACCGGCTGCCGATTACCGACATCATGGCGCAAACGCCGGATATTCCCGATACCTGCCAGTGGGGCCTTTTCCTCCGCAACCACGACGAGCTTACGCTCGAGATGGTGACGACCGACGAGCGGGATTACATGTATCTCGCCTATAGCGCCGACCCTCGCATGCGAATCAATCTCGGGATCCGCCGGCGTCTCGCACCCCTGCTCGACAACAATCGCCGCAGAATCGAGCTTTTGAACAGCCTGCTCTTCTCCTTCCCAGGGACTCCGATTATCTACTACGGCGACGAGATCGGCATGGGCGACAACATCTATCTTGGCGACCGGAATGGCGTGCGCACGCCGATGCAATGGAGCGGAGACCGCAACGCGGGGTTCTCACGCGCCATACCGGCGAAACTCTACAGCCCGGTCATCATGGACCCCGTCTTTGGCTATGAGGCCATCAATGTCGAGGCCCAGCAGAGCGATCAGGCCTCGCTCCTGAACTGGATGCGAAATATGGTTGCTTTGCGCAAGCTGTTTCGGGTATTCGGGCGCGGCTCATTGGAGTTCCTGCATCCTGCGAACCGCAAGATTCTTGCCTATCTTCGCAAATACGACGGAGAGCAAGTACTCTGCGTTGCGAACCTGTCCCGTTTCGCGCAGCCAGTAGACCTGGAGCTGTCTACGCTCGAAGGCATGGTGCCAATTGAAATGCTCGGTTACGTGGAATTTCCGCGCATTACAAAGCAACCATACCGGCTGACGCTGGGGCCATACGGTTTTCTTTGGCTCGAACTGCATGAAACGCCTGAACCCGTCGCGGAGATCCCGGTTCCCGAATCGGAGGAATCCAGACTAAGCTTTGCTGGCGACTGGAGCGCATTTTTGCAAGGCCCTGCGCCAGACGGCCTTGAGAGCGCGCTTGCCCCTGAATACGTATCCAAACAACGCTGGTTCGCGGTGAAAAGCCGTCGTGTGGAATCAGCGCGCATCTCCGATTGGTCCGCTCTCGATGGGCTCAAAGCCGCTTTCTGCGTCCTTGCTGTTTCCTACGACGACGGCTCTCAGGAAAATTATTTTCTTCCATTGGCGATTAGCTGCGGTAAGAAAGCCGATGGAATTCGGGAGACATCCCCTAACTCCATCATTTCTCCAGTTTCCACCCCTGATGGAGACGGCATACTGCACGACGGGCTTCTCGACGACGAACTCTGCGTAGCGTTGTCCAAATTAATAGAGGGTGGTCTCGAAGTGCGGATGAAATATGGTCTGCTACGCGGCAGCCCCGGTATGGTCGCTACGAAGGTGCAGGAGCGGCTCGAGGTTCACGGCGCGGTGCAGCGGCCTCCGGTTGATCAGGAGAATTCCTCTACTATTTATAGCGAAAAGTTCATTCTGAAGCTGCTCCGTCGCTGCGAACCGGGGACCAATCCTGAGGTAGAGGTCGGAAGGCGGCTCACCGGACAAATGCATTTCGACGCGATACTGCCTTTTGCAGGCTCCCTCGAATACGCGGCCGATCAGGCCGAACCTGCGACTTCAGCAATCCTGCAACTCTCTGTTGAGAATGAGGGCGATGGTTGGAAGTGGACTCTCGAAGAGCTCGATCGTTATTACGAAAATTGCGCACCCCTGACCTATCCGTATTCCCATCCTTTCCAGGAGAAAACGGATTTCTTCGACTTATCCGAGGAGCCTGTTCCGGAGCTGGCGCGAGAACACGTCGGCATCTATCTCGACGCGGCTGCCGCTTTGGGCCGGCGGACCGCTCAAATGCATCTGGCATTGTCTTCGATTGAGGATCCGGCGTTCGCGCCTGAGCCGGAGACGGCCGGCGATCTTCGCTTCCTTTCGACCCAATTTTGCGAAAATGCGATCCGAACATTCGACGCTCTGAAGGCAAGTGTCTCCCGTTTGCCCGACGATGTCGTGGAAACTGCCGGACTGGCCTTAGGCCGTCGCAGGGGTGTACTTGATTTTTTCAAGCGGTTAGACCCCAGGCAAATTCAGGCTCCCCGCATTCGGATCCACGGGAACTATCACCTTGGCAGCGTGCTGCGGGTAAAAACCGATTACGTTATTATCGACTTCGAAGCTGACCCGTCTCTTTCGCTCGCCGAAAACCGGGCGAAGCATTCTCCGCTGAAGGATGTTGCGAGCATGTTACGCTCTTTCAGTTACGGCGCTTACGCCACGCTCATGAATTACACCGCGAGGCGGCCGGTCGATTTCGGAAGCCTCATTCCCTGGGCCCGGTTGTGTGAGCGCTCAGCGGCTTGTGCATTTCTTCACGCTTACCGGGAAACCGCTGCGGGTGCGGGTTACCTCCCCGGCAATCCGGAGGACTTTCGGCTCCTGCTACAGGCATACGTGATCGATAAGGCCCTGAACGAGCTGCATTACGAGTTGAACGCGCGTCCCGCGTGGGCTCGAATTCCGTTGGAGGGAATCCTCTCGTTATCGCTGTAGAGCGATGACGGTCATTAACCCGAGGAATCGAGATGGCGGAACTTAGCACTCTTCCGGAACAAACCAGACAGCAAATCGAGCAGATTCGCACTGTTGATTTGGTCGTTGGTCTCGCGGCCGAGGAAGCCAATCAGAACCTTGCCGGTATAGCGGAAACCGTTCGGGGGGGATTGGCACGACTTACCAAGCCTGTGCGCGCCGTGCTGCTTCACAAGGATGCTGGTTCTCCTGCGGCACCCGCCCCTTCACAGAACGGACTGGAAAACGAATCGCTTCAGCTCCTTTCGTACTCGCCGCCCGCGCTTCATTCTTCCCTGATGCTAGTCGAAAGCATAGCGGGCGCATACAGGAGCATCTGCGAGATCAGCCAAAAACTGGATGCTCGAGCCTGCGTGGTCATCGCATCGAGCCCCGAGGGTTTGACTTCGGAATGGATCTTCGGCTTGGCTCAGCCGGTTCTGGAGGGCGAGCTCGATCTAGTCGCGCCTTCCTATGCCCCGCATAAGTTTGAGGGCCTGCTGAACAATGCGATCCTCTACCCGGCCACACGCGCATTGTATGGAAAGCGGGTTCTGAATCCGCTGGGACCCGATTTCGGCTTCTCCTCGCGCCTTGTTCAAGCTTTGCTGTCGGAGTCATCTCGGGCTCGAGGCCCGGGAGTCCGCTTGCCTTTGATTGCGCCGGAGGCGATCGTCAGGGGATTCAAGCTATGCCAGGCCCATCTCGGCAGGCGAATTTTTCCGCCCGTTGACTGGAAGAACCTGGATTCGATTCTCGCCGAAGTTTTGGATCCACTGTTTTTGGGCATTGAGCGCGACGCCGCATTCTGGCAGCACATCCGCAGTTCCGAACCGGTGCCGACCTATGGTGATGCTCTCCCGTGGGTCGAGGAAAGCATTGCATTTGATGCAAAGCGCCTGCTCGAGCCTTTCAAGCTGGGGTTCCGAAACCTGCGTGAGATTTGGGGCCTCGTGCTTCCGCCCAGTGCGCTGCTGGAATTGACGAAGGCAGATCGTCTGCCGCCGGAACAATTTCGAATCCCCGATGAATTGTGGACCAATATCATTTACGACTTCGCGCTCGCTTACCATCTGCGAACAATTGGGCGAGATCACTTGCTGCACGCGCTCACTCCCCTTTACCTCGGATGGATCGCTTCGTACGCGATCGAGGTCGAACCTTTAGGTGGCGTCGCGGTACAGAGGCGGTTGGAGCGCCTGTGCACTGCCTACGAAAGCAGAAAACCGTATCTCGTCTCGCGCTGGCGGTGGCCGGACCGTTTCAATCCGTGATCGTGCAAGGAAGGAATAGGCAATGTGGAATCAAATTCAACAAGCTCTGAATGAATCGACCTCTCGTGTAATTAAACAGATTGCCAATCTTTTGCCCGGTATTGCGGCGCTCATTGTAGCGCTATTGGTTGCGGGATTTCTCGCGTGGATCATCACAGCCCTGCTGCGGCGATCGCTGCGCCGCATTCATTTCGACGAGCGTTTGAGCAGTTGGGGTCTACAAAGTCTGGCTCACTGGTCGGCTTCAGAAACACCCACGGTCCTGGTGACGCGAATCGTCTGGTGGATCATCATGCTCGTGGGTTTCTTGATCGGCATCTCGGCATTTGACGCCACCCTGACTCCCCGCTTCTTCGAACGCCTGTTCGGCTATCTGCCGAATGTCTTCGCAGCACTGATTCTGTTGTTTGCGGGAAATATCGCAGCCCGTTTTCTTTCGCGTAGCGTTTTGATCGGTGCGGTAAACATGAATCTGCAGTACGCCCGCCTGTTGAGCGCGGGTGTGAAATGGATGGTGCTGGTTTTGACGCT
>DATBHS010000068.1:0-7302 GCA_036557345.1 Bryobacteraceae bacterium
GCGCCGCTTGGTCATTCGGCGCAATTGCTGTCCGCAGCCTGCTAAAACGGCGCAGAACGTGCTTGTGACGAAGAGTTCGCTAACAATTTAGGTGGTGCCAAGAGCCTAACTAGGATGCGTAACTTTTCACGATCAAATGCAAGCCCACAAAAATGAACCAAAGGTTGTGAATGATCTTTCCTGTCGAACTGCCCGATTCCACGGAGATAAAAGCTCGATCCAACGATAAGACGTGGCGATCGAGTTTTCTTGCACTCCCACAGCGGCTAGCTTACCTGAAAGAGACGTGGATCGCGATCGCGGCGGCATTTGGCATCGTGACATATCTCATTTGCAGGTACGCCATTCCTTCTGCTGCCAAACATTCTCACTGGATTCTCCTTGTCCTTCTTCTTGGCGCCGGCATCCCGCTCGTCGTCGATCTAAGTCGAAAAATTCTTCGCGGCGAGTTTGGTTCAGATCTACTAGCCGGCCTCTCGATCGTGACATCCGCTCTAATAGGCGAGTACTTTGCCGGTTGCATTGTGGTATTGATGCTTTCCGGTGGTACTGCGCTGGAGCAGTACGCAACCCGTCGGGCCTCGGCAGTATTAGCAACCCTGGCAAAGCGTCTTCCGAGAATTGCACATCGCCGTGCCGGCTCCGAGGTCATTGACATTGATCTGGGGCAAGTGCATGTCGGCGATGCACTCGTGGTCTTTCCGCATGAGATCTGTCCGGTTGATGGCGTGGTAGTCGAGGGCCAGGGGACTATGGATGAGTCCTACCTGACAGGTGAACCATACCTGATTTCGAAGACGATAGGCGCCACAGTTCTATCGGGTGCAGTGAACGGCGAGAGCGCATTAGCAATCTCAACGAGCAGGCTGCCGAAGGACTCCCGGTACGCGCGGATTATGCAGGTCATGCGGGAGGCAGAAACCAATCGACCTCGTCTTCGCAGGATTGCCGATCGGCTCGGTGGATGGTACACGCTTCTCGCGGTTGCTGTGGCCCTCATTGGTTGGACCGCCGGTCACGATGCGACGCGCTTTCTGGCAGTACTCGTCATCGCAACGCCATGTCCCTTGTTGCTTGCGATTCCCGTCGCGATCATCGGGGCCATCTCGATCGCCGCCGGCCGGGGCATCATTATCAAAAATCCTGCGATGCTCGAACGCATCTCACGATGCCGGACGATGATCTTTGACAAGACCGGGACGCTGACGTACGGCAAACCCGCATTAGCCGAGATTCTATGTGCTCCGGAACTGACAATCGAGAAAGCGATTCGGATTACGGCAAGCCTCGAACAGTACTCCAGGCACCCGTTGGCCCAAGCCGTACTTCAACGGGCTCGAGAGGAGAAGGTCACGTTAATGCCGGCCACTGAGATCAGCGAGAAGCCTGGCGAGGGGCTAAAAGGCAGAGTCGAAGGGACATTCGTGCAGATCACCGGCCGAAAACAGCTACAGCAAACAAGTCCAGCAGTCGCAGCCGAACTGCCGGCTGCCAGCTCCGGAATGGAATGCATTCTTCTGATCGATGGCCAGTATGGTGCGATCTTTCGCTTCCGGGACGCGCCGCGTGCAGAGAGCCAGTCGTTCGTTCGACATCTGGTTCCCAAGCACCATGTGAATCGCATTCTGCTGTTATCAGGAGATCGCGAGACGGAAGTGCGCTACCTCGGACGTGCGGTTGGAATTTCCGACACTCTATTCGGGAAAAGCCCGGAGGAGAAACTCACGATTGTTAGGGATGAAGCCAGTCGCGCTCCTACACTGTTTGTGGGCGACGGAATTAATGATGCGCCGGCTATGCAGGCCGCAACGGTCGGCATCGCTTTCGGCCAAAACAGTGACATAACGGCCGAGGCTGCGGATGCGGTAGTGATGGAGTCGTCCCTGAGAAAGGTCGACGAGCTTATTCACATTGGCCGGAGAATGCGAAGAATTGCGCTTGAGAGCGCCGTGGGGGGTATGGCGCTTAGCATGATTGGAATGCTGGTGGCCGCGGCTGGTTATCTTCCGCCCGTGGCCGGCGCCCTAGCTCAGGAAGTGATTGACCTTGCTGCAGTGCTCAACGCGTTGCGGGTAGCCCTGCCCAGCCGCGAGCTAAGCCCCGATTGATCTTGCCGATAACCTGCTTCTCGCTATCGGCTTCCGCATGAAGAGAATTCCGTGTAGTGAAATCGAGAATCCCGAAATAATGGGCTACCGCACTCATGAATTCTTCGCCGCCCGGTCCCCGTATTTGTCGACGAGTTGCATGCGTGTGTGATCCAGGCGCTCTCTCCAACAGTTTGGGCAGATGCTCCGGCGGGAGAGCATGTGCGCCGAATCACCCAGCATTTGCGGCTAAACCGTGTATTAGCTACGGAGGTATCCATGAACGAATGTGCGCTGAGCAATTGACGTCGCTCCTAAAATCGACCTCTGCCAAGATGACAGGCGGCGGTATGGCACTGCGGATCCGGCCCCAGACGCGATGAAAGCCCTCGTTGTATTCGAGACTTTATAAAGAAAAATTTATTGGACGAGTGCCATACTGCGGTTGAATGATATCGTGGGTTTCACACTCCAGGCGGTCGTTCCTTCGCAGCGCATCCCTCGCCGCGGCGGCAAGTTCTTCATTGCTCGCACGCGGATCTGCGCCAGCGCCTTATGGCGCTTTGCCTTCTGAACGGCAGATGCACTGGAGCGACCTCGAGTTTTACAATTTTCTTCACTTCACCGTCAACACGTTTACCGATAAAGAATGGGGCTACGGAAATGAAGACCCGGCAATCTTCAACCCGACCGATTTCGATGCGGACGCAATTATCGAAACACTAAAAGCCGCCGGGAGCAAAGGCGTGATCCTCACCTGCAAACACCATGACGGATTTTGTCTTTGGCCTACGAAAACAACAGCGCATTCGATCCGGCACAGCCCCTACAATGGGGGACAAGGCGACATCGTCAAGGAAATTTCGGAAGCGGCCGGCCGCTATGGCCTTAAGTTTGGTGTTTATGTCTCGCCCTGGGACCGCAATCAGGCGACCTATGGAACGCCGCAATATATCCAGATCTACCGGCAGCAATTGCGCGAATTGCTTACCAATTATGGGCCGGTGTTCGAAATCTGGCACGATGGCGCAAATGGGGGAAGCGGGTATTACAGCGGCGCAAACGAGACGCGCACGATAGACAAGCTGCACTACTACGATTGGCCGGCGACCTGGAGCCTGGAGCGCGAATTACAACCGGAAGCCGTGATGTTCAGCGACGTTGGTCCTGATGTTCGCTGGGTAGGAAATGAAAAAGGAATCGCCGGGGAGCCATGCTGGGCCACCTACACGCCCCGCTCTTCCAATGGAGGACCCGGTGTGCCCGGCGATGTGGTTGAAGCGGAAAACACCTCCGGAACCCGGAATGGCAAATACTGGATGGCTGCCGAGTGCGACGTATCCATTCGGCCGGGATGGTTCTGGCATGCGAGCGAGAACGACAAAGTGAAGAGCGTTCGCCAGTTGCTCGACCTTTACTATGACTCGGTTGGCCGAGGAGCGAGTCTCCTGCTGAACGTACCGCCGAACCGGCTCGGCTTGATCCACGACATGGATGCCGCATCGTTGCGAGGGTTCGGAAAAGCCCTTCGCGTTACGTTCGGATCGAATCTGGCTCGAGGAGCGAAAGCCAGCGCGTCCAACGTTCGCAACAATGATCCTGAGTATGGTCCACAGAACCTGCTGGATGGCGACCGTGTCACATACTGGGCGACCGACGACTCGATTACCGCTCCGACCGTTACGATCGACCTGGCACGTCCGGCAACATTCAATCTGGTACGTCTGCGAGAGAACGTCCGGCTGGGTCAACGAATCGGCGCGTTTGCGGTAGAGACTTGGAAAGGCGGCACGTGGTTGCCCTTCGGGCAGGGCACCGGAATCGGATCTTGCCGGATTCTCCGCTCTTCGAGCCCGGTAACCACAACGCGCGTGCGGGTTCGCATCACGAAAGCGCCAGTTTGTCCAGCGCTGAGCGAAGTGGCCTTGTTTCGCGAGAGCGTAGCGTGAGGAAATGTGGCGGCTACTGGACCGCCGGCAGTAACAAACCGAGCGAAGCCTGCACGGCGATCTCGTTTTGCAGCGCGACGATGAATTCGGCCACCGCCTCACCGTTTGCGAGATTTCGAGCCCTCGCAAGAGCGCGAAGCTCGGCCAGGACTGGCTCGATATTCGGCAAAGACTCGTAGCGCCTCAGGTCAGGCTGGGGCTGGCCGGCGATCCAGGAGTAGAGTGCCGAACGTCTGCATACCACTCCTGCGCGGGTAAGCATCCCTTCGAGCGCGTCAATTCCCGTTTTTAGTGTGATTGCGTTCCTATGGCCTTCCGTAACGCCGACTCCGTGGTGTTCGGCAACCGTGCGGGCGCGCGTGGCATTCGACCAATAATTTACGACTTCGCTCGCATCGACGCTGCTGCCCCACACACCTCCGCCGGGGACGGGGCCCGCGAAGTAACGTCCCGGTATGTGGCTGACGCCCGCAAAATCATTCTGTACCTGAAGGAACCGAGCGCCTTCGCACAACATGCAGACCAATAAAGCGAAAGGGCGGCGAATCATCGCATAAGACTGGCCGTCGCTGTAGAGTGCGAGGACGGCGCAGTTAGACAGATCGCTGTGATCGAATGGACGGGCGAAAGTGCCGAGGGAACTGTGGTCTCCGCGCTGGCCGAGAACAGTTGCCTGCTCGCCGCTTTCCAGCCGGCCGGAGTTACGAATGGTCGCCGCGAAATCCTGTTTTTCGTCCTCCAAGGCGTAGACTTTGTTCGCGCCTCGGAAACCGATGAGATAGATATTCGACGTCTGCAAGAACAGTTCCACCCGACCGTCGTAGGGTAGGCGAACCGCAAGCCTTAAAGCGGATGGCAGGTCGTTTTTATCGCGACCAAGCGTAATCCGTTGACGAATCAGAGCAAGGGAACTGAGATAGTCTTGCTGTGTACCCAGGTTGAGCAAGAGATCGAGCGTGGGCATGCGTTATGAGTGACGACCAGAGGGAAACGTGCACTTCCCGGGCCAATGGGAGTATCCGCGCGGGAACCTCTCAGGACTCACTCGTCCGGCATTTTAGCGTCAAGCGCGTTTGCGGGGCGGAATCGACGCGCATAACCGATACCGTTGCCGCGGAGGAGCCGCTTGAAATCCGGATTCGCCATTGGGTTAAAAAAGCAAGGGCGGCGGAAACCTTTGCCGTGACGATGCGCACACCGGGTCATGACCGAGAACTAGCTGCCGGACTTCTTTTTTCTGAGGGCGTTATCCGCACACGGGAGGAGCTGCCGGAACTGCGTGCGCTCGGGAGGGAGCCCTCGAACGAGATGCTGGCGGAGCTGGCGGAAGGAGTCGATCTCGAGGGCTGGCGGTTTGCACGTACTGGCATTATGAGCTCGAGCTGTGGGATCTGCGGCAAGCGCAGCCGTGAAGCTCTTGCGCAGCAACTGCCCCCAATAGCGAAAGACGAGTTCACGATTTCAAGAAGGCTGGTAGAGCATCTTCCTGCCCTTCTGCGCGACCGCCAGGCGGGTTTCTCCGAAACAGGCGGGCTTCACGCGGCTGCCCTGATCGATTCCTCCGGCCAGGTTGCCGCAGTATTCGAAGATATCGGGCGGCACAACGCGCTAGACAAGCTGATCGGTTTCTTTCTGTTAAGGGGCGAAGTTCCCCTGGTGAATCACGTCATCTTTATGAGCAGCCGCAGCAGCTTCGAATTGGTTCAAAAAGCGGCGATGGCCGGGGCGCCCATGCTCGCGACGGTAAGCGGAGCTTCCAGCCTGGCAATCGAAACGGCACGCGAACGACGAATCACCTTGGTCGGGTTCGTGCGGCCCGGGCGCTTTAATGTCTACTCGGGCGATTGGCGCATACACTCGGAATAGATGAAGCTCAGGTTTCGCGACAACAGCCTTCGACTACGGCTCAACCGGCGAGAGGTCGAAACGGTTGACGCGGGTTCGCCGTTAGAGGAGCACGTCATTTTCCCAGGAGGGAACGTCTTCTCGTACATTCTCGAGCCCGGCGCACGATTTGAGCCAGACGTATCGTTCCGGCACGGTATTATTCGCATCTGCGCACCTGCTCGGAGGATCAGGGAATGGGCCGCAAGTGAGTCGATCGGGATGTATTTCGAATTTCCGGCGAACACTTGCGTATTGAAAGTTGCCATTGAGAAGGACCTGGAATGTACAGACGGACCGCCGGGGGAGCGCGACCCCGAGGCCTTCCCGCGGGGGCCGGGCAAGAATTGCTAGTACCCAGGCGGAATTTCAAGGTAGTACCAGGCAGTTTGCCGGCTTGTTGCAGGCGTGCTAAGACGTAAGTAGTTGAACCAGCGGCGATGACCTTTGGTAATGTTTTTGCCCCGAAGCGCTTGAAGGGAAAGAGTGTGAAGGAAGCGAACAGGTCGAAGCTCCGTGTAGTTTTGCTTGTGCTCTTCACAATTTTTCCCTCTTCCTTCATCGCAAGTCAGAATGGCATCGGCTCTAACAGCATGCGTACTTGCTGCCGCGCAGCGGACGTGTCCTCCATCGTCCGGCAATCGGTCGCCGCCAATACGGCAGACTGGAAAGCGCAACCGCTGTACTCGCATGTGGAACGCGAAACCAAGAACAAATTCGATTCCGACGGTCAGGTGAAGAGTTCGCAAGCGAAGACGTTTCAGGTCACGATGATCAAGGGGTCTCCGTATTACCGGCTGCTCGAATTGGATAACGAACCGCTCACGCCGGCACGGAAGCAACAGGAGCAAGACAAGCTCAACCGCGAAATTTACCGCCGCCAGAATGAATCATCCGAGCAGCGGCAAGCACGGCTCGCAAAGTACCAAAATGACCGTTCCGAAGAGCATCTGCTTATGCAACAGATGGTAGATGCGTTTACTTTCAAGCTGAGCCGCGAAGAGCACGTGGAGGGCGTAGATTGCTATCTGCTGGACGCCGTCCCCAACGCCGACTATCGCCCGCCTGTTGAGAAGGCCCGCGTTCTGCTTGGTATGAAAGGTCATCTCTGGGTCGACAAGGCGGGGTACCACTGGGTAAAAGTGGAGGCGGAAGTGACCAAGCCGGTACAGTTCGGCTTCTTTATCGCCCAGGTGAAGTCCGGAACACGGTTTGAGTTGGAGCAAGCACCCGTCGGAGGCGTCTGGCTGCCGAAGCGTTTCGTGGAAAACGTGAATGCAAGCATTTTCGGGATTTACGGCATGCGCTCCCGGCAGGAGGAAATCTACTCGGATTACCGGTTACTCTCTCAACAGAGCGACGCTCATCCTCCCTCGGGCACG
>DATBHS010000069.1:0-11561 GCA_036557345.1 Bryobacteraceae bacterium
GAGTGTGCTACCTCAAAAACTCATTCGTAATTCCGATGCGGAGTCCTTTGAGCAGTTGACAAAACGGTGGGGAGTCCCATCCCGGCATCAAAGGCTCAGTCTGACCCACTCGAAATTGCAGAACTTGACAAGCACAACTTGAACGCGCAGGGGCTTTCGAGAGCAGTCAGCGCCGCCAGCCATTCAGCCGCGGACCGAGTATCGGCATCCTGCAAGAAATGCCGCCCATTGGTCCGGATTCCTTCGCCATCCAGAGTTTGGGAATGCAAAATCTGACCGCTCGGATCCTGGGCGGCTGTCCACAGAAGCTCGATCTCTTTTGGCTTTAGATCCCCGTTCAAGTGAGAAGGTCCGGTGGGCCGTGTATCAGGTGCAATCTGACCCAAAACCCGAAAATGAGACATCCGATGAGTTGAGGTTCGGTGCTGGAAAGTGATCCACAACATTCGTTGATTTTCATGGAAATGTTGCCGCTGCTTGCCTGCACTAGCAGGCGATCGGAACCTAGCCGGGCCGACAACTCTCGAAGGCTCTTAAGCTCCGGCGGCTCGTTCCAGGTGTTCTTCGTCGATCTCATCTAAGTGCCACCTCTTTCACTAAGGCAATACCCGAAAGGCGGGGATAACGGGCGGCGGCTCCGACTCTCGCGTAGAAATCAGCCTTCCGATCTTAATAGAAGATCTGAAGATCGCTCCCACAGGAACAATTCCTGCGAGTTTATGCTTCGCAATCGCCGCTAAACCCATCGAGGCGATGCAGCCACAAGACCCGCAATCCGGATCGCCGCCGAACTGGCAGGGCGTGATTTTTGTCCTGAGATCGGCTGAAATTGTCTGCGTTGTCAACGCGAACACGCACTCCTCGGGAGTGTGAGGCGGCGATGCAATCTGACGTATCAGCCCCTCCGGCATGTCGAGTTTCGCAAAAGATTTTCGCAACTGCAAGAGTTCGGTGATGACGAGGCTACGTTCTGTTGTGGTGAGAATCTCAGGAAGATCGTCACCTCTCTGTGGCGTGAAAAGGCTGAACCAGATTTTATTCACTTCGGGCCTGGGCGTCCAAAATTGAAGGAATTTCCGTAAATAGCTGGGCTGCTTTATCAGTTGCCCCGTGATGGTGGAGTGAATGGTTATCCTTCGTCCTTCGATGTTTTTGAGAATACGTTCGTAGGTGGCCGGCTTGCGTCTGTTGTCGTGCTCCGGCTGCAAACCATCGATCGACACCACTACATTCACATGCGGCAAAGTGGGCCAGGTTGATGGGAGTGGCCGGAACGCGCTGGTGACGACCTGGACGTGAACGCCGCGGGCAAGCAGAAGCGGTACCAGGGTCTCCAACTCCCGATAGCGCACGAGCGGATCGCCACCCACTAGCGAAAGATGGAGCGGCTGCAACCGGTCAACTACTTCAATAACCCCATCTATCAGTTCTTGTCCCTTGCGGTCATTCAATTCGCGTAGCGTCACGCCTCCTCCGAGATGGGCATCTTCGTAGGCGTAACATCCTGGACAGCGAAGCGGGCATTCCCGCGTAATTTCGATGGAGAGGGAAGGTCGTTGACCTCTTAAGATCTTTCCCCAAGCTTTGAAAATTTCTGAAGTCTGCACGTTCGCCTCTCCTTTCGTTATCTGCTACAGTCGAGGCGGATGATTCGTCGATCGTCGATCAGACTTACCCCCACCCTGCAAGTGTTCAAGCCGTGATACCTTCCCACAGGACATGCTGCTTCCCAAACAGATACTGGAGTACCCGTCATTGCGCGCAAACAACTCCCAACAGGTAGTGCATGAAGGCACCCTCGACAAGATTGGTGCTACAAACTAATACGCCGCGGCTACGCTGTTGGGGGAGAAGGATCGGCAGCCTGATGGAAGGAACACGTGACGCAAGGCGGAGATAACACAGTGACCGCATCTGAGATGCCTTGCGCACCGTTTTCAGGTCGCGGCAATGCTCCCCAGACCGTATGCACCGCTTCAGCAAGTGCCGCCGGGGGTTGGTGGGCACCTAAAAGGACGATAGATCCCGATCTCGTATTCAGCAACTCCGGGCAGTCCGGTATGTTATCCAGATTGGCGGAGAGAAGAAAGATCACTGCCGCAAGTGCGATTAACTTCGAATGTTGGAATACGAAGTTCAAAACGTGTTTCTATCTTACCCCGGGCTGTCTGGAGATCTGCCCGATACCCGCATTTTTTTTTGGTCGGATAGTCGGCTATGGTGAGATTGGCTCAAAGCGCGTTCTGAAGCGCTGCCGATCATCGGTTTGATATTCCTCTCAGGAGCCATATCCATGCGAAAACTTTCTTGCAAAACCGCTCGGCTAGTTGTATTGACTTTTCTCGTTTACGCATCGCTTGCCGGCCCCGCAGAACCCGCCCTCGCGTCAAGCGGATCGTCCATCCTCGAGCCCCCATCGGGTGCGTTGCTCGGACAATATTATGGCGCTGGGAGCGTAGCTCAGGCGGCGGCGAAGCTTGGGAGGACACTTCCCATTCACTTGACATACTACGCATGGGACGCCGATTGGACTGGCACCGTCACCAAAGCAGACTTGGCGGCAGGACGCATCCCTCTGGTCAATTGGGAACCCCACCACATCGACTTCGCCAAGATCGTCGACGGGAGCCTCGATGCCACGATCATGGCGCGCGCGAAAGGCTCCAAAGCACTCGGCAAGAAGTTTTTCCTCGACTTTGCCGCCGAGATGAACGGTGACGAGGCATGGAGCGGCAACAACGCCTCCCTATACGTTTCCGCTTATCGACACATTCACGACCTCTTCGTGGCTGCAGGAGCGGCCAATGTGGTTTGGGCATGGTGTCCGAACGTCACGGATGTCGATGGAGAAAACCGGCATACGATGGATTACTACCCAGGCGACAGTTACGTCGACTGGACCGGCGTCGATGGCTACAACTGGGGTACAAAGAATGGCGGCTGGCAGAGTTTCCACGACGTTTTCAGGAACATCTACCCTCTTCTTGCAAAGAAGAAAAAGCCCATCCTGATTGGAGAAATGTCGTCCGCCGAAGCTGGTGGAGATAAGGCCAAGTGGATTGACGAGATCATCCCTACCCTGCGAAACAGTTTCCCGCTCATCAAGGGGCTCGTCTGGTTCGACGTGAACAAAGAAGCGGATTGGCGGATCAGCTCTTCTCCCGCATCGGAAGCGGCGTTCATCCGCATGGCGAACGATCCCTACTTGAATCCGTAGAAACCTCAGGACGAAAAATGTGGAGGACCTGTGCATCCCGTAAACACTTGATCTGGAAGAATAGTCCGCCATCTGGATAATGGTCGAAGACCCGCGCCCCAAATGACTTTGTGCGGTTTTGCCGGTGCGAAAAAGAACGTCGGGCTCATATCGCCGAACCCAAACACGCCCGCCTGTTTCTGCACCTCTTGGGCGACCAGGCATTCGGGAGTATTTGCCACAATACCGTACACTTCCAGGTTGGCTGTTCCGGGTGCTGGCTGCCAAACAATCGGGGCGATCCACCGAACAATCAGGTTCCAATTTTCGCTTATCCGAAAGGGAAACACCGGCTGAACGTTCAATACATTTTGAATTCGATCATAGGGACCGAGACCGAAGTTGCTGTTGTTCTGGATGGGAACGCTGATCATGCTGGCGACTGGGTTCTGGGCTGCTTTCTGTAAAGCCGGCGTACATGGCGACATCGGCCGCGCGGAGCTTCGGTCTCGCCGGCCGCCGGCGTTTGTGCGCCGGCGGATTGCTGACCGGGCGATGGCGAAGACGGCTCTTGCGCCAAGCCAGAAAAAAAATACATCAGCAGCCAGAGGGCTGTCGCGGAAGTTATCAGTCTAAATTTATGGACACGGTTCAGTTTGCTGTAACGATCGCAAGTCGTCGCTTGGACACAATTGAGAGCTCGATTGATTAAAATAAAAAATGTTGGGCTTGGTAAGGCGACGAGCAGACCAATCCCGGCCGGCGAAAACAATTAAATCCTTTCGTCACGTAAATCTCTCTAAGCGTGAGGATAAGGTGCATCGCAGGCAAATAGTGAAGTGGAAAAGCTGCCATGAGAATCAAAATTGCAGTCGTCTTTGCGGCGTTATTCGCCTCGCTAGTGACGCTTGTCGGATGTGGCGGTGGTGGAACGCCGCAGCCCAACCAATAGCCGGCGCCACAAAGCGCCGATCATCACGGCTGGCTCGGCGCCGAGACCGCCAAAAACCCGCTTCGGCGACTTTGAGTTCAAGGGTGGCTATCCCACCGCCGCCTCGTCCACGGCGCTGCTGGACTGGCTGCCTGCCCCCAAGGATGAGCCCTTCAAGCTGGCCCTGAGGCTCTATGCCCCCAAGAAGCAAGTGGCGGACGGCACCTGGAAAACCAACAGCTGTGCAGCGGGTCAAATGAAAAGAAAAACGCCGAGTCAAACGCAGCACGATGCCGTGAACTGTCAAGTTATCTGCGACTCGCTTGTAGCTACTTAATTTTCTGCAAAGGCGGAAGGATGTATTCTCCTCGATACATTCGTTCCTCATGCTGATACAGACGTATGACGAGAAAGAAACCATTCGCCGGTGCAGGCAACCAATTCATCTCGTTATCCTTGGCCGGACTGTCGTGCTGGATGTAGATCGTTAAACCACCATCGAGGTCGGGGCGCAACTGATTGATAAGGCAGGCACTTGTCAGGATCCTAGCCCTAGACAGGCGTAGATCTTTCGTTTCAAGATTGTAAACCTTTCTTTTGGTCCCTGGCCTCTAAACTAGGATGAACATTCATTCGCGAAGTGGTTTCGTTCTGACTTTGGCGTCTTTCGTGTTAGCGCTTTCAGGGTGTAAGCAGGAGAAGCAAGCACCGGCAGCGGCAAACGAGACGGCGAGTGCTGCACGAACTGTGGCGCAGGATGCCTATATATATGGTTATCCGCTGGTGCTGATGGATGCGAGTCGGGCGAAGCTGACGGATGTTCCGCATCCGATCGGCGCGGGATTGGCACCCACCAACCAGTTCGGCCATGTAAAGACTTTTCCGGACGCCACGTTCACCGACGTCGTCAGCCCCAATGCAGACACGCTGTATTCATCGGCATGGCTTGACCTGGCGCAGGGGCCTATCATATTGAGCGTTCCGGACACGCATGGACGTTATTATCTGTTGCCGATGCTGGATGGATGGACAAATGTGTTCGCTTCGCCAGGAAAGCGAACGACCGGGACCGGCAAGGGAAATTTCGCGATTACAGGGCCAAATTGGACGGGCTCTCTGCCAGCGGGATTAAAGGAGATCAAGTCGCCGACGGACATGGCGTGGATCATCGGGCGGACACAGACGAACGGCAAGTCCGATTTTAAGGCCGTGAATGCGATACAGGCGCAGTACAAACTAACCCCGCTGAGCGCATGGGGAAAGCCCTACACTCCACCAAGCGACGTGCCAACCGATCCGAAGGCGGACATGAAGACACCTCCTGTTGATGCTGTTGCAGCGATGGATGCAGCGACATTCTTCAACCGGCTGGCCATGCTGATGAAGAACAACCCGCCCGCTGCTGCTGATGCGCCGATGGTAGCGAAGCTGGCGAGCATCGGTGTCGTTCCCGGGCAATCATTCGATCTGAATAAGAACGGAAGCGATACTGCGAAGGCGATTACGGATGGAGTAGACGACGGAAAGAAAAAAGTAGCGGAACTGGCGCACAATCCCTGGAACAACAAGCCCGTGAACGGCTGGATGATTACGACCAGAGATATTGGAATCTATGGCACGAACTACGACGCGCGTGCAGGAATTGACTGCGTCGGGCTTGGCGCCAACATACCGGACGACGCGGTCTATCCTTTGGCGCGGAGTGATGGCGATGGCAATCCGCTGAACGGCGCTAATAAATATGTCGTTCACTTCGACAAAAGACAGACACCGCCGGTGAATGCTTTCTGGTCTCTGACGGCTTACACCGCAAAACAGACGTTTGTGGCGAATCCGATTAACCGATATGCCATTGGCGACCGAGACAAGCTGAAGTTCAATCCGGACGGGTCACTGGACATCTATCTTCAGCATGATTCTCCGGGGAAGGCAAAAGAATCGAACTGGCTGCCTGCCGACGCGGGATCGTTTAATGTGTCGCTGCGGTTGTACTGGCCGAAGGAACAGGTGCTGACCGGAGCGTGGACCCCGCCGCCGATCAAGAAAGTGAGTTGAGGCGTCTGGCTTTCGAGTCCAAGGAAAACAAGATGCGCAGCGCTTCCCGAAACGTTGATGCCGGATTTTGAAAAGGAGAGCAGGATGAATACGTACCTAACTTCGAAATGTTGGATGGAGGCTCCATGAGAATGCTGTTATCGATTCTTTCCCCACTTTCGCTGCTAGCGATTTCGGTGCTTCCTGCCAATGCGCAGCAGTACAAATATCAAACGCCGGCGCGACCTGGGGTCGCCACGCCGGACACGGTCGAGACCTCTATCGGCACATTGCATCTCAAACACGGCTACCCTCTTCCCGATACTGTCGAGAAAATCTACGACAATCTGGATAGATCGCGCGCGCTTCAGGCCTTCTTGCTGGCGCTTCCGATTGTGGAGCAGGCCGCCATGCGGGACGAGTTGCGTAAACTCGGGCCGGACAATCAGACCGATTTCATTACCGAGAATCTTACCGACTCAAGGACCATTCAACTCACGGAGAACGACGACACGATCTATAACTTTATCTGGCTGGACACACATGAGGGACCGTTGATCCTGGAGATTCCGCCCAAGGTCCTCGGCATCATTGACGACTTCTGGTATCACTGGGCGGCCGACGCAGGCATCACCGGTGCAGACAAAGGGCAGGGCGGAAAATACCTTGTGCTGCCTCCCGGCTACAAGGGCGAGGTGCCATCGGATTACTTCGTCATTCGCCCCGCCACGTATGGAAACTCGCTGCTCATCCGAGGCTATCTTGTCGATGGCTCGACGAAGCCCGCAGTCGAATCGATCAAGAAGAATCTCAAGATCTACAACCTTGCTGATGCGGCGAACCCGCCCGCGATGAAGTTTGTCAATGGATCGGGGATTTACACGAACTTCGACTATCCGACGGACTTCTCGTATTGGACTTTACTGAATGAGGCCATTCAGGAAGAACCAAGCACGGGAAGCAATCCGACCACGCTCGGTCTTTTTGCGTCCATCGGCATTGCCAAGGGCAAGCCGTTCAATCCCGATGCGCGGATGAAGAAGATCCTGGAAGACGCCGCCAACATTGGTGCTGTCACCGCACGCGCCATTACCTACAAGATGCGTAACCCCGACGCCTACTACTATCCCAACAGCTCCTGGCGACTGCCTTACTTGGGGGGCTATAAGTTCGAAGACTCGCCCGGTGTGAGCGATCTGGATGGAGCGATCAACTTCTTCTATCTCGCCGGAGGCGACACGCCGGCAATGGAGCAGAAGATGGTGGGCCAGGGCTCGCAATACCCGTGGGCTGTTCAGGACTCACAGGGCAATCCGTTTGATGGTGCCAAGACTTACAAGCTCCACCTTGCTCCCAACGTTCCGGCTAAGGATTTCTGGTCTGCTGTCGTCTACGACAATCAGACGCGCTCGCTGTTGCAGACAGACCAGCAGTTCCCCAGCGTGAGCAGCCATATCAAGGGCCTAAAGACGAATTCTGATGGCTCGGTCGACATCTACTTCGGCCCTAAAGCCCCTGAAGGCTACGAGAATAACTGGGTACAGACGATTCCCGGCAAAGGCTGGTTCATTCTCTTCCGCCTCTATGGCCCGCTGGAGCACTGGTTTGACAAGACGTGGCGGCTGGGGGAGATCGAGCCACAGGGATAAAAATCAAGATCTTGTCTGCGACCGAAGAAACCCGCCGTTTAAATCCCGATAGGAGTGTCGGTTCTGAAATAGAGGAGCCGTGAGCGCGTCGCGTGAAATTTCGAGATTGGCCGACACGAGCCAGTGTCGAGTCTCGCGACTGCGTGGGTCCACAGGGAGCTGCGATCCACTTATCCGCCAGTTACCGTCCCGAGCAACATCGGAACGGATTACTAGACACATCGCGACTAGCGATTCTCGAAGATGGGATATGACTGTTGGGCGCTTGTTTCCGTCAGAACGCTGACTGGAACTATAGTGAAGCGAATGGCATCCGGCGATCTTCAACGTGTTTGGTTTGAAGAGATGGTCGAGGTGTTGCGTTCGAGATGGCGTCGAGAGATGCTGTTCGAAGCCATGATCCGTCTACGTGATGACCTCGATGAAATGCTTCAGCGGATCCGGCGCGAACGTCAGATTCCTTCTTCCGTGACTCAGTGTCCGGAATGTGGGCATATCGGTGAGAGCGCGCCACCTCACGTGACCATGCAAGCGATGATCCTGTCTGTAAGCCGTTTTGCCATCGACGAACCCGAAGCAACACGCGCGGTAGAGAAAGCGTGGAAGGCCCATCAAAAAACGAATCATCTGGATGTTTACGGACAAGCAGCTTCCGCTAACATCCATGCCAAACAAACCTCAATGCGGGGCCATGCGGTCCGAGCATATACAGGTGAGACCGAGGACGTAATATCGCAGAATCTGATCTGCTTGTTACAACGTCAAAGCTCTCGTTGCAACATGCCCGGAAGGTCGGACAGCTCGGATGAGGCATAAGGTATAAAGCTCGAAATTGCCTTCGTCTTGCTGACGAAAGGCTATTCCGGGCGCGCTGCGTCCGATTGCGTTGACGTCGAACTCGATCGTTCCGTTGCTGAACGTGATGCTTGAGTCCGCATCTCCGTTGTTCAGTCGGCATTAAGCCGTGATAAGACTCAGCTACCGGGAGGAACTCCACATTCTTCTTAGTCTGCCAAAGGTAGCCATTGTAAGCGTTGATACTAAGACCTGCAATGATCGGTTTATGAATTAACAAGCATGTTAGTTACTCAGACGTGCCCAACGGCTTACGCTGAGCGGCAGCGATGTGCCCGCATCCGGTGAAATAGTTGCTTCGGGCTTCAGAGCATTTCAGCGCCAACCGAAGTTAAGCCGAAAGAATCCTTCCCACTGCTGTCGCTTTCTTCCCGAAATTCTCGATTACCAGAGTGGAAGTTCTAAGCCATCGATTTGACCCTGAGGGGGGTGCATGCACCGTAGCCGACCATTGCCTTTCTCTCGTATGAGCCGGGTAACTCGCTGTCTTGCTCAGATTGGATACTGGATCGCCCTTGCAGCGATCCCCCTACTCACGTTGGGCTCTGTGCAGCGAATCGTGGCCCAGACGACGATCCAGGTCACAACCACGCAGCAAGGCGTTACTGATCCCAGCAACTGCTCTCTGCAAGAAGCGATCTATGCCGCGGAATTTGGAAGCAACACAGCATTGAATCTGACCGATCCAGACCGTTTTTATACGACTGGATGCCTATTACAGGGCGCTAGCGGCCATTCACGATCGTCCTGCAAAAGACGGTGTACTCCTTTAACACTTTCTGGGATCGCGATGCGCATAACCCATTCGGGCTGACGGCGACGCCGATCATTTTCACCAACATCACCATCCAGGGAAACGGAGCAACGCTCCAATGGACGGGAACCGGAAACTCCCGATTGTTTGCCGTCGGAAGTGCAACGATCTTTGACAGTTTGGATAACAAGACCGTTTCCGGAACAGGAGTGTTGACGCTGGAGGCCGTCTACATCAAGGGCTTCAGAATAAAAGGTGGCGATGGAGCGTGCGGAGGCGGCGGAGGCCTTAGCGCAGGCGGAGCGATCTATGTCGGTAGCGCCGGTTCGGGCGTGCCTAGTCTCGCCGTCGAGAACAGCACCTTCGATTCCAACTTCGCCATAGGCGGCAATGGCAGCCACTCAGGTTGCGAGTCCGTTAATGGTTCTGGTGGAGGAGGAGGCGGCGGTGGCCTGTCCGGCAACGGCGGGATTTCCGGCGGTGAAGGTGGCGGCGGCGGTGGCGGTGGCTCCAGAGGACACGGTGGGGATGGATTTAGTGGAGGTGGAGGCGGTGGTGGTGGCACCATCTTCGATGGCGCAGACAGTGAAATCCCGGGAGGCCCTGGCGGATACCTCTGCGGGGGAGGCGGCGGCAGCCGCCAGGATAATGGCCATGCTGGCGTTTGCCCCGGCGGTGGCGGCGGTGGAGGAGGACAGGTAAGCCTCAACCTCGATCCTGACTCTGGATCCGATGGGGGAGATGGCAACTACGGCGGCGGTGGCGGCGGCGGCGGAGCCGACGACAATAACTCCGCGGGAAGCGGCAGTGGTGGCAATGGCGGATTTGGGGGTGGCGGCGGAGCCTCAGGGACGGTTCGGTCTCTCCTCAGTGGCAGTCATGGAGGAAATGGTGGATTTGGCGGTGGCTCAGGCTTCGGCATCGGCACCGACATTGATTTGCACGGCGAACCGGGAAACAAGGCCCCTTTCGGAGGAAGTGGTAACGGCAGTTGCTGCGGCGGTGGAGGCGGAGCTCTCGGAGGCGCCATCTTCAATGAAGGCGGTACGGTTTTCATCCGCAACAGCACGTTCACCAATAACGATGCGGACAGGGGGGAAGGCGGCGTTAACGATGCGGGCACGGACAGAGCGAACAAGGGCGCGGATGCCGGCGCGGCGATCTTCTCACTCAACGGCTTGCTCGACATCGAAAACACGACCATCAGCGGCAACTTTGTCACGGGTTCTGACAACCAGGCGGGCGGCGGCGTCGTAGTCATGGCTTTCCCATTGGTCAGGAAGGTTCCTGCCAAAGCATCGCTCATCCTAACGAACACGATCCTTTCTCGAAACGGCTCCAATGACTGCTTGCTGCTGAGCACTTCTGATCCGACCGGCGGCAACAATGTCGGCACGATTGATGCCAGCGGCAGCGGCAATTTGATCCTGAATAACAACGGATGCCCCGGCGTGGCGGTCAGTGCCGATCCCCAACTGGCGCCCCTGGCGCTGGACCCGCGGAGCACGATAGGGACCCCTACGCTGGCGCTCCCATTGGGCAGTCCTGCGATCGACGCCGGTGATGATTCTCGATTCCTTGCCAGGGATCAGCGGGGAGTCCCACGTCCACGAGGCCCACACAGTGACATTGGAGCCTTCGAATTCGTTCCGCTATCTGCGGATTTGAGTTTGACCAGCCAGACATCGGCAGCGCAGATTGTGGCTGGCGATTCGTTTACCTACACCGTCCAGTTGACAAATTCCGGACCAGATGATGCCGCAGATGTTGTCTTTAGCGATCCCGCACCGGCTGGTGTAACCTTCAGTTCCTGCAGTTCCACGGCGAGCGCCTGTACCGTGTCCGGGGGAGGAGCGAGCCTTAGTCTCGCAACTCTTCCTAATGGTGAAACTGTCACCATCACCATTCAGGCCACGTTGAGTGCTTCGGTTGCCGACGGCACGGCTCTCGCAAACACTCCATCGGTGACTTCCAGCACGTCTGACCCAAATACCAGCAATGACTCCGGATCGGCCGGATCGACGAGCATCACGGTGCAGAACAAGTCCGACCTGCTCGTGACCACGGCGTCCAGCCTTGACGTTGTCAACTTTGGAGGGACTCTGACCTACACCGTGACTGTAAGGAACCTAGGTCCATTCG
>DATBHS010000070.1:0-18850 GCA_036557345.1 Bryobacteraceae bacterium
GTCATTGACAATGTACTCATTGAGCCGTTTCCCTACACCGACGGGCAGCGCCTGATGGGGATCGAAATACGGGATTCCTCCAGCACAGATCAATTCGGGCGCCCGTTCTTTTCACAACCGGAGTTTCTCGACTATCAAGAGCAAAATCACATATTCGATCGATCTATCGGCGTCCGGAGAGATGCCGTTCTCATGACCGGAACCAGGGAGACGCCTGAGAAATTCGATGGCGCCCGCGTAACCGGAAACACGTTTCAATTCCTAGGTGTGCCCGCCCTGCTAGGGCGGATCGCGACCCCGACGACGCGAAGCCTGGAGCTCCCCCCGTCTTTGTACTGAGCTACAAGGTCTGGCAAAGCCGCTTTGCCGGCGATCCCGGCGTAATTGGCAAGACATTTACGTTGGACGGCGCCCCCCGGACTTTGATCGGGGTGATGCCACGCCGTTTCGCCTGGTGGGGTGCGGACTTATGGATTCCGACAACCATTAACCACGGGGAGACGGATCTGAATGCGCCCTTCTTCTTGCTCGGACACTTAAAGCCGGGACTGACACTACCAGAGGCGCAAGCCGAGGCGGCGATACTGGCTCAGCGGCTTTCGAAGACCTATCCGAAGCTTTATCCGAAGAAATTTTCGGTTCACTTGTCGTCTCTGGTCGATAACGTAGTCGGCAAGTTTCGAGAGACAATTTTCACGCTTTTGGCGGCCGTTGGCTTGCTTCTTCTCATCGCGTGTGCGAATGTCGCGAACCTGCTGCTCGCGAAAGCCACGGCCAGAGAAAAAGAATTCGCGATAAGAGCATCACTCGGCGCCGGACGCGTGCAGATCGTGCGGCAGTTGCTCGTGGAAAGTCTTTTGCTGGCGTTCATGGGAGCTGCAGCCGGCTGTTTGTTGGCGTGGGCAGGACTCAAGGCCCTGGTAGCCGCACTGCCAAAATTT
This sequence comes from Bryobacteraceae bacterium, assembly GCA_036557345.1. Lineage (GTDB taxonomy): Bacteria > Acidobacteriota > Terriglobia > Bryobacterales > Bryobacteraceae > Bog-105. The sequence goes on from DATBHS010000070.1 coordinate 942, forward strand.
ACGTTTCCGGACGAAGCGGCGATTACCTTGAACGGACGAGTGCTTGCGGCTACGATTGTGACCGCTGTTGTGACTGCACTGATATTCGGCTTCGCGTCCGCTGTCGGATTATTTGGCCGCAGCCTCAGCGAACCTTTAAAAGCGGCTGGCCGGGGAAACAGCGGGTTCCGCCGCGGGCAAGTACGAAACGTCCTAATCGTCGGCGAAGTGGCCCTCTCGCTCATTTTGCTGATCGGGGCGGGTCTCCTGATGCGCAGCTTCGCAGTGCAGCGGCAGGTGGATCTGGGCCTGCGTTCCGAGAGACTGCTCACCTCGCAAGTCTTTCTTGGCAAACGGTACAAGACAGCCGACGAGCAGTCACGGTTCTTCAGGGAGCTGATGTCTAAAGTGCAGGCGCTGCCGGGTATTGTGAACGCCTCCGTAGCGCTGGATTTTCCACCTTACGGGGGCGTAGATACTGAGTTCGAGGCAGCCGGAGTCAGCCACTCGGAAAAGTGGAAAGGTCAGATGGCCTTCGTGGATGCACAGTTTGTACAAACGATCGGCGCACGGTTGCTACGCGGACGGATGCTGACCCAAGCCGACATTACGGCGAAGCGCAAAGTAGCTGTGGTCAATCAGGTGCTGGCAGCGAAGTTCTTTTCAGGGAAAGACCCGCTAGGGAAACAAATTCAGTTAACTGGGCTTGAAAAGGCGCCGGAACCCGTCTCCAATCCCTGGTTCGAAGTCGTTGGCGTGATCTCGGATATGAAGAATCATGGATTGCGCGAAGCAATTTTGCCGGAGGCATATGCGCCCTATACCTTGTCGAGTTACGGCGGATTCATTGTGTATCTGCGAGCCGCAGGAAACCCTAAGGCGCTTGCAACCGCGCTAGAAGGCACGGTGTTGGCTATCGATAAAGGCGTAGTGCCGCAGCAGACCAACACTCTGGATGAAACGCTGGACCTTTTCGAATTCTCCAAGCCGCGGTTCGGCCTTCAATTGTTCTCGGTTTTCGCCGCTATTGGATTAATCCTCGTAACCGTCGGCGTCTATAGCGTAGTCTCTTACACAGTTTCACAGCAAAGCAGAGAAATCGGAATTCGAATGGCACTCGGGGCCACGGGCAGCGACGTCCGAGGTTGGGTGATGCGATCCAGCATGCGATTCATCGTCATAGGCGTGGCTCTTGGCATTCTGGCAGCTTTCTTCCTGATGCGCATCGTCGCGAGCCAAATATGGGGAGTTTCAACGCACGATCCTGTCACGCTGTTCGGAGTGAGCGCAGTACTGATCGCCGTTGGAGTCGCTGCTTGTTACGTGCCCTCGCTCCACGCTACGCGGGTGAACCCGGTGATTTCGTTACGGTGTGAGTAAATGGCGTACGTGACGCCCGCAAGACCTGACCTTTGCCGCTTGCAACTGCCGTCCTAAGGGTCTCGGATACAGAAGGCTCACAAAAATATCCACAATCTCGGACTGGGCTGCGGCTGAGCCGCCAAGACGGCTAAGGCCAAGTTGCGCTACCGCTCCGCCCGCGGGCAAACGAGTCAAGAAGTTGCTCCTGAGCAGGCGGAAATCATATATGTTTGTGTCAAGCCACTAATTATTGATCGCTCGAAAAATGGCGGACATGAAGCCACCTACTCTCATCGTGAATGAGTTACCCCGCAAATTGGGGATGCTGGACGCAACCGTGATGATCATTGGCATCGTCATTGGGGCGGGTATTTTTGTGCTTCCGAACCTGATCGCGAGGGATCTCCCGTCGGCGCCGGCGGTACTCTCGTTGTGGATTGTTTCCGGAATTCTTTCGGTCATCGGGGCTCTCGCTTATGCAGAATTGGGCGCGATGATGCCCGTGACAGGCGGTCTTTATGTTTACCTTCGGGAAGCCTATGGGCCGCTTTGTGCATTTGTCAGTGGCTGGACATTCATGTTGGCGGTGATGTCGGGAGGAATTGCCTTTTTGGCCGTTATGTTCTCCTTATACGCCGGCCGCTTCATTCCCCTAACGCCGCTTATGAGCAAGGTTGTCTCGCTTGCGCTTCTAACGGTTCTCTCCGCCGTAAATGTCATCGGCGTACGGGAGGGAGCCTGGGTACAGCGCACGTTCACGTTTCTAAAGATCGCCGGATTGGTCACCCTCATTGGAGCAGCGCTGTTCACTTCGCAGCCCGCCGCAATCCACATGAACACTCCCGCGGTACAGCGGCCGCTTTCTTTGAGCGGCTTCGGAATGGCGATGACCGCTTGCTTGATGGTCTACAACGGCTGGAGCTATGTCAGCTTCATCGCTGGCGAGATAAAGGATCCTGCACGGAACTTGCTGCGTTCGCTGGTAGCCGGAATGGCGGTGGTGATGGCTTTGTATGTCTTTGCCAATGTGGCCTATATGAAGGTAATGAGCATCTCGGAAATTGCGGCCACGGAACGAGTAGGCGCCGAGGTTGCCACGAGAACCATGGGGGCAATCGGAGGAACCTTCGTGTCGCTCGTAGTACTTATTTCGATTACAGGCGCGCTAAACGGGTGCATACTTACCGCTGCTCGAGTTCCGTTTGCGCAAGCAAGAGACGGTCTCTTCTTCTCCCGATTCGGCCGCATGCATCCGCGATCTCAGACTCCCGCATTTGCCATTGTTGTGGGTGGAATTTGGACAGCGGTGCTCATTGTCAGCGGTTCCTACGAAACGCTTTACTCCTATTCGATCCTTGCCGCGTGGATCTTTTACACTCTGGGTGTCCTGGCCGTTTCCGTTTTTCGCCGGACTATGCCGGACGCAATCCGCCCCTATCGCATGTGGGGATATCCGTATACCGTGTGGGCATTCGTTTGCGTTTCAGTATGGTTCATCCTGAATGCTCTCGTCATGACGCCTCGTCCCTCTCTGGCGGCGTTTGGGATGATCGCTATCGGTGCAGTCGCCTATCGAATCTGGCGCAAGTCTGCTGCGATGCCGTTCGCAAGCAGCGTCACGCCGCAACCTTCGGATAGACTTTGCGAATAGCGGCAACGATGTCGTCCGTATCGCGCCTGCTGAACTTTGGATCCATCAGAACGCCTCCAAACCGGCCTAGAATGTCAATCGTCCGCGGGCAAGAGGCGGCCCCGTAACGAATCGCCTTGCCGCGGTCCGAATTGAATGTCGGCCAAGCGGGATGGACCGTTGCTTTGTTTTCAATGTAGGGTTGTATCGGTAGAATCGCAGAACCCGTCGGCGGACTTGCCGAAATCTTCTCGGCCTTCATGAGATCGATGAAGCGATCTCGACGCTCTTTCGTTTTGAAATCAATATAGACACCGCTTCCGAGTTGGCCGGCCGGGTCGGGGAGGCGGCGGAATTGGACGGCCTGAAGATCGCCGATACCGTGGTAGACCCGTTGCGCATTAGAGCGAACATCGTTGACAATACGGTCGAGTTTGCGGGTCTGTGCCAGTAAAACGCTGCCAGTGAATTCACTCATGCGGAAATTACAGCCCGCAAACGGCGAAAGGTGCTCTTCGCCTAATATCCGCTGATGCAACGGCCGGAGCGCGCCAAGGTCATGAAAGCGCGCGGCACGTTCAAAAAGTACAGAATCATTTGTCGCAACCGCGCCGCCCTCGCCCGCCGTGATTGTCTTGTTGAGTTGCAGGCTATAAATGCCAATATCCCCGATGGATCCGACCGCCCGACCTTTATAGCTCGCCCCCAGACTCTGAGCGCAGTCTTCGATCACGCGAAGATTATGCTTGCGAGCGATTGGCAGAATGCGGTCAAGATCGGCAGGGTTACCTTGCAGATGCACTGCCATGATCGCCTTGGTATGAGGCGTGATCCGATGTTCGATATCCGAAGGATCAATGTTGAAAGACTCATCGATCTCGGCGAAGACTGGCAGGCCGCCTGCCAGAACAATGGCGCTGTAGCACGAGTGCCAGGTCCAGGCAGGGAGGATCACCTCATCGCCCGGGCCGATTTCGAGAGCATTGACGGCGCACTGTAGCGCTGCCGTACCGGAGGTGACCGCCAGTACATGCTGAGTCCTCATTCGCTCGGCAAATTCCTTCTCGAACGTGGCAACTTTCATGGGTTGCACTTTGCCGTACCAGCGGAACGGGCTCTGCGTGGTCAGGACTTCGTTGACCTGGTCGCGCTCCGCATCGTCGTAATACTGTGTTCCCCAGTAGGAGGCGTGCAGCGGTTGGCTCCGCACCGCCTCAGCGGAATTGCCCTTTTCCACCCCGGCCGTTGCAGCCACGACGGATGCAGCAAGAAAATGCCTTCGGTTCATTTCATACCTCCCGGACAGCCAAGGCGGCAACTCGCGAAGTAAGAAGCGCCGCGTAGTGCTCTCTCAACTGGAGGTCATCATATCTCTTCGAACGCCGCGGCGCGTCTCGCGTGTACTCGTCAGTGCCGCCAATTTCTTATACGATGCCTGTGTGACCAGGTTCGAATTTCTGCAAACAGTGACAGCCGGCGTGCTTAGTATTGCATCGCCAAGACAATCGTCCAGCCAGGCGCCAAGCTCTATAACGGTCACCTATAAGACTGCTGGCCGATGTGAGATTCAGGCTGATGTCTTTGGCGCATCCGAAGGAGCAGCTAAACCGGCGCTCATGTGGATTCACGGCGGTGCATTGATCTTCGGCAACCGGAAATGGGTGGGAACTAGCCCGTTTCACACGCGTCTGCTTCAAATGGGCTACGTCATTGTCTCAGTTGACTATCGTCTCGCTCCCGAAACTAAGTTGCCCGGCATCATCGACGACCTTCAGGACGCGTACCGGTGGGTAGGCACAAATGCGAAGCGTTTTGGTTTGGATCGCAATCGCATCGCCGTAGCGGGCGCCTCGGCCGGCGGATATCTTACGCAGATGGCCGGCTTCTGGCTGAAGCCCCGCCCGCGAGTGCTTGTTTCCTACTACGGCTATGGCGATATCGTCGGGTCCTGGTATTCCGAACCAGACGAGTTCTACCGCCGCCAGCCTCTGGTGTCGAAAGAGGATGCCCATGCTTCGATAGGTAATACACCGCTTTCGGATCCTCCGCCTGGCAATCAGCGTGACAAGTTCTATCTGTACTGCCGGCAAAACGGTCTGTGGCCGAGGGAAGTTTCGGGACACGACCCGCATACTGAGCCCCACTGGTTTGACCGCTACTGTCCCATCCGCAATGTCACACCTCAATATCCGCCGACACTTCTGATTCATGGCACTGCCGACACGGATGTCCCCTACTCGCTCTCGAAAGATATGGCTGCGAAGCTCACGGCGGAAGGAGTGGAGCATGAATTGATCACTGTGACGGATGCCGGGCACGGATTGACGGGGGCAAAGCCGGAGGAAATAGACAGGATCTCGGACCGCGCGGTGAATTTCGTCAAGGCCCACACCACATAGCCAGTCCCGCTCATTCGCTGAATAGGTAGCTGTTCGCGAATCCGGAACTGGCGCTATCGGTCAGTTCGAAGCGGTAAAGCTGCTGAATCCGTAATCGCGATTCACGCCGGAGCCGCCTTCGAGATAAAAGCCGATGCCCGGCCTACCCGTCGTATAAGTGCTATCGGTTGCCTGGGCGACCTGCTTGCCATTAATATAAGCCGTAATTACGTTGCCTTTAATGGCGGCCTTCACCACGTCTCCGCTCTTGACCCCGAACTGCGTACCGTTATGCCGGTCCAGATAGGTGAAGTCTCCGAGACGGCCGTTCCATCGGACAATTTCTGCGTAGGCTTTGGGTGCTTTCAAACATCGAAAGAGAACCTCATAGCCTGTCGCCTTGTGAGGACTTAAAGCACTTCGCAAACGCAGCTCCACTTCTTCGTACATCTTGTCGGTTTGGTTTACTGCGTACACAGTGGCCTGCACCGTCTGATCGGGACCCCAGTCGCCCGTCAGCAAAGCGGTCGAATCGTCGTAGCCGGTAGTACCGGATTCACGGCCGAAGGCGAGCCCCGGGACCGTTGCGACATCGGCCCAGTCAAGGCCCACGGTTTTGCCGTTGATCCAATGGCCGTGCTCGGAAATTGGATCCTCGGTACCAGGGAACCTGGTGGCATATTTCGCGGTCACGGCACCGGGAGATGGTTCGAAGGAACCCACGCGCCCAAGAGCAGCAGCGAAGAGCAGAATGATCCTCGGCGATCGTTTCGTCATGGCACCAGGAGCGATGTTATCTAAAACGCAACAATGCGAGCAGCAAGAACGCCCTTGGTGATACCGTTGCCTCTATGTTCTTGAAGAATCTCTTGGCCAAGAGGATTCGCCAGGCTGCGCCGCTCCTGTTTGCATTGGGATTAACCTTTCCGCTCACGGAGGCCTCGCTTCGAGCTGCAAACTCCCCGGACGACGCCGGGAAGATGGAGTGGTTCCAGCACGACAAGCTCGGCATGTTCATTCACTGGGGCCCATACTCATATTTGGCGGGCGAATGGAATGGCCAGCGCATTCCCGTGGGGACAGAAGCCGAATGGATCATGCAGCGCTTCAACATCCCTGTCGCCGATTACCGGGAGATGGCCCACCATCTGAACCCGGTGCATTTCAATGCCACCGAATGGGTGGCCCTCGCAAAGTCTGCCGGGATGAAATATCTGGTGATCACTGCCAAACATCACGATGGGTTCGCTATGTATCACTCGCAGGTATCGAAGTACAACATTGTGGATTGGACACCCTTCAAGCGCGACCCGGTGAAAGAACTGTCTGAGGCCTGTCGCCGGGCAGGAATCCGCTTCTGCGTCTATTATTCTCACCGCGAAGATTGGGATCATCCCGACGGCTATGGTAACAACTGGGATTACGACCGCTCGAAGAAGAACTTCTCACGCTACCTGGAAGAGAAATCGAAGCCGCAATTGCGCGAGTTGTTGAGCAGCTACGGGCCTCTGGGGCTCGTGTGGTTTGATCGCGGCATGGATACCAACGAACACGCACGTGAGTTCGTGGACCTCGTCCACACCTTCCAACCACGCTGCCTGATCAACGGCCGGGTCGGAGGGTATGGCCAGGATTTATTAGGGGATTACCAGGATATGAACGACAATGGTATGCCCACTGGCGGCTTGCAGGAATACTGGGAGACACCGCAGACACTGAATACTACCTGGGGCTACAGCAAGTTTGATGAACAATGGAAAGCTCCAGGCGAGGTCATTCATCGTCTGGTTGAGATCGTTGGCAAAGGCGGCAACTATCTGCTCAACATCGGCCCGCTGGCAGACGGCACCATTCCCGCAATAAGTGCCGCCACATTCCACAAACTAGGCGAGTGGATGCAAGCTAACGGCGAAAGCATCTACGGCACAACTGCAAGCCCGCTGCGCGAACAACCTTGGGGCCGCACGACAGTAAAGGGCAACCGCGTTTACCTGCACGTTTTCAGTTGGCCCGCGGATGGCAAGCTGCGCGTCCCGGGGTTGAAGAACTCGGTTCTCGATGCGTATGCACTGGCCGCTCCGGAGCGCAAACTGGAAGTGAATCGCGAGAACGGGACGGACTTCATCACGCTTCCTGGTCGCACTACGGACGAGAATGACACGGTGTTCGTGCTACGGCTGGACGGACCTCCGGTCGTGGACCCGCCGGTGGTGACGCAGGGAAGCGATGTCCCATTCGAACTCGACTATCTGCCGGCCGTAACTGCCGGCAAGGCCGTAAAGCGCTTCAACCGCGATGGCAAATTTCATATTGCAAAATGGACTGGTCCCGCGGACACCGTACGCTGGCATCTTTTAATCAGCCAGGCCGGCGAGTATCGCGCGCGTATTCGGTATGCGGCTCCCCCACAGTCGAAGGGCAACCAATTCTTGATTACAATCGCCGGACAGACTCTTAACGGTTCGGTGGTCGCAACTGGGGAAGGCTACCAATATCGAACGTTCGATATGGGAACGCTTCGGATTCGGAAGGCAGGACCGCAAATTTTGGAAATTAAGCCCGCCGCGGAATATGGCCACAACCTGATGTTCTTCCAGTCATTAGAATTTGCGCCGGTCGGACCGCTCATGGTTGATTAACGCAGCAGGGGGAGAGCCAAAACATGAATCGACGCAAATTTATGGCCCTGAGTGCCTCGCCGGTCCTGCTGAACGCTGCACCTTGCGCCGAGAAGCTTGCGTCGCCTCCATGGAAGCATCTGTCGAGCGCTGGTGGTGACTTGCCAGTGCCTTCCTTGGGCACGGATCAGACCGGCACAATCGTGGGCGACGTGGATGGTGATGGACGAACGGATTTTGTCCTCACGGGACGGCGCAAGCACAATTCTGCCGTCTGGATGCGCAACACAGGGAACGTAAACGCCCCATTTGCCGGTTGGAAGGAATATCTGGTCGATCCTGGCCCATTGAATCTCGAGGCAGGCGGGGCCTTGTTCGACGTGGATGGCGATGGCTATCTGGATCTTGTTGTTGGCGGCGATAGTTCCACGAATCAGGTTTGGTGGTGGGAGAATCCCGCGCCGCACTTTGATCCAGCTACGCCTTGGCGGCGGCACATTCTGAAAGACTCGGGCCGAACGCAGCATCACGATTTGATGCTTGGCGACGTACTGAACGAGGGGTCGGCTCAACTTGTGTTTTGGAATCAGGGTGCGCAAGCCTTATTTCTGGCAAGGGTTCCTAAAGATGCGAAGACCCGGACCGCACCTTGGCCGCTGCAAACGGTATTCCAGGGTGACGCACCAATGGAAGGACTTGCGATGGCAGATATAGATGGCGATGGACTGCTGGAGATAGTCGGCGGCGGGCGCTGGTTCAAGCACAAGGGAAGCATGAATTTCACGCCCCGCGTGATCGACGATTCGCAAAAATTTTCGCGGGCAGCGGCAGGCAAGCTGATCAGGCGGGCAAATGGCGCGCAAGTGGCCTTCGACAGTGGGGATGGGTGCGGCCCATTGAAGTGGTACGAGATGCGAGGAGACGGAAGCTGGGCAGGTCACGACCTACTGGGCCAGGACGTAGTACACGGCCACTCATTGCGCATTGGCGATATGGATGGAGATGGTAACCTCGACATTTTCTGTGGCGAGATGTCCAAGTGGTGCGACTGGACCAGAACGGTCGATTACCCGCGAGCACATCTTTGGGTGTTCTATGGGGACGGACAAGGCAAATTTGAGAAGGTGACGATTGCCGAAGGCGGACACGGCACGCACGAAGCGCAGCTTGCAGACCTGACCGGCGATGGCAAGTTGGACATTCTCGCGAAGCCGTATATGGCGGGTGCACCGGGTATTGACTTCTGGATAAATCCGGGCAGGCAATGAAAGAGCACGCGATGCCGCCAACTCATCGACACTGCGAAGGCGCGCTTCGGGGCGTACACGTCAGAAAAATGACCGCCGATGCGTTCGTTGGCCTTCAGCACTGCGATGAGTGCCTGTTGCACCTGAGCCGTTAGCCCTGGCTCGCCGGTCCACCCGAGCCAAATTTCCGCAGCAGCGCCTCGAGGTTGCCTGACAAGATCTTCTGGCGCTGTTCTTCGCTGATCAATGCGTTCTCGACGCGCGCGATCACGGTGGATGGGTCATTAATGGAGAAGTCGGATCCGAACAGTACTCGATCCGGGCCGATTGTCTTTACGGCGTATTCCAACATTCCAACGCGATCGTGGCCGGACCCCGAGGTGTCCAGGTAGGTATTCGGATGCTTTGCCACCGCATCGATTCGTTTGAAGATATCGTTGAACTCCCTCCCGTCACCGAAGTGGGGAAATACGATCGTCGCTTGGGGGAACTTTTCGATAATGTAGTTCATCTCGTCGAGCTCGGTGTGGACGTCGAGGATCATGTTGAGTTTTACGGCTTGATTCACAAGCTGCTCGAATTCGCGAATCGAATATTCGTAAGGCACGGTGTAATTACATAGTTCACCGACCCATATCATCCCAAGCTGCTTCCTGCAGTCTTCCATCTCTCGCAACGCCTCATCGATAAATAGCGGGTTTACCACGCACGCGCCGAGATAACGTCCTTTTGATTTCTCCACCCGTTGTGCAACTTCGCGGTTGCCCTGGATAAACGCTTTTGCGGTCTTCGCCTGTTGGGAGCGGACCGAATTGATAATTCCGCGTTGCACGCCCGTTTTTGTCAGGTATGTGTCGAACTCCTCGAAGGTGGGCGTGACCGGGTGCCATTGCCACACGTTCCCATCCTCATCGGGGCAATGCAGATGAGCGTCAAACACCTGTCGTGACGGATGATTGACCGTGTGGGGCTGCGCAGTCGGTTGCACCGGATGAGCATGGCGGTGTTCAGTCTCCTGCCGGGACGCCACTGTCCCGGCAGCGATCGGGGCGAACATTCCGAAGAAGATGAACTTGCGGCGGGGAAGAAATCGTTTGGGATGAAAGTGGATGAGGCTCATCTTGCGGTTCCTGGATCGGTGTTAGTAATTCGCTTGTAGGCCCTGGGCTGGCGATACCGCGCTCCGTAAACTTCGCCCCATTCGCCGCGAACCCTGCGGAGTGCCATCAGGTTTGCGGCGTGCACGAGCACGCCGGGATTACGGCCAAGCTGCCCCAGTGTCGTGCCCTCGAAGTCGATAATCGAACTTGTACCTGAATTCCGCGGCATGCCGTAGTTTGCGCGTGCAATATACACTCTGTTCTCGAGTGCGCGGGTCTCAAACAGGTGGATTAAGAGAGGGCGGGAGAAGTCCGTCGTGCAGTATGGCACGAAGACAATTTCTGCGCCGCCTAGCGCCAACTCGCGCACGGACTCGGGTTGCTGGATGTCGTAACAGATCGCGATTCCGATTTTCATGCGCACACCCGCAACCTCGACATCAAAAACCGGAAAATCAGACCCATTGTTCACTCCGGAAGCGGCCATCCAATTCTGCAGATGGACTTTGCTGTAAACGCCCTTGATTGTTCCTTGAGGGCTCATCAGCACCGCGGAGTTAAACAGCCGCCCTCCGCGATTCTCGTCCATGCCGAACACAATCCAAATTGACAGTTCTTTCGCTAGGTGCGCAAACCGCTCGGTAGCCGGGCCGGGGATTGTTTCGGCACTGGCGAGGATACGGGCGCGCTCAGCCATTATTTTCGAGTCATCGGGCGATTTGCCTTCTGGCAAAGAGACGCGTGGGTAGCCCTGGACTGACGCTTCCGGCGTGCACACAATGTTGGCGCCCGATGCAGCGGCCCTCCGGACGCCCTCTTCGGCCTGCGCCAAATTGTATTCCTTGTCGTGCGGGCGGGCATTCATTTGTATCACGCCCACCTTGATGACGTCATCAGCTCTGATCGTCATGGCTGCCACGAAAACCACTATTAGAAGTTTGCTCACGAGTCGACCCCGAGAATTATCGCGGTCTGATGGTTACGCTCTTCATGATCGGCATGCCTGCGGCGATCTTCGCATCTCGAGGTTAGATGTGATCCCACAACCGATCGGATTCTACAACACTTTGCGAACCCGCTCTGATGCCGAATACTAAGATTTTCTCAAAATACGACTGGCTCCGAAGCATTCCCGCTGGTGGCGGGGAGTTTTCTGTGCGATTCCGGCGGCACCGGCTTCTGACACGAGACCTATTTCATACGCGGTGGCATGAAGGCCATATATGACGACACCCAAACGGTAGCCCATAATTCGCTCGCGAAGGACGAAACTGCACCAGCCAGGTGAATCGCGGCCTATAACTGCATCCCGACGGAATTACATTTGCGCGCTGAAGCTTTGTACTCGGATCGCTAGTTGCTGATTGGGGTGCCCTGCGACCAGACGATTTGCCAGCGGGCGTCGTGCTGCTCATAGGCGTCGGTAAACCAGTAACCAGCCCGCGGATATTTCTGTCCCTGCACATCAACTTCGATCTGTGCCCTATACCTGACCAATGCCACGTCGCCGTAGACACGAACATCGACGGGTGAATCAAGCTCCAGTACGGAATATTTGACGATCCCTGCTTCTACTGCCCCGAGGTACTGCTCTTTCGAAAACACCGCTCCTAAGGGTGTAATGAGCTGGAAGTCATCGGCATGAATCTGCCGAAGCGCTTGAATGTTGGTCGCGAGTAAAGCAGCCGAACGTTCGTATTGAACAGCGCGGATCGCTTCTGGCTGCTGATCGGTAGCTTGTGCCGATGCGTTCATTGCACACTCCGCTGTCTATTAATTACTAGCCGAGCAACGTATCTGTCCATCGAACAATTTCCACCGTCGATTCTGCTCAAGCCCGCCGAGTGCCACACCTTTTGGACCGGTCCGGGTAACAAATGAACCACTGTTCCCCTATTGCCGAGCATGCCAGTCCTCCGACGAGGACGATGGCGGCTGCGCAGAACCTTTTTCAAGCCGATTTCGGCATGCCAATTCAACACCTGGCCCACAAGGCTGCATGAGCATTCGAACATACGAACAAAAGTTTATCGAAGGGTTGGGTCTCTCATGAAGCACTCGGTGCCTGCAGAGGTGTGGCGATTGGCAACCCTGGTCCATCGGCACGCCACTCTCACGAATGATCTGACAAGCAGGGAAATTTCAAGCCACTCGACGATAGTGCGGTAACGCCTCACAGACGTTCGATTCCAGCTTCATCCCCGTCGAGTATCTAACATCACAACGAGGACTGGCTGGCTTTAGCAAGAAGTTATCATCAGTCCGCACCTCAGCTGAGGGTTTTGCCGACCCAATGCTACTATCGGTCGACAACGGCATCCTGCTGGCTTAAAGACCGAGTGCCTCAAAAACCAGGAGAAATAAGAACGATGAAATTGGTGAACGCGGCGCTGATTCTTACTGTGGCGTCGGCGGCGGCCTGGGCGCAGGTCAATGCGGGCGAACAGAAACCCGAAGCCAGCCTGCCCTTCACCATGACGACGGTGGCGACGTTTGAACTGCCTTGGCGGCTGGCGTTCCTGCCCGATGGCCGCATGCTGATCACCGAAAAGGTCGGGCCCGTTTGGCTGGTGTCCCAGCAGGGAGAGAAGATTCAGGTGCACAATACACCCCCAGTCTACTGGCAGGGTCAGAACGGCATGCTGGGTGTTTTTGTTTCGCCGCATTATGCCACCGACCAGAGCATCTATCTCACCTATGTTGAGCCGGGTGATTATGGCGGCGGGCTGGCACTGGCGCGTGCCAAGCTGCATGCCACCGCCACCTCCGCTCGACTGCTAAACTTCGAGGTCTTGTGGCGTCAGATGCCCAAGGGCCAAGGCGGCCAGGAAGGTGCGCAAATTGCCTTCTCGCCCGACGGCCAGGATCTATTCCTCTCGGTTGGCGAACGCCAGCGCTTTACCCCCGCCCAAGATCCAAATCAGCCCGAAGGCAAGATCCTGCGCCTGACGCTGGACGGCAAACCCGCACCTGGCAATCCCAACTTCGGCAAAACCGGCGCTGCCACGATTCCCCTCATCGATCCGCCAAGTGACACCGAAGCCGCCAAGACCGCAAAGGTGGTGAGCACTTATACCTTTCCGGGCCCCAACCTGACGCTGGCAGAAACCTGGGCTAGCGGCGTCCGCACGCCCTACGGCTTGGCGTTTTCGCCCACCGGCGAATTGTGGGAGGTCGAGCATGGCCCGCGCGGCGGCGACGAGCTGAACCTGATCGAGAAGGGCAAGAATTATGGCTGGCCGCTCGTCTCCTACGGCATGAACTATAACGGCGTGCCCATTCCCAAACCTGATACGAGGCCCGACTTGGCGAAGCCGGTGATCTATTGGGTGCCGGTAATCGCGCCGGGCAACCTGATGTTCTACGCAGGCACTCAAACCTTCCCGCAATGGAACGGCAGCGGCTTCATCAGCGGTCTGGAAAGCAAGGCCCTCATCCGCGTCGTCTTTGACGGTCATGGCGGCGCCAAAACCGCCGAGCGCTGGGATGTGGGACACCGCATCCGCGACGTGGAGCAAGGTCCCGATGGCTCGCTGTGGTTGCTCGAAGACGCGAATCCCGGTGCCCTGATCCATGTGACACCCAAGATGGTGACTTCGCGTTTAGGCAGATAAGAAACAAAAGGCCGGGGCGATCCGGCATTTTTCTTTGCGGCCGGTTAGGCTGCCGAACGACTTCAATGTGAGATGGCAGGGTCACGCTTAGAAAGGTTTAAACCGTGCCTCCATCGGCAGCGGAATGCGCTTTAGCTGCGCGCGGACCTTCGACTGTATGGTGGTTTTATGGCCTTCCGCATCTCGATCGACGGCCAGGTCCTCTTCGTATCCCCACTTTTGGCAAGCGTACTGGCTCAGTTCCCTTGCGCAGCGGCTGCCGAACGGCTCGCTGTCTTCATCGCTGCCGAGTAGCGGATCGGAGTACGTCCATTCGCCCGCCGAGCTGCAGTTATAGAACTTCAGATCGCCGCGCCAGGCTTTCTGCAAACCGGACGCGATCAGTCTTCGGGCAACTTCATCGAACCTGAGCCCGTTTTGAGTTTTGAAGTCCTCCAGCACCTGGATGTTCCGCTGCGGAAAGATGTAGGCGGACGTGAACGGCTTGTGCTTGCAGTGACCGATGACATATAGCTCATCTACATCTGTTAAGCTCTTGATCGCCGGGTATTCCTCCTCGCTGAAGTACAGCTGGGTAAAGCGCGGCGCCGAGAATGTTCGAGTGAGTTGGTTCGGAATCTCCCCGGCATTGCCGGATTTCCAGGGAACGAATGCAATCCGCTGTGCCCCAGCCGGTCGCATCGCGCGGCTGTACAGTCGATCTAGGGCGGCAAAGGCCTCATTGAAATCAGCCATCGCGATCCCCTCCAGAGCACCAATTCTACAGCACTCTTCTGCTTCGCGTCGGGGGCGATTAGGTGCTCGGATAGCGTTGGGTGCTGATCGCGGTGACAAACATCGAGGCATTTGAATGAGTTTAAGGTTCAGCTGCATAACCGGCGAAATCTGCAGCTTCGAGTGCTCTTTGTTGAAGGTAAGATCTGCGATATCGTGAAGGCTTGTGAGCCTTAGCGAAGATCTTGCCATCATCGGCAACCAAGAACAGCGGCTGAAGTTTCCAGCGTTCAATGAAGAATCAGCGTGGAAAACGGGCTGTCGACTTCGTGACATGGCGATTGCCCGCGGTGCACCAGTGGTGATCGAGGTACGGCGATTTGGGCAGCTACTCTTTTTCTGCGCACTAGTGGGCAGCACGCCGGACAATGCCGAGTGGGCAAGGCGGAAATCGAATGTGGTCGCGCGCTTTCATCGAAGCTCGTATGGATTGGGGCTCGAACTGCAGCAGAAGAACACGACTCTGACCGACCGCTTCGGACTGGTTCTTACGGAGTTTGCGGCGCACGGCGGATCCTTTCCTGTTGCAATCGCAGGCTCGGGCGTGATTGGATCTGTTGCAGTTTTGGGATTGCCTCAGCGCGCCGATCATGAGCTCGTTGTGGAGGCGCTCTGCCGCGAACTGGGATGTGAGTACGCAGAACTCAGGCTGCTGGCAGACTGAAGGCCACAGGAAAACGATTCGGTCGGGGCTTGTTAGGGGGTTCCACTTGCTCGTTCGTTGGCTCATAGGAGAAAGAGCCCCCATATCGGAACAGTAGTTTCGCTTTGTTTGACGGCTAGAAGCTAACTTTTCGCCTTGAGCTCGTTCAAAATCGAAGCAAGATCCAGCCCGCCGTTGTATCGAATTCCGTTAATAAACAAGCCCGGGGTTCCGTAGACCCCATTCGCGACCCCGCGACGGAAATCCTCGCGAACCCGGTCCTCCCACACGTGCGCCTTGAGCTCGCTGCGAAACCGCTTTGTGTCTAGCCCAAGTTGCTCGGAGTATCTATATAATTCCCTGGCCCGAAGTGCGTCCTGATGTTCGAATAGCAGATCGTGCATCTCCCAGAAGCGATTCTGCGCAGCCGCGGCCTCTGCGGCTTCAGCGGCTTTCTGGGCATGCGGGTGGATGCCAGACAAAGGATAGTGGCGGAAGACGAGGCGGACTTGCTCTCCGAATTGCTCGTGAAGCCGACGAATTGTTACAAACAGGGCGCCACAACCGGGGCACTCGTAGTCGCCATATTCGACGAGTGTGTAACGAGCATTTGGAGACCCTTCGACGTGATCCTCCGGCTGGATGGGCAATAGAAGTCTCGAGACAGCGAGTTCGCTATCGGCGGCATTCCTCAAAACGCCGTTTGTTGAGTTGTCTTGCACAATTCCCGGATGCAGCCCGCGCGTACTGAGATGCAATGAGCTGAATTGCTCAGAAATCAAGAAAACAGATGGGCCAATTTAAAATGCCGAACTGGGCCACTTCAGTATGCCGAAATCACGAGGGCCCTGGGGCCAATGCCCGTCATGGGATGCCTCCATGTGTTGCCTCGCCGATGTGGCCGCGATCTTTTCCAGATACGAGCGGTTTGAGCGCGACGATCTCGGTAAGGGTTGCCGGGCCCCGAACCGAAATGGCGACGTCATTTCCGATCCCCATCGGCGACATGCCCGCAGCGATAACTGCCGACTCTCCACCACTCGATCTCTTAGGCGTGCGATCGGGATTCCAACGATTGTTGGGCCGTTCCAGGGAATTAGACGCGCCAACGGAAGCAGATCACCAGATGCAAGTGGCCACCGCTCCAGCTTTCAGAGTCGCTGTTGCAATTCTTCCTCGTACGGCGAGACTAAAAGTCTGAGTAGATCCGCTGATGTTTGCTACCACCGCCACCGTCTGGCCGTTCGTTGTTTGGAACGCGACGTTAGGCAGCGTCTCCGGCCCGCTTGAAGCAATGCGCACGGATCCGGGGCGTACGAACTTTGCAAAGTGAGCGATCACGTAATAGGCGAGGTTGCGAGTGACTGCATCGCCGTCAATGGTGATGGCCCCCTGGCAAATTCCGCACCCGCCATCGTTTGTATGCGGGCCGAAGTGTGGATCGGCAGCCAGATTCCATAGCAGAACAATGCGACTCCAATTGCGTATGGCTCCGATAACGGTTCCACTGACAGGCTCGGCAACTGGCATCAGATCGGGATGTTGCAGATCTTCGGCCATGAATTCGATGAAATACAGATTCTTGCCCGGGTATGCGTCATGAACCTTGCTCATCGCCTCGATCTTTCCGCCATAGAGATCACTTCGCAGTCACAGACCATGCCACAGCGAAGTGGACCGCTCATCAGCTTCGAGAGGCCTTTCCGTGGGACAGCGCACCGCGCTATTTATTGCGTGATCGCGACCGCATCTTCGGCCATGAGTTCGTCGAACAGGTGAAGGCGATGGGAATCGCGCAAGTGCTATCAGCGCCACGTTCGCCCTGGCAACGACCTCATATTGAGCGCTTGATTGGCAGCATTCGCCGGCAGTGCCTAGATCACCTGATCGTATTTAATGAACACGGTTTGAGACGTCATCTGCGAGCTTATGCCAATTACTATCATCGGACCCGAACCCACTTGGCCCTAGACAAGATTGTCCTGAAAGCGCACGCTGTGCAAGTACTCGAAGTGGGTTCGATTGTTTCGATACCGGAGGTTAGTGGTCTCCACCATCGTTACGAGCACCGGGTCGCCTAAAGAGTAATACAGCTATTCACATGATTGGTGACGAGCTTGACCGAATCGCGGTAATCCCGGACCAGCCCGACGCCGACATCGAGACGGAAGGAATCGATGGCCTGCGGAGGGCTTTTCTCGGCACATCGCCGGGCGTGCGCCCGGTCAACACAGCGGTTTACAAGACCGAGATTCTTCCCGCCAACGCCACGTTTCCTTCAAATGGATTGCCGGTGTTTCACCTGACCTGGCGGAACGACGATGGCGGACCCGGATACGGAGCGGACTCGCGGCTCGATTTTGTGGCCCCGCAAGATGGGGATTATATTCTGCACCTCAAGGATGTCCGCGAACTCGAGGGGGCCGATTTTGCGTATCGTCTGACAATTCGAGACGCGCATGTCGACTATCGGCTCGAAGCGGATCCGGAGAATCCGAATGTTCCGCTCGGCGGGTCGGTTCCGGTCACGGTCATGGCAGACCGGCTCGCAGGCTATGACGGTC
>DATBHS010000071.1:0-17738 GCA_036557345.1 Bryobacteraceae bacterium
GCGCGGCCCGGCAGGAGCCGGCCCATGGCTTGGAAACTGGATCTTCGAAAGGCGCTCTGGCCTGTTGTACCCCGGCGCTCATGACATTCCCGGAATAGGCAAGCTCAGGACCACATAAGAGCAGTGAAAATATCCCCGAACCTGACAACAAAACGCTCGAAGAACGTACGGCTGCGTCATTTCGCTCTGTCAAAGTGCGCGATCTGACCCGATGCACCAAAATTTGAGGCTAGAGCGGCAATGCTGCATACCGGGTCTCCGGCTCCGTTCCGTCGCTGAACGTGAAGCCAAGGTTTCTGAACAGTCGTTCGATCGGTTGATTTTCCGCGAGAAAGGACGCCGTTAACAGTTCCAGCCCTTCATCCTTGGCGAAGTCGATCAAGCGCTGGACCAAGGCGCCGCCGATTCCCCGCTTCTGAAAAGCGTCGCTCACCAGCACCGCGATTTCTGCCTCATTCTTCCCTGGTATCTTAATCAACCTGCCGACGCCGACAATTTCGCCGGACTCCCCTGGGCGCTTCGGGCGCTCGGCGACCAAGGCCATTTGCCGGTCGTAATCAAGAAAGCACATTCGAGTGAGCCGCTCGTGCCGGACGCGACTTTCCAGATTCATCAGGAAAAAGTAGCGCCGGTAGACGCTTTCATCCGACAGGGTGGCGTGGAACCGGACAAACTCCGGCTCGTCCTCCGGCCGAATCGGACGGATATGGAGCACCGTCCCGTCCTTCAGCATGGCTTGCCCCACATATTTCAAAGGATACGGACGGATCGCCGGTTTTGGGATCTCCGACGGATCTGTCTCCGCCGCATGAAGAACCACGCGCGCATCGAGAGCTAGCAATGTTTCCGAAGAAGCAAGCAGGGGGTTGATGTCGATTTCTCGGATCCAACGCTGTTCCAGGATAAGCTGGCTGAACCGGACAAGAAGGCGTTCCAGTGCTTCTATGGCTACAGCTTTGCGGCCGCGCACTCCTCGGAGGGCCGTGAAGATCCGCGTTTGTTCCATGAAACGCCGCGCCAGCGTGGTGTTGAGGGGCGGCAGCGCAAGAGCCCGATCTTGGAACACTTCTACAAGTTGCCCCCCAGTACCAAACAAAAGCACCGGGCCGAACTGCGCGTCCGTGCTCGAACCGAGGATAAGTTCGTAGCCTTCGGCGGGCGCCATTCGTTGGACCGTCACGCCATTGAAGTGCTGTGCGCCAAGCTTGTCCGTAACCGCACTTTGGATCTCACGGTATGAAGCACGAACGCTCGATGCGTCTTGGAGGGAGAGTTTCACACCACCGACATCGGTTTTGTGCGTCACGGTAAAAGAATGCAGCTTGAGCACTACTGGATAGCCAAGAGATTCCGCAGCTCGAACCGCATCGTCTTCCGAGACGGCGAGGTGCGTTGCAACGGCCGGAATTCCGTACAATGCAAGCAGTTGTTTTGACTCAAATTCGGTCAGCAGTGTGCGTTCGTTCTGGCGCGCGCTGTCGATGAGCTGCCTTGCAGAATCTATTGCGTTCAGGTTTTCATCTGTAATCGCCGGTGTTTCATAAAGCGCCCGCAGATTGTAGCTGTAGCGCCACATATAGTGGAAGGCGCGGACGGCTGCATCCGGGAACGGAAACGTCGGGATCCCCGCCTCGTTCAGGACAACCTCTCCCTCGCTGGCCTTCTCGCCGCCCATCCAACTGGCCAGAACAGGCTTGTTTTTCAAAGATGCAAACGGCACTAGCTTTTTAGCGATTTCGACGGGATCGCTCATGGCTTGTGGTGTCATGATGACGAGCACACCGTCTGTATTAGGATCGGTTGCGGCTATCTTGACGGCTTGCTCGTAGCGATCTGGCCCCGCGTCCCCGATGATGTCGATCGGATTCGCGTGACTCCAGTGCGGTGGCAGCACTTGATTCAACCTATCGATTGTTTCTGCAGCTAAACCCGAAGGCTCCGCACCGAGATCGACCAGGGCATCAGTAGCCAAAACGCCAGGGCCTCCGGCATTGGTAAGTATCGTGAGGCGCGGACCGGCAGGCCGTGGTTGACGCGCAAGAACTTCAGTCATTTGAAAAATGTCGCCGAGTTCATCGATGCGGAGAACTCCGATCCGGCGAAAAGCGGCATCCAATACCGCATCGCTTCCCGCCAGCGAACCGGTATGCGAAGCCGCAGCCTTCGCTGCCAATTCCGTCCTGCCGGCTTTGATTACGAGGATCGGCTTGTTCAACGCGACTTCGCGCGCCGCCGACAAGAAGGATCTGGCGTCTCCGAGGGACTCCATATAAATGACGATGCTTCGCGTATGGGAGTCGCTGCCAAGGTAATCGATCAGGGCATCCCATCCGACGTCGAGCATCGATCCGACGGAGACGACTGCGCTAAAGCCTACCTTTTCGCGAACGCTCCAATCCAGCAACGCGGAGCAGATGGCTCCGCTTTGACTGATGAGGGCTACCGTGCCCGGCTGCGCCATGGCCGGAGCAAACGTGGCATTCAATCCGGTAACCGGACACATCACCCCGAGGCAATTGGGACCAATCACCCGGATACCTTTTGCTCGCACGGCTTCCAATGTTTTCCGTTCTAACTCCAACCCACGAGGGCCAGTTTCGCGAAAGCCTGCAGAAATAATCACAGCTCCCGCTACGCCGGCATCAGCACATTCGCGCATCACCTGGGGTACAGATTCTGCAGGTGTCACAACGACAGCCAGATCGATACGCTCGGGAACTGCGGAAACTGAGGGATGAGCCCGGATTCCCAGCACAGCGGCCCGCTTCGGATTCACCGGATAAACCGTTCCGCCAAATGGGCTGCTGATCAAGTTCCAGAGAATTGCGCGGCCTACATGTCCGGCTTTCTCCGTGGCACCGATCACTGCGACAGATTTCGGTTTGAAGAAGATGTCGAGCACGTTCCCATTGCGCGACTCCGCAGCGCAAGCCCGAGGACGGCTCATACGCTTAAGACCGCACAGTCCGCCTGCCGAATGATCGCGTACGCATTCGTTCTCAATCGCCCCCCACCGCCAACGTGAGCTCCGCGTCCGACAACCAGCAGGTCAGCACCGATGGAATGTGCGAAAGAACACACCGCGCGGGGAACGTCGCCTTCCTGAATACAGATACTCACGCCCTTAATGCCCGCCTCCCTTTGAAGTTTCTCGACATCCTTACGCGCTATCTCTTCCCATTCCTGTTTTAGCCTGGAAGTAAAAGTCACGTACAGGCCAGGGCTTATCGACGGTATCACGTGAACGAGACTGAGCCTGGCCCCGAAGTCCTGGGCAAGACGGAATGCCCATGCCAGGGTATCCGCGCTGCGCGGACCCAGGTCGATCGCGCAAACGACATGAGACAACTTTCCCTCTGCCAACGACACCGGCGCCTCCGCTTGCGTGCCCGTCAACACAGGGCAACGAACGTCGTCCAACACTTTGGCAGTGATCGATCCAATTAAGTAACGCCGTAGGACACCATATCCGTGCGTGGGAATAACCACGAGGTGCACGTCTTCCGTGCGTGTGAAAGCGGCAATTTGTGTTTCGGGATCACCTTCATATACCAGTCGGCGTACGGAAAGGTCCATAAGCTCCGACACCGCAAAGCGTTCGAGCTGCTCTGATTTTTCCTTGAAGACCCACTGTGGAACAGGTACGAGCACGGGAGCGGAAAGTCCTGTCTCGGGGATAGCGTAAACGGGGTTCACCACATGAAGAAGAGTGACGTCGGCCCTGTAGTGTCCGGCAATCGTCCTCACATAGGGCATCATGGCAAGGCAACGCTCAGAGAAATCAACCGGGACGAGGATATGAGAAATGGGAGGCATTTACCGGCGATATTGCAATTCCGAAGCCAACGGGTCAAGAATAACCCTGCCAGCTAGCAGCGTCTTCCGGTTATACGCTCAGCACTGGGCAGGCAGCTTGCCGGATGATAGCGTAGGCATTCGTTCTCAATCGTCCGATTTCGTGATCCGAAGCGCTACGTCCAATGACCAGCAGGTCCGCTCCGATGGACTGCGCGAAAGAGCACACTTCTCGCGCAACATCACCTTCGCGGATGCGGACTTCCACACTCGCAGCGCCGGCCTGTTTTTGTACCTTCTCGACATCCTTCCGCGCCATTTCCTCCGACTCGAGCCTTACCTTCGAAGAAAGCGAGGCATGGAGGCCAGGAGTTACGGAAGGTACCACGTGAACAATGCTGAGCCTGGCCCGCAGATCGTGTGCAAACCTCGATGCCCAAGCGAGTGTGTCCCGGCTGTGGGACCGCAAGTCCACCGCGCAGACAATAACAGACAACCTTTTGCGCCTGAGAGGCACCTGTTCTTCCAAGTGCACGCCGGTCAATACCGGACAAGAAACGTCGTGCAGCACCTTCGAAGTGACCGAGCCAATTAAATAGCGCCGGAGAACGCCATACCCGTGCGTTGGCATGACAATCAGTTGCACGTCCTCCGACTGGACGAAAGCGGCGATTTGCGTTTCAGGATCGCCGTCATACACCAAGCAACGCACCGGGAGATTTTGAAGCTCGCAGGCAGCAAATCCCTCCAGTTGTTTCACTCTTTCGGTCAGGATCCACTGCGGAACGCGCAAGGGCTTGGAAACCTGTATTTCAGGGACTACATCGGTGTGGCCTTCGCAGAGGCGGCGGTGTATTTGTTGTATGACATAAACCGGATCCACCACATGAAAAAGAATCACTTCGGCCCCATATAGTTCGGCGATCAGCCTCACATAGGGCATCATTCCAAGGCAGCGATCTGAGAAATCAACCGGGGCAAGGATGCGGGAAATAGGAACCATATCAATCGCTCTGCAATTCCTCAACCGGGCATCAGTGTTCCCTTTAGTACCCGTGTGATTCTGGACCGGCAACGGGTTGGCTCAGCCCAGTTTCTCGGTCTGCGTGGCTATTCCCACAATCGGTGGGCCGCATCGTTTCCGCTCCCTCAAGGTAGTAGCTGCCAATTCTGTTCAGGTCGGGACCAAGCTCGTAAATAAGAGGCACACCACAAGGAACCTCCACATCGGCGATGTCGTTGTCAGAAATTCCGTCCAGGTACTTCACCAGGGCTCGGAGGTTGTTTCCGTGTGCTACCACCAAGACTTTTTCGTGGCGCCGTAAGGCAGGAGCGATGGAGTGCTGCCAGCACGGCCAGAGCCGCGATGCCGTGTCCTTCAGACTTTCGCCCAACGGCAGTGCAGCGGGGCAGATGTGTCGGTAACGAGGATCACGGCCTGGATAGCCCCGGTCGTCGTTCGCAATTTGGGGCGGTCGTACATCGTAGCTGCGCCGCCAAAGCTTTACTTGGCCTGCACCAAACTTTGCTGCTGTCTCTGCTTTGTTCAGCCCTTGCAGCGCACCGTAGTGTCGTTCATTCAATCGCCAACAGGCATGAGTTGGAATCCACATGAGGTCTATCTCATCCAGTACGATCCAAAGGGTCCGAATCGCGCGCTTCAGAACTGAGGTATAGGCGACATCAAACCTGAGCCCGTGACGGTGAAGGATCCGGCCGGCTTCCTCTGCCTGCCCACGACCTTTCAAAGAAAGATCGACGTCGACCCAACCGGTAAACCGGTTCTCTTGATTCCAAGTGCTTTCCCCGTGCCGTAATAACACCAGTGTTGGCATGTGGAGCCTTAGACGCTCAACACGGAGCATGGCGATTCGCGAATGATCGCCCCAACATTTGTACGAAGACGCCCCAAATGACTTGGGAGATGCCCACGGCCGATTACGACAAGATCTGCACGACCATGCACCGCTGCCTCGCGCAGAACAGACGACACACTTCCGCTTAGAACGCAAGCTTCCCATTGAGTCCCCGCCTGCACCTGACACTTGGTAATCTGTTCTCTCGCTGTATCGCACAAAAACCGCTTGAGGCCTGAATCGATATTGCTTCCTGGCTTGGCTTCTGGTGCGGCGATCGCATGGACCAAGCGGACTACTGCGCCATAATTTGCAGCCACATCGGAAGCCGCCTGTATCACGCGGACCGGCTCCGAATAAAGATCGATACCGCAGATGATTGTGTGAATCTCATTTACCGTGCTGGGTAGAAGCGTCTCAGAATGGACGGTAGTCCAGACTGCGCAGGCGCAATCATGCAGAATCTTCGCCGTCACGGAACCTAGCAAGAGCCAGCGAAATGTTCCCAGTCCGTGCGTCGGCATAACGATGAGATCGATTTCATTCCGTTCAGAGTACCTGGTGATCGTCTCGGCGGCGTCCCCGATTTCCAGAGCTCTCGTCACCCTTAGGTCGTCAAATACGCCTGGTGCAAACTCCGCAAGTTCTGACTCTCGCTGCCGGCGGACCAAATCTTCATAAGACTGGAAGAGATCATGTCGAAGCAGCGGCACGGTCGGAGACACCAGAGACACATCCAACGCGTGCAGCAGGATTACGTCACTGTGGAACTTACGCGCAATCCCAGCAACATAGGGGGCGGTTTGTCTCGAGCGCTCCGAGAAATCGACGGGGAATAGAATCCGGTGAAAGTTCAGCATTTTCGGTCTTCAAGCGGCGGCAGTCTTCTTGGCGTCAGCAGTCTCTTTGCCCGGAGCCTCAATTTCAATTGACTGCGCTTTTCGAACAATCGGTATTTTGATTTCCAAACGGTTGTGCTTCAACTCGGCGATAATGCCAGGAACATTGGCGCCGGCAGGAAGTGGCCACCAGTAAAAAAGGGCTGGCGACCCGTTTGTCGACTGCTTACCCCGAGCCGAGTACACCCCTTGTGGGTTGCTCTTCACGAACAGGCCATTTTGGAGGATGTAGATTCGGAGGTTCTGAGCCGCCAGGCCTGACAGAGATATAGAAAGGTTGTAGGTTCCCGGCTCCTGGGTCACTTCAAATTTCGCGGGGAAAAGAAGTTCTTCTTCCGCACGAAACCAGTCCTGCAGATCCGACCCATGCTCGCCGGTGCGCTCCTCAAATAATGCATATGCGCGGTGCCGGACCCGGTCGATCAGATCGTCGAATTGCTTCGTGAGGCCCGCCGCGACGTCGGATCTTGATCCGACGTCTTCTATCTTGATTGTTGACATGGTATCTGGCTCCGACGGTACATCCTTCTTAAGAGCAGCTGCAATCGTTCTGCCACAGGAAGAGCGACGATTCGCGGACTTGAGCTTGCTGAGCATGCGCCCTGCGCGAAATGACGTAGGTAGGTTGCGCCGAAAGACCCATCTGACGAAATCAGAGCTCTGTGTTTCGCGATGCCACCATGCCTAATGTCGGCGACCGAGATGCAAGGTGTCATCGTGGCCGCTCGTGCGAGCAGGCAGTGAACTTGTTTCGTAATCTGACAGACGAGGTGAGTGCTGAAACCACGTAATCCCAACCGCAGTGCCGTCGGTGATGGTTATCCATCTCGTCGTGATCGCCCGGGATCAGCGGAACCGGGAAGTCGAGAGGGCCAACCGGCTCAAAAGCGAGTTCCTCGCCAGTATGAGCCACGAACTTCGAACACCACTCCACACGATCATCGGATTGGTTGACCTGCTCGCAGAAGAGTTAAAGGGTCCACTGAATCCGGATCAGAAACGGTTGGTCGGCTACGCCTGCATGATGGCCTTGAGCGACACGATTGATGTTCGAGAGCTGCCCGAATGCCTTCGAAGCCTCGAGTCCTTCCTCAGCGTGACCCCGCAACTCCCATTTGTTGGAGCTGTTCTTGTCACGGCTTTCGAGACCGGATCATCCGCCTCGATGCTCGAAAATACAGAGCAGCGCCTGATTTCGGACGCATTGTCTAAGGCTGCCGGGAACCAGTCGGAAGCGGCGCGCCTCCTGCGCATTGGGAGAGATGCTCTTCGATACAAGATGAAGAAATATGGCTTGGCTGGCTCACCGAATAGCTGAGCACTGGGCAGGGAGCATATCGAATAATTTCGTATGCATGCGTCTGGAACCGTCCCAGCGTCTTCTGCGCCAAGCCGCGCCCGATCACGACCAAGTCGGCCCCATACTCTGCGGTAGCCTCCGTGAGTGCGTTTGAAATTCCTACTCCGCTGACGGTGAGTGGGAATTCGGTCCCAGCCTCTCGCTGCAGTTTGGCGATCTCCACTCGTGCCGACTCAGTCAGGTATCGATGTAGATCAAAGTCAAAATACCGGTTTGGCCGGGTCTCAAGTTCGGGTACGCAATGGACGAGCCTTACTGTCGCACCCAGTTCCTCCGCGAACTGCTTGGTAAACCGCAGCAACGGGATAGCCTCTTCCATTGGTTCCACTGCGCACAGGATCCTCGACATGCCGAATTGGTTCGGCCGTGCATGTAACAGCGAGTCGGTCCAAACTGAGCACTTCGCGGCGTGCAACACTTTCGCCGTCACAGAACCCAAAAGCCAGCCCTGAATTGCTCCATAGCCATGTGTGCCCATCGCGATGAGATCCACATCATGCTCAGTGACAAAGTCCAGGATTTGGCCCGCAACATTGCCTTCGGCAACAGCGCGTTCCACGCGAGCGTCCGGGATCTTAGGTGCCCAGTTTTTCAGGTGCTGTTTCGCTGCGTCGCTGAGCGCATTGAGACAATCCATGTTGATGAAGGTTACGTCTCCGGCTCCGTACCACGCGGCCGGTATTTCGAAGACATGCAGTAGTGTTACTCGCGAACCAAAACGAACCGCCAGCCATTCGACCTGTTGAGTGAGTGCACGACTGCGCTCGGAAAAGTCTGTTGGAAAGAGTATATGGTTGAATTTCATCGTGCACCACTAGGTGAAATGGCCTATCTGTGCTCAGACTCAGCAAACGTAGCACCAAACTCCGGCGATGCGAAGAGAGATTCTGGCTGGATGCGGTTCTCAGGAACTTAATTTCAGGGTTAAATTCCGCGCCGACTGAGTGCAATGAGCCAACCCGGGACGAGCCACGCTCTTCTTCGCCGACCTTTTGTGGATCTGGCGATCTGATTACGGAAATCAAGGAGAAACTGGTTTAGTGACGTATCCGAAAGCCAACGTCTAACAAACGCCGATCATCGCCGCAGCCTGGCTCCCGCCGTTACTGCAACCAAGGATTGTGCTTGTTCTCGGAGGTTACTTTCGTCCCTCCGGTCCAAATACCTGCCCTTGAGTTGGCCCAAGTATGGCAGTAATGTAGTTCAGCCATTGATACATGCCTTTGCCAGTCTTCGCCGATACTTCCATCACGGTCATTCCCGGCCGAACTGCCCGAAGATTGCGATAGAACGTATCCCCGTCAAAGGTAGCGGCTTGGGACAAGTCGATTTTTGTGACGATTGCCATATCTGCGCTATGAAGGATCGGAGGATACTTCAAGGGCTTGTCTTCGCCTTCAGTGACCGAGAACAGGACCACACGAAGGTTTTCTCCCAAGTCATAAGACGCCGGACAAACCAGATTCCCGACATTCTCAACAAACAGGAGGTCTAAATCAGTTAGCGACCACTCTTCGAGGGCGCTTTCGACCATCGCTGCTTCGAGGTGGCAAAGTGTGCCAGTCGTGATTTGCCTGACTGGGACATGACTACGCGCAAGCCGCGCCGCGTCGTTATTGGTGGCCAGGTCGCCAACCAGTACGGCAGTCCGATATTGATGAGCTAAAAGTGTTAGGGTCTTCTCCAGAAAAGTTGTTTTTCCGGAGCCAGGGCTCGAAACCAAACTCACCACATAGACGCCGGCTTGCTGGAAGCGTTGTCGCAGTTCTCTGGCTACCTCGTCATTGCGCTTGAGGATATTCTGCCGGACTTCGACAATGCGAGGCGTGCTCGACATTACACCAACTCCAGAGCCGAGAGTTCCAATTCCCGCCCATGCAGGACCTCAGAAATGGCATTCCCGCAATTTGTGCATTGAAGGCACTGTAACGAGTGGATTGGCTTTTCAGACTGACACTTCGAACAATATCCAGAAATCGGAATGTCTTCGATTACAAGACGGCAGGTCTCGTATTCACTTCGCTCCGTTGCAAGCTGAAAGACGGAAAGCAATGCCGCTTTTGCCACACCCGAAAGGACACCTATTTTCAAATAGATTGCTTCCACACGAGCCCCGCCTCGCCGCTTTGACTCGTCCTCGGCTAGCGCCAGAATGCTTAAAGCAATAGAGAGTTCATGCATGGGGACCTTCAAGACCTATCGCCGCGATGGCCGCCTGTCCCAAGCTGACACCTCCATCGTTTGGAGGGACGGCAGAGTTTGTCCACATAGCAATGCTTCGAAGCGCGGGCATTGATCTTAGGTTCTCGAGCAACAGCTCATTTTGAAAAACACCCCCGGAGAGTACGACTGTATCGATTTGATGTATTTCGCACAACATCAAAGCCGCTTCGCCGATACCGCGGGCAACTGCCAGGTGAAAGGCGCGGGCGATCTTTGTGGGATCACAACCTCGAATCCGGTCTGTTACGACGGCTTCGAGTAATGGCCTGAAGTCCAGCTCATCGCCTCTTATAAGAAATGGATATGAATCGCCAGCCTGTGCACGCCGGGCCAGATGTTCCAGCCACATTGCAGCCTGGCCTTCGAAGCTGATGTGGCGCGTAAAGCCAATGAGCGCTGCCGCCACATCGAAGAGACGACCGGCTGAAGTTGTCTCAAAGGCTTGCACACCCTTTTGAACCAATAACAAAGAAGCAAGATAACGGTCGGGAAATTGAAACGGTGGAGCGGTCAGATCGGGCAGGCCTTCGATCTGAGCCAGAAAACCCGCTGCACACTGCACCGGATACCGTGCCGCTGCATCACCTCCGGCCAGCACAGCCCGTCGCAAGTGCAACATGCGCTCGAAGCCGTCTTTCAAAGATCCTACGAAGAATTCGCCTCCCCAGATTGTTCCATCATCCCCAAATCCAGCACCATCGAAGCTCACGCCCACTACGTGCTTTTCCCAAGCACGCTTTTCAGCCAGTACGGAAGCTATGTGCGCACGATGGTGCTGAACATCTATTTTTTGCGCAGCCGGAAGAGCCAGGGCGTAATTCGTCGAAGCATATTGCGGATGCTTATCATGCACCACTATGAGCTTTTCCCAGTCCAGCTCGTACATCGAGGAAAGATCACGAACGGTCTCTTTATAGGACTTCAGCGATTCATACTGATCGAGATCGCCAATGTGCTGGCTAACGAAGGCCTGGCCATCAATAACCAGTGTGACGCTGTTCTTCAAGTCGGCACCGAGAGCGAGAATCGGTTGTGACGCAGGAATTGCGGTTACCGCCGCGGGCGCATAGCCGCGGGATCGCCGCAAAATAACTGGGCCGAAGGCTCCTGCACGAACCACTGAATCATCCACGCGCCGGGCGATCGGCCGCTCGCCGACGAGCAACGCATCTGCTATGCCGGATAAGCTCTCGCGCGCAATGGAATCTTCGTAGGCGATGGGCTCGCTCGACCGGTTGCCGCTCGTCATCACAAGCACATCTGGCGCGCCCGCAGCAAACAGCAAATGATGCAAGCCCGTGTAGGGCA
This sequence comes from Bryobacteraceae bacterium, assembly GCA_036557345.1. Lineage (GTDB taxonomy): Bacteria > Acidobacteriota > Terriglobia > Bryobacterales > Bryobacteraceae > Bog-105. The sequence goes on from DATBHS010000071.1 coordinate 11,442, forward strand.
GCATTATCCCTAATTCATCGTTATCCGGCGCAACTTCCGGCAGCAGCGCTTTTGCCGGAGCAAGAACGATTGGACGTGCGGCTGATGTCAATAGCCGTTCCGCCTCGGGCGACAGTTCTACGAATATTCGAGCTACATCCAGCCCCCGCGCCATCACAGCAAACGGTTTTTCCTTGCGGTCCTTACGCTTGCGAAGAGATCCGACTGCCCGGGCATTTCGTGCATCGCAAGCCAGGTGGTAACCGCCGAGGCCTTTGATCGCTACGATAGCCCCTGTCCTGAGAAGGTGAGCCGTACGTTCTACGCTGAGTGCATCGCGTTGAATCGTTGCTCGCGGTAGTTCGAGCCGATAGTGGGGACCACAGGCAGCACAGGCGACCGGTTGTGCGTGGAACCGCCGGTCGCGAACATTATGGAATTGCGCCATGCAGAATGCGTCCAATGCCCACCCCTTCATGGTGGTGTTGGAACGATCATAGGGGAGGCTCTCAATAACGGAGTAACGAGGGCCGCAATTCGTGCAGTTGATATACGGGTAACCGGATCGCGGGTCTTCGGGATCAAAGAGCTCTGCCCGGCATTGCTCGCAGATAGCGAGATCTGGTGAAATAGTGACCGCCGGGCGGCCGTCGCAGCGGCTGTCTCGAATGCTAAATTCTTGCAAGCCGGTCGCTTCACATTCCAGAACCCGGATGCCCCCGATTTTCGCTGCGGCCGGAGCTTCGCGAGTGAGGTCGCGAAGAAAAGCTTCAAAATGCGCCTCGTCGCCCTCGAGATGTACATCGACTCCACCGTATCCGTTACATACCCATCCATTGAGACAATGTGAGCGCGCCAGGCGGAAAATAAATGGACGGAAGCCAACGCCTTGCACAATGCCATGGACAGAAATGGAACGGGCGACCGTCATTCGGTCGCACCTCCTACAAGCTCGCAGAGGACATGGTAAATCGAAGCCTGCACTTCCTGAATCCGTGGGACGTAATCGGAATGCACAATCAGAGGGAAGTCGGCCAGGCTGCGCCGCACGACTTCTCCGCCGTTATATCCGGCAAGCGCAACCGTAAGAAGACCACGCCTGCGCGCTTCTTCGAGCGCCAAGATAATATTCGGCGATCCGCCACTAGTCGAAATACCTATGGCTACGTCTGGAGCGCGAGCGTGTGCAATGAGCTGACGAAGGAAAATCACCTCCGTTCCAATATCATTGGCAAGCGCGGTTGTGATAGCTGGCTCGAGTGATAGTGAAACAGCCGGAATCGGGCGACCCCCTTTCTGCGGAAGAATGCAGTCAATCGCCCAATCGTTGGCATCGGTCGCTGAACCTCCATTGCCGAACAGAATCAGCTTGCCGCCCTGCTCGACCCGCTTGCGGATCGCTGACGCTGTGTTCGCAATTCGCTCGGATTGCTCACGGGCTATCTCTGCTCGCAACCTCGCATCTTCTTCAACTTTCATGCAAATCGAGATTGCTACTTCCTCGATTACGTTCGCAGGGCCCTGCTTTTCCTCGCCTAGAAACGGATAAAGAAAACGTGCGGCACCAGCGCCGTAACCCAATTCCCGGCGCTCAAAGAAGACGTGCACTGTCTCCCAGAGGGTGTGATAAAGAATCTCGATCATTTCCTGGTGTATGAAAGGATCAGAAGTTGCCGCCTTCAGGCTATACGAACCGTAATCTCCGGGCAGCGCGAACGTCATAGCCCCGCGCTGGCGCGCCGTTTCAAGTGCCGCTTGAACTTCTGGGTCGCCATCCGGCGGTCCAAAACCCATTACGATATCCACCGGCAGAAGGAGCGTTTCCAGCCACGGTCGAAAGAGCATCGACAGATCCAGTGCCGGTAAGGCGCGCTTGCCAACGATTATTGGATGAACGAATTCGACTGAGACGTGTTGTGCATCTGTGGCGTACGGTCCCTGTCCGAATGACAGGAGACGGCCGCCCTCGAGGAATCGCTGGGACATTTCGTAGCAGGCGAGTGCCAGATGTTGCGCTTCTCGCGAGAAGAACTCACGAAACAAGTCGTTCCGCGCGAGGAATGCGTTCTCGACATAACCTGTGGACGTTGCTACGTGACGGACCGGCATCTTCTCAACAAATGCGCGGTAATGGGTCACCCACCAGCATGTTGATGACTCGCGTGCCGCCGTAAGCGGTTATTCCTAACACAGTGCCGAGGGGCTGCTCCCGTATTTCACCTATGACTGCCGCCTCATCGCCGTCCGGAGCACTTCGTAAGATGTCTAGCGCCGCCTCGGCGTACTCAGGCGCGATGATGGCAACAAATTGGCCCTCGTTTGCTATCTGGAGGGGATCAAGCCCCAGCAACTCACAGGCGCCACGCACTTCATCGTGAACCGGAATCTGCTCTTCGAAAAGGAACACTCCTAAGCCGCAGTCCCGCGCGAGCTCATTAAGCGAGGTTGCCAGGCCACCCCGAGTGGGGTCACGCATCCAGCGAATGCCTGGTCCGGTCACGACGGCGAGCCTTTCAATGAGCGGAAGAACCGATCGGGTGTCGGACTGCAGATCCGCTTCTAAGTCCAGTTCGCCTCGGGCCAGCAGAATCGTAATGCCATGATCTCCAAGGGCCCCGCTGAGCAATATACGATCGCCCGGACGTACCAACGAAGCCGATAGCGTGAGTCCCGGAATCGGGCTGCCAAACCCTGCCGTCGTAATGTACATCTGATCAGCTTTCCCATGTTCCACGACCTTCGTGTCACCGCCGACAATCGATACACCAGCGATGCGAGCAGCTTCGGCCATAGCGCGAACTTCCTTTTCAAGAAGATCGGCCGGGAGCCCTGCTTCGAGAACGTAGGTGACGAGCATCGCTTCGGCCCTCGCCCCGGATACCGCAAGATCGTTCACAGTCCCATTCACTGCAAGTCCACCAATCGATCCTCCCGGGAAACACAACGGCTTCACCACAAAAGAGTCCGCGGTCAAAGCAATGCGCGTTCCATTGGTTTCAAAGTACGTCGCATCGCCTAACGGGCCGCTCGAGGGACCAAGCAGTAGAGGGGCGAAGAGTCCTTCGATCAGCTTGCGGCTAGACTTGCCTCCCGCTCCGTGCGCCATCTCGATTTGAGAATCACGGAATCGGATTTTCGCATCGCAAAGCATTGTGCGGAGTTCTGTTTCAAGCTGGAGCGCCAATGTTCGTCAGCGCCTCGCTCCTGCGGTGATCGTAGTTGTAATACGCTGCGCACGAGCCTTCTGAAGAAACCATTAACGCTCCCACGGGCTGTTCTGGTGTGCATTCTCGCCCAAATAACTTACACTGTGGTGGCTTCAAGACTCCCTTCAGCACCTCACCGCATTGAGCGGCTTTAGGGTCGGTCACCCTCACACCTGGGACCTGAAAGCGGCGTTCCGCATCCCACGCCGCGTAGCTTTCGCGGATCCGCAAAGCGGACTGGGAAATGAATCCCATCCCGCGCCACTCAAAGTACGGCCGTATTTCGAACACTTCAGCCATTGCTTTAAGAGCTGACCGATTTCCCTCCCACGGAACCGCTCGTTTGTACTGATTCTCAACTTTCGCTTCGTGCCCCCTGAGTTGTTGCAGCAACATCACGATCGACTGCAGGATATCCGCCGGCTCGAAACCGGAGACCACGATCGGTTTGTTCTCCTTCTTCGCAACCCACTCATAGGGCCGGCACCCAATGACGGTAGAAACATGTCCTGGTCCGATGAAGGCGTCGATCCGCATATCGGGCGAATCGAGAATCGCTCGGATTGCAGGGATGATAGTCACATGGTTGCAAAAGACTGAGAAATTGAAGATGTTCTTTGCCTTAGCGCGCATCAGGATCAGAGCAGTGGAAGGAGCCGTCGTCTCAAATCCGATCGCAAAAAAAATCACTTCCTTCCCTGGATTTCTTTCCGCAATTTTGAGAGCGTCCGAAGGTGAATAGACGACGCGAATATCCATTCCGCGCGCCCTGTGTTGTAGCGGGCTGCCACAGGCCCCGGGCACGCGCATCATGTCACCGAAGGCAGTGAAGATGAAGTTCGAATCTTTTGCCAACGATAAGCCGTCATCGATTCGACCCATGGGCAGCACACAGACAGGGCAACCGGGGCCATGCACGAGCTCGATGTTCGGAGGAAGAAGGTCTTTTATGCCAAACCGGTAAATGGCATGCGTATGGCCCCCACACACTTCCATGAATCGGTAGTGGCGGCCTCTATCGGCAAGGCTTGGTCCAGCCAGACGGCGAATCTCGGATACTGCATGTCCGATCACTGCCGGATCACGGAACTCATCGACGAATTTCACGTCTGGCCCCGCTCGTTTCCGCTTGTTGACTGGTTGAATTCATAGCCCCGAATCTCCTCCAATGCCGCCTCGTGCTCACCGAGAACAGTAAGGGCCTGCAGCTGGTCTAGAGCCTGTTCTGCGCTGATCTTGCTCATGGCAAAACCGACATGAATGAGGACCCAATCTCCTATCCTTGGAGGGTCGTCACCAAGCAGTCCGGTGTCGATTTGACGACGCACACCAGCCAGCTCCACGACGGCAGAGGACTCTTCAGCGGCAAGTAGCTCGACGATTTTTGCCGGTATTGCCAGACACATTCGCAGATTCTCTTCAGATTATCGACGTTTTTGATTGTTGACCACTCCCCGGTTATCCAGGTCTTGCTCGCGTCGAGACCCGACGCTGCGAGTACCGGACATTCATGTAGGCACGCCCAAGCGAGGCAGAATCCAGCCCAGGAACACGAAATAACCGCAAACCTCGAGAATGAACTCTAGCCAGCCGGACATTTTCCGGCTCCCTTGAACTACTCCACAGTATCAGCCTGCATGCGCCAAAGTGCGTGACATCACTTTCAGGCCGAGGTCCATTGCTTCCCATGCCAAGCCGGCATGAAAGGGTTCTCCGTTTCCAAATCGCCAGGGCAGATAGAGGCCGAGTGCCTTCTTTCCAATCCTCCAAAGTGGTGACACCCCGACTCTGTAGTGATTCACATCTTCCGCTGCAACGGTGACCTGCTTTGCCGGGTCGTAAGTATACCTCAACGGGACCTGTGCAAACGTGGCTTTGTTCAGCTCCTCCATCACACACATACTCATCGGCTCGAAATTCACCTCCGGCGACTTGCCCTTGATCGCTGCTCGAATATGATCGGCGGCAGCATCCGCCTGCAAGAGAGCGAGGAATGCTTGCTTGATCGGGAAATCCGCAATGTCGCCGACAGCAAAAATTCCGTCCTGCCCTTTTACGCGGCGGCTTTCCGGGTCCACCAAAATAAAACCGCGGTGATCAACGGGAAAGTTCGCGTATCGCTGGCCCGGAACGTAGGGCGGAAAGGAGACCAAAACATCATACTCGTGCTTGTCACCATTTTGGAAGAAGACAGCATCCCGTTCCACGCGGCCAACTGGGCAACCTTTGAAGCCGTGAATCCCTCGTTCTTCGAACTCGCCTGCAACGACTGTGTTCAACCTTGGCCCGAAAGCCTCGATGTAGCTGTCCTCGTAGGTCCTCCACGTGATATCGATTCGGTCTCGTACTCCCTGCGTACGCAGCCACGTGTCCGTCATCAGCGCTATTTCATAGAGCGGTCCCGAGCAGCGATTATTCGGCGGTATTAAAAAGAGGAGGCGCTGCGTTTCCTTCTCGCGTGCTTTTTCCACGAGGCGCGCGTAACTATGCCGCAGCCTTAACATTTCTTCGGGAGTCCAGAGGGTGATTGCGTGCTCGCGCAGGCCTGGGATCTCCTCAGGCCGCATATCGGCGCCCGTCGCGATCACCAGATAGTGGTATGGAAGTTCATAGCTGGAAAGGAAGATGGTCCGGTGGTCGGCATCCACACCGACGACTTGATCCTGGATGAACGCAATGTCCTTTCGTCGGGTGGGCTCCTCCAGGTAAATGCGATACTTTTCAGGATCTTCTCCAAATGGAATGTAGATCGTGTTCGGCTTGAACAGGAAATAACTCCTGTCAGATATTAGCGTGACATTTACATTATCGTGAAGCTTGTGCTTCAAGTAGAACGCGCTTTCAAGCCCCGCGAATCCCCCGCCGAGGATCACCACGTTCGGACGTGCTTTCATAGGACGCTCTCCTTTCCCGGCATGCGGCCAATCGGTCCAGCGAGTCTTCGCCGTTACTGTTCAGATAACTCGCCTGCACGTCTGTGAGTGGCAATTGCATGACCACGGCTTCCAGCGCTTGGGTTGGGATGTTCAGCAATGATCGGCGCTGTATCTGCGCAAACTGGCGCAAAGAACGTGCGCGAAATGGCACAGGGAGTGCAGTCCAGGGAAAGCCA
>DATBHS010000072.1:0-23806 GCA_036557345.1 Bryobacteraceae bacterium
GGGTTGCCGGGATGGTTCGGAGAATTGTCGAACCGGGCTCTCACCTCGATCCGCGTGCCGCCAGGCAAATAAATCGGCTTTTTTGCGCGGTACGTGAATTGCCAGTTGAATTGATAGTTCGGAACAGACAGCAGCGTCTCCTGGCGGCCATCCGGAAAGCGCGCGATAATCTGCATCGATTTTCCGCGCCGGTGCATGTGCGGGGTGAGGCTCGTGACCAAGACATTCTTCGTGAACGTATGACACTCCGTGACCTCATGATCCGGATCGCCCGCCGGAATCATGAACATCTGGTTGGAGAGGTCGATCCTCCGCGAAATCCGTCGGGGAGGCTCTTTCGCGAAAATCAGCCCCACACTGGTCCGGTCTGTTTCCGTCTTGCCTGTCGTTCGTGAATAGTGAATCTGAAAATTGAGTGTGGCGTGCACCGGAATCATCCGGGCAGTTCCGGGCGGGTAAACATCGGGTTCGCGGCCCGGCAGATAAGAGCTGATGAGACTCGCGAGATCTGAGCTCTTGGAACCGGGGAAGAGGCCGTTGTCGTCAACCGAGCAGCCGTTGTCGATCACCGGCGCCTCAGGTCGCACCCATTCGAGCGAGCCCTCACGGATCCGAATCCATTTCGCGTATTCGGCTACCGGATCTCTGGGCTTCTCTGGCCTTCTCGCCTCCGTGGGATTCGCGATAAAAACGTGCGCATGATGCACGATTTTGCGATTGCCGGGCCTCAACTCGGCGGCGATGATCCAGCGATCTTCGCTGAAATTTGTCGGCACGTTGAGATAGGTGTACTCATCGGGGCCGATGCCAGCCAAGGTTTGCTCCGGAATCGCAATCACGGCGTCAGGCTTGCCGATTTTCCAGTCGTCCGGGAATTCAGGCGCGCGCGGCAGCTTCCCGGCATCGCCCTCCAACTTCGGCCCTTCCACCCACTCTTTGATCGTTTTTATCTCTGCATCCGAAAGGCGAGGATCGTTCGACCATTCGCCGACGGAGGGATCCGCGAACCAGGGGGGCATCTTGCGCGAAACCACGGCCTCGCGGATCGCCGCAGCCCAGGGCCGAACATCTTTATAAGTAAGCAGCGACATGGGAGCGATATCGCCGGGATGGTGGCACACGACGCAGTGCTTGTAAAGGATCGGCGCGACATCCTCGCTGAAAGTGAGCTCGCTCGAAGCTGCCCGCAACGTGGGTACTGCCAGGAGGATCGTGGAACAAACGACCAATACTGCGCCAAGGATACGCACCAGTCACATCATAATCTGTGTCGGCCGTCAAACTCCTGCGGCGATAACATTGGCACTCGAATTTCGCTGCTCTAGTCCCGCGGCCAATTCCCCTCGGAATCGCAAATGGCGAAGACGTGTCAGTTGAACCAGCGGCTCCCAGACGACATGAACAAGATCGTGCTTAATCAGTAGACACCAGAACCGGTTTGACCGTTTGTAGAGATAGGACATCGCAAGATACGGTGTGACAGAACGCCAGTCCTTCGGTCTGCGCCGCCAAATGGAAGTATGCGAAAACAGCCTGCCGTAAATCCATTGGTAGCCCTTCTCCAACTCTTCAGGAGTCATGTGCTTCGGCCGGAACACGGCGTGGGCTGTGTCGTACAGTGTCCAGTCGCGGTGCAGCAGTCTTCCTTCGGCCTCCATCTGCCGGAACAACGGTGTAGCAGGATAGGGCGTCAGGATGTGGAAGGTCGCGCATTCGAGGCGGTTCTCTTCCACCCACTCAGCGGTACGCGCGAACACGTCTTTGCGGTCGCAATCGAAACCCAGCACGAAGGAGCCATTCACTTGTATTCCGTGGTCATGCAGCAGGCGAACCCGGCGCGCGTAATCGGCAGACTTGGGCGTCTTCTTGTGAGCGTTCGCCAGGTTCTCATCGCTCAACGATTCGAAGCCGATGAACACGCCAGTGCAGCCGGCAAGCGCCATGTCCCGCACCAGTGACGGATCGTCTGTAACATCGATGGTCACGGCTGCACTCCAGATTTTTTCGAGCGGCCGCAGCGCCTTGCACAACGCCCGGAGGTACTCGCGGCGCGAGCCGAGATTGTTGTCAACAAAGACGGCATAGGGCTCGCCGTTGGCTCCGAATTCCGCAGCCACCTGCTCACAGGACTGCGTACCCGATACGGCATGCGCAGTCCTTCGGTCGCGAGATAGCAGAAATGGCACCGGTTGTGGCATCCCCGCGTAGCGATCAGGCTGGTAGTTGTGAGAAAACTGCGCCGGGGAAGCAGCGACCGCCTCGGAACAGGGTCTTGCGCGTAGTCGCTCTCATACGTCGCGTAATACCGAGCCTGCAGATTGCCACTTTCGATGTCGGCGAGGATCCGCGGCCAAAGCTGGACCCCGTCACCCATGGCAAGCGAGTCCGCATGCGGGACGCACTCGTCCGGACAGGACAGGACGTGCAATCCGCCGAGAATGACCTTACTGCCGCGCGAGCGGAACCAGTGAGCCAGTTCATAGGCACGCCTGGCAAACGTCAGATGCACAGTGATGCCCACCACCTGAGGGATCGGATTGCAAGGCGGCGCGCCGTGCAACAGGTTCTCGTCCCAATACCGAACCCGCCAGGTGGCGGGAGTGGTCGCTGCAAAACTGGTGAGAGCGAGAGTGGGCGTGAGGACGTGTTTGCCGAAGCTCGCATGCGGGTCTTTGGGGTAGAACGGGTTGATCAGAAGCGCATAGCGCGGCTCGATCGGCCCGGGTGCGATGGCAGGAAGACGCGGCGGCTCGGCCATCTCCTGCGGCAGCCACGCACGTTTATTTGTTATGAAGTACTTTATACAACAGAGTATATACGCCAGGCAAGCTTTTTGGGACGTATCTCAGGTTTGCTGTCAGCGCGAATCGACTTCCTCAAGCTTGCAGGAATGAATCCGGGTCAATCGCTGCCTGTTTCAAAATGGCTCTCAGGCTGCCCTCGGGCATATCGCCCGGGTGATTGGGCACGGTTGTGTATCGATTTGTGCGGGAGTTGTACCAAATCTCGTGGCTTCCTGCGGCCTGGCGATCGAACTCGAAGCCGCAGGCTTTAAGCTTTCGGACGATATCCCGATAACGGAAGCCTGCGAGGCGCCCCATCTACGCCGCAACTACTATCGTGTAATCGCGACGTTCAGTGGTCGTCGGCAAATCCGGAGCGTTATCGCGCTCGCGCCGCGCTTCAATTAGCCTGCGAGCGACATCACGCGCAATATCGAGAGCTTCGGCAACGGTGCGTCCTTGCGCAACAAGGCCAGGCAACTCATCGGAGGTTGCGAGGAATAAGCCCTCAGGCAACTGTTCGACATGTATACGAATGGCCAGCTCCATACGAATAGATGCTACCAATTCGGACGCCCAGTTTACCTACTCTTCCCGCAGTGCGGCCATCGGATCGATCTGCGCCGCACGGCGAGCCGGAAGCCACGCCGATAACGCCGCAACGGCGGCGAGAATGAACAGCGAGAGTCCCGCTGTCCAGGGATCGGCCGGTTGCAAATGGAACAACGTGTGTTTCAATAGACGACCGACAAAATAGGCCCCGGGGAGGCCGGCACAAATCCCCAGAGCCACGAGCCAGAACGAATCTTTCAGCACGAGCTGCACAACGTCGCTTTGCGACGCACCTAGCGCCATTCGCACGCCGATCTCGTTCGTGCGCCTGGCGACTGCATACACGAGCAGGCCAATCAGGCCAATGGCCGAAAGGAGGAGAGCAAGAACGCCGAATGCGCCGGAAAGAATACTCAGCAGGCGCTCGGTCAGAAGCAGATGATCGATCAACGCCGTCTGCGTCTTGATTTCAACTATCGGGACGCTGGGATCTGCCGCCGCCGCAGCTTGACGGATAGGACCTGCCAGTTGGCGCACCGGGAGAACTGCGCGAATCACGAAGTTGATGCCAAATCCCGGCCAAAGTGCGGTGGTGTAAGGCCGATACATGGTGGGTTGGATGGCTTCACGCAGGCTGTTATAACGGCTGTTCTTCACGACACCGATGATCCGATACAGTTCGGTTGGTTTCGGCCCGGTGCCAAACTGCCTTCCGAGCGGGTCCTGATGCGCGTAGAAGCGATGGATGAACAGCTCGTCGACAATCACAGCGTCCGACTTCGGGCTCATATCGCCGGCCTGAAAGGTGCGTCCAGCAAGCAGAGGGATGCCGAGCGTCTCAAACGCTCCATCGCTCGTGCTGTTGATGAGCACGGTGTGAGCATCGTCTTCATGGAAAGCCTGACCGGGAATGTTCACCCACGTCGAATTGGCGCCTCCGGAAAGGGGCCGTTCCTGAATCACGCCCACACGCGAAATACCGGGAATAGCTGCCAATCCGGCGCGAAGCCGCTCCAGATACTGTCTTACTTGCTGTTCCTGGTATCCAGCGCTCCATGGGTTAATCGATACATAAATCAGGTTGTTGCGATCAAAACCGATATCCAGCGTCGCGAGATTGGCAAGCGACCGGCCCAACAGACCGGCAGCAACCAGAACCGTCAAACTCAAGCCGATCTGAACCACGACCAGCGCGCGCGGAAACCGCAAGCGGCCGATCGCGAAGGTGCGGCCGTGCGCTTTCAGGGCGTCGTTGACGCTGGCCCTTGACAATTGCCACGCCGGCGCAAGCCCGAACAGAAGCACGGTGGACAAGGAGATCAGCGCCGTGTAAATGAGAATGCGAGCGTCGACGTGCAGATCGAAGCCACCGATATTCAGATCAGCGCGAATGAAAGAATGAATGGCTTCGGCGAGCACATGGCTCAGGAGCAGTCCGAGCACACCGCCAGCCAGCGCGAGAGTGATGCTTTCAATAAGGTACTGACGGACCAGCCGGAAGCGGCCCGCCCCGAGCGCCAGGCACACCGCCGATTCGCGCTGCCTCGCCACTGCCCGCGAAAGTAAGAGGTTCGCTACGTTGGCGCAGACGATCAGCAGAATGAGCCCCACCAGCAGCAAGAGGATCCAGAGTGCTCGCGCTTTGTCGTTTCCGATCGGATCAAAGCCGCGTACTCCCTGCGATGCGATGAGCTGGGGAATTTTACCCGGTACAGGGCGGTTATTCGGAGGAACGACCAGGTGCTGAAACAGGGCGGACGTTTGCTGAACGGTCTGCCGCTCGCTGACGCCGGGCTTCAGTCGACCCATTTGACGCACCCACCACCAGGTATCCGCCTCGTTGAGCAGGCGATCGAGCTTGGCGCGGGGACTGATCGCATTGAGTGCCGAGAGTGGCGCATAGAGATCCACCCATTCACCGATCTGCACGCCGAAAAAACCGGGCGGAGCGACTCCGATCACCTGCGCCGGAACGTTGTTGATACGAATTGGGTGGCCCAAAACATCTCCGCGGCTCCCGAAGCGGCTCCGCCAGAACCGTTCGCTGATCACAACGAGTGGCGGAGCGCCGGCGCGATCGTCCCGACTGGAGAATGAGCGGCCGAATCGGGGTAGCACTCCGAGTCCTTCAAAGAAGTTCGTGCTGACATATTCGAGCTGAAATTGTTCCGCCGCTCTGCTCCCGATTGAGACCGCCGCCTTGTCCGGATCCGAGAAACCGATCAGGGAAGCAAACCCGCGTTGCTCTGCCGCCAGTTGACGATAAATCCGGGGAGCGATGGAAGACCCTCGCATAGGGCCATTGGCGCCTCCGGTTGTGTCCCCGGTATGCATGTGGCAGAGATCTCCCGGCCAGCCCTCTGCCGTACTCCACTCGATCAGGCGAAGCGATTGAGGGTTCCGTACCGGCAGCGGCTTCAAAAGCGCGGCATCGACCAGGCTGAAAATGGCCGAGTTCGCACCGATCCCCAACGCGAGAGAAAACACGACCACCAACGTGAGCGTAGGCGTCCGTCGCAACTGCCGGAGCCCGTAGCGCAGATCTCGAAGCAAGGATTCGAACCATACGAAGACGCCCTGCGCCCGCGTCTCTTCCTTGAGGAGCGACGTATTTCCGAAACGGACTCTTGCGGCGCGCGCATCGTATCCGTCCTGCTCTTTCATGGCGAGATGATACTGGAGTTCTTCCTCAATCTCTTGTGTATGACGACCGGGACGAAGGGTCCGCGAAAATCTCGACCACAGGCTCATTTCGAAAGGTCTCCTCTATACGGTTCGGAGAACTTTAGCGACTGCGGCGGTTACCGAGTGCCAGCGTTTCTCTTCCTCTTCCAACCGCTTCCGGCCCTTTGCCGTCAGCTCGTAAAACCGGGCGCGGCGTCCGGCGTCCGTTGTCCGCCATTCGGCTTTCAGCAGGCCGTTTTCGGTCATGCGGTGAAGGGCCGGATAGAGAGATCCCTCCTCCACGCGCAGAACCTCGTCCGATGTCTGTTCGATGCACGTCGCGATGGCGTAGCCGTTATTCGAACCGCGCCGTAGAACCTTCAGAACCAGGATCTCGAGAGACCCTTGCAAATAATCGGCCTTGGGCATCTTCCGGGGATATTTAATATAGATATCTAGCATAGATATCTACCATAGATATCTTTTGGTTGTCAATGGACAGAAACTACGGCTTCCAATCGAGCTTCACTACTCCAGGCTTGGCGGCCAACTTCTCCACAATGCCAGGATGCGGGTGCTCGCTGCGCCGGATCCGCCACCATAGCTCATACGTGAATTCCCGGCGGTTCTCTGGCTGCATATAACTGATACCCACCGAACCGACCCTGATGTTTTCCGCCGCGAGCAGGGAACGTATCTGATCCTCGCCCGGGCCGGAAGCATCGGTGAGCAATTGCAAAGTGGCGTGCCGCTCCTGCTTTGTTCGTTGCTCTACCCATTGCAGGACCCAGAGCACAAAAAGTCCGAGTGCGAGCCCCAGGAGTCCCAATGTGATCTGCCCGCCGCCGAAGCACAACCCAACCACGGTGACAAACCAGAGAGTAGCAGCCGTCGTGACCCCGAGCACGAGGCTATCGCGCCGAAGGATGGCGCCTCCGCCGATGAATCCCATGCCCGAAAGGATGCCTAATGGCAGGCGCATGAGGTCGAGCGTGATAAACGAACTTGGCGGCTTGCCGCCCGTATTCAGCAGCGCGTTTACCTGCAACATGGCGAGGCACGCCGCGAGACTCACCAGCAGCGTCGTCCGCAAACCGGCGGGACGTCCATGTTCACCTCTGTTTAATCCAATCAGCAGCCCCGCTAAAAACGTGAGCCCGATCCGCAAAGCGATGTCGTGCGGTTGCAAGGCGAGTGGCATGAATCGAAGACCCTCCGGGGGTCAGACCTCACACCAGTCGGGAGGTTTCAGTTGGCACCCTTTGTGGGGATCGGGCATGCCCGATCCAGTTTGAATAACCGAGACGGCCCGCCTAGGGGTTTTCACTATTGCAAGCGCTTGCAGCTTTCGATATAGTCGTCCGCAATTTGGGCTTCTGCCCACCAGCGAGGGGAACCATGTATCGTTTGCTTGCTCCTGTGTTAGTCAACGTGTTTTTGGCCCTTTTCTGTAGTGCTTGGTTATTTGGTCAGGAGACGGCAACCATAACAGGCACAATTGCCGATCCGTCGGGCTCCGTCATACCGGGTGCCAAAGTCACCGTAACTAATACCGGCACCGGCCAGGTCCGGAATACCGAGACAAATTCATCCGGTAACTTCATCGTTCCCGACTTGCCGATCGGAACCTATTCGGTTCGCGCAGAAGCTCCGGGATTTAAGGGTTACGAGCGAACGGGAGTTGTGCTGAACGTCGGCGATACGAAACGCGTCGACGCTTCGATGCAGGTGGGTGAAGCGAAGGAAAGCATCACCGTTGAAGCCGCGGCCGTGGCCGTGCAGGCCGATACAAGCGAGATCAGTAATCTGATTTCGGGCAAACAGGTTTCAAAGCTCGCTATTAACGGCAGGAATATCGCCCAACTCGCAACCTTGACGCCAGGCGCATCGGCCGACCTTCCCGACTTTAACTTGCCCATCTCGGTCGGAAGCAGCGCGGGTATCAGCTTTAATGGCCAACGCACCGAACATAATATCTGGATGATCGACGGAGGTGAGAACTACGATCGCGGCTGCGGCGGATGCATGACGATTATGCCGTCGGTAGACGCGCTGGCGGAATTTAAGACGTTGACAAGCAATTCGAGCGCGGATTTCGGCATCGGCACCGGCGGCACGATGAATATGGCGCTTAAATCGGGAACACGCGATTTCCACGGATCAGCCTATGAATATTTTCGCAATGACGCCATGGATGCCAACAACTTTTTTGCCAATCTGAACGGGTCGCAGAAGCCGGAACTCCGTTACAACATCTTTGGCTTCAATGTGAGCGGACCGGTATTCATTCCGAAGATTTACAACACCGATAAAAGCAAAACATTTATCTTCGTCAACCAGGAGTGGCGGAAGATAGTTCAGGGCACTCAAATCTTCGCGCCGGCCGTTCCGCAGGTGCAGCGCAATGGCGATTTTAGCTCTCTCGGTACGCCGGTACTAGTGCCGGAAACGCAGGATCCGGCCCAGCAGGCGAAATTTGCGTCTCTTGGGTTGGTTCCCGGCAAGCAATTTCCCGGGAATATCATTCCTGCGTCGCTGATCGACCCGAACGCGACCCTCTTTTTCCAGAGCGGCGCGATGCCCTTGCCAAACGCCGAAGGAAACAATTTTTCAGGATCGCGCGGCGTCCCGACAAGCGTGCCGGAAACCATTCTTCGGGTGGACCATTACTTCACCAGCAAGCTCTCCATCATGGGTCATTACATCCATGATGGGACGGAGTACCAGACCGCTACCTCATTGTGGAGCAGCGCAACTTACCCAACGCTGGGAACGAATTTCAAGAATCCGTCCTGGAGCGCGGTCGTCAAGATGACATACCTGATCAGCCCGAACGTGGTGAATGAGGTCGCCTACAACTTCAACGGAAATACCATTACGTTGTCGCCTGTAGGTGTATTTGCCAAACCCTCTGGGTGGACCGGAAAAGAATTTTTTTCATCCAATGCTGACAACCGCATGCCGACGATTCACCTCGGCGGCATTTACAACGTCTATTACGATCCTGCCTCATGGCCGTGGTATAACGCCGCGGCAGATAATCAGGTCCGAGACGACCTTACCTGGACGAAAGGATCGCATAACTTCCAGTTCGGCGGGCAGTTCATGCGCTATCACAAAAACCAGGACATTTTCGGCAATACGCAGGGGAACTATAATTTCGACGGTTCATTTACCGGAAATCCGGTAGCGGACATGCTGCTGGGCTATGCCAAGAGCTACAGTGAACTGGCGATCCAGGACAGAGGGCACTGGCGGACAAGCACAGGTTCCGCTTACGCCATCGACAACTGGCGCGCGACAGGTCGTCTGACGTTGAATCTGGGTTTGCGTTGGGAGATCATTCCGCACGCCTACGAAGTGCAGAACCGCATGTCGAATTTCTACCAGAATCTCTACGACCCCGCTCAGCGGCCGATTTTCAATAGCGATGGAAGTCTCGATCCGAACGGGCCCGGCTTTAGTACCGTATCCGGGGTTCCACTGTCCGATGTCCCCTTCTACTTGAATGGTGTGGGCATAGCTGGCAAGAACGGAATTCCTCGCGGAATTGTGCAAAACACATATAAGAGCATTGGCCCACGCGTCGGTTTCGCCTATGACTTGACTGGACAAAGTAAGACGGTAATCAGGGGTGGTTTCGGTGTGTTCTATGAACGCATACAGGGCAACGACGTATACAACACCGGACCCAACCCGCCGTTCAGTTTCAGCCCGACCGTCAATAGTGTGTATTTCTCGAATCCCAGCGTCAGCGCGATCAACGGCCTGGCCGCTGCGAGACCCATTTTTCCCGCTGGTTTCACTGCGTTGGCTTACTCGGACTACAAACTGCCTACGACCATGAACTGGAATTTTGGAATCCAGCATGAAGTATTTCAGGGAGCAGTCTTCTCGGTAGGGTATGTGGGAAACGAGGCGTATCACCAGCGCGACGACCGAAACATCAACCCCGTACCGCTGGACGATCCGAACCGTCTGGCAATCAGCAAAGGAAACTACAATCCGGACTTCGACCGGCTGTTTCCGGGTTTTGGGACGATCACGCTTGGCGAAACGGCAACGACCTCGAACTATCACTCGCTGCAGGTAAACTTCCGGATTGAGAACCGCCATGGCTTCACAGGGCAGATCGCGTACACGTATTCCCACTCCTTCGATTACCTGAGCGGCGATTTCGCTCAAATCTCGAACCCGTTTGACCGCAGGTTTGACCGCGGTCCTAGCGACCTGGACCGCCGTCACATCTTCATCGCCAACTACATCTACGATCTGCCGTTTTTTGCAAGGTCCAACCATGCGTTCGCCCGCACGCTGCTGGGCGGCTGGGAGATTTCTGGCATTACTACCTTTGAGACGGGATTTCCGCTGACGGGGCCGACGCTGAATTACGACAACTTAGGTTTGGGAGGAGGGGCAACCGCCCGGCCGGATCTCGTCGGTAACCCGAGCGGTCCTGAGACCCTGAATGAGTGGTTCAATACAGGGGCATTCGTCGCGCCTCCTGCACTATCCTTCGGAAACGCTGCCCGCGGCAGTGTCGTCGGTCCGGGACGGAACAACTGGAACCTGTCACTCTTCAAGGTCTTCCGGATGCCTCTGCCGGGTACCACAGAAGGCGGCCACCTGGACTTTCATATCGATACGTTCAACTCTTTCAATCACACGCAATTCCATAACGTGGATACGGGGTTCGGCGGTCAGAATTTCGGAAAAGTCACTTCCACCTACGACGCGCGCGTCATCGAACTGGGAATGAAGTTTTTGTTCTGAGATCGACAGTACAACGGGAACGACAATGTGATTTTATGCGTGTGGCGGAACGGAAAACCTGTGCTTACTTGAAGCACGAATCGTAGATTTGCTCTGGTTCCGTCGGGATCGACCGCGATTTTCATCTCGAGCTCATCCACGCTCGGAGTACAGAGCCGTTCCGCTCGTTTCCAAGCGAGATGCAGCCAGTTTTCGATTTTGGCGGAAAATGGGTGCTCCTGTACCTGCAGGCTCATCAGGGTCATTAGGAGCAGCCCTGCGACTCGTTTCAGCATTGCGTTTCCTCCTTCGCTTCAGACGTTACCTGAGCGTGCTCTCGCTGAAGCTTTCGAACTGTGTACACCTCATTCAGCCACCAGATTCCAACAAAGATCAGGGTGTAGACGAGCGGCCCGACGGCATCGGTCCAACTGAGCACGCCCTTTTGCGCGTGCTCCTGAAGGAGGCCTGCGCTGCTTATGAGAAGCCCAACGTACAGTGGCAAGAGATACCAGAATTTTACGTTTCGCAGCAGGCGAATCTGGTGCTCGTACTTCAAGGCCAGCGCACGACGGTAATTGGCCATGGTCTGATTCGGGTTCGGATCTCCGGAATCGATGCCATGCCGGCGAATGTAATAGATGATCCACATCGCGCCGGCCGCGATGATAATACTTCCAAGCCGTTCAAGTCCATTTCTCTGTATCCATGCGAAGTAAACAAAAAATCCAGAGACGAGCAGGGCGGCTATGATCTCGGCCCTGTTGCGCAGCCGGATGGCGCGATCGAAACTCGCAATCTTTTTCAGAACAATCGTTCGCATTTCTTCTCCTCCCATTGCCGTCTCCACCGGCTGAGCTTTCCAAAGATTTTCTAAATCATCCGGTTTGTTCATGACCCTATGCCCTCCGCTTGCATGCGCTCGGCAAGCCTTTGCCGGATTCGTGTCAGCCGGGTTGCCACGGCTCCTCGCGAGACTCCAGTAACGTCTTCGATTTCAGCAGCGCTCAGCCCCTCCAGGTGGAGAGTGACAATCTGCCGGTCAAGCACTGCCAGCTCGCGGACGCCGTTCATCAGGGCGCGCCGCCTCTCTTCCGCCAGCAACTCGTGTTCAGCCCCTGGATTGGTGGATGGGTGTTCGAATCCAGCTTCAATCAGGGATTCGTGTATGCTGCGAGCTCGCTGGCGTGAGGAACTGCGGATCGCAATATTATGTGCGATGCGATAGATCCAGGTCCGCTCAGTGGCATCTCCGCGAAAATCCGGAAGCGATTTCCATATCCCTGCCGCGATGTCTTGCAGCAGGTCTTCTCGATCCATTGGATTCGTGACATATGCCGCCACAAGACGGCGCAGCCCCGGCTGATAGCTCTCAAATAGTTCGCAGAACCTGCTGCTCCGTGCAGTGGCATTCAGTTTGATCGTTTGGTCTGCAATGGCTGATTCGGCGACCATCTTTCCGGAGTTCCTTTTGGACTTCCATAGAGGTAGTCGCATCAAGCCGGACTTTCTTACAGACGGTATCTAGCTTACGGCTTTGGCAAGATGAGATAGCCATTGCTGACTGGGCTCCTTACCGAAACCTACAAAGCCAGCGCTTGCTGTATCGGGGTTCTGCTGTAGAATGACTAGACCCTCGCTGACACGTCCGAGGGGCCGGATCGGGAAGCCGCCGCCGAATTGTGTAAACAACGATGGGGAAGATCTCCATGCCTGACCCGCCTCCAGCGCGGACGCTACAAGGGTCGGTAGCTATCGGCCTTCGAGCGCGGCGGCGTGTCGCTTTTCGCGTTCTGCCTTTCGTATTTGTTCTTTATGTCGTGAATTACGTCGACCGTGTCAATGTATCGTTCGCCAACCTTCGGATGAGCGCGGATCTGGGCTTCAACGATTACGTTTATGGCCTCGGAGTAGGCATGTTTTATTTGACCTACGTGTTGTTTGAGATCCCCGGCGCTCTTATCGTCGAGCGCTGGAGCGCAAAGAAGTGGATTGCGCGCATCATGATCTCCTGGGGGGCAATCACCATCCTGACAGGTTTCATTCATAGTGCCGCGCAGTTCTATGCAGTGCGGTTCCTGCTGGGAGCCGCCGAAGCCAGTTTTTTCCCGGGCATGATCGTCTACTTGACGCACTGGTGCCCACTGCGCGAGCGTAGCTTTGCGATCGCCTGCCTATATGCCGCCGTCCCTTCAGCATCTCTGATCGGCGCCCCGATTGCGGGCTGGGTATTGGGCGTTCACTGGCTCTCGCTAAGCGGATGGCGGTGGCTCTTTATTCTGGAAGGTATTCCTGCGATCGTCTTGGGTGTTGTAACCCTTTTTTATTTGACCGACTGGCCATCACAGGCACGCTGGCTTCCGCCAGACGAACGGGATTGGCTGCGAAACGAGCTGGCCGAGGAACTGGCAGCAAAAAAGAAAATGCGAAGTTTAAAAGTCCTCGAGGCGTTTTGCGACGGGCGCGTTCTGCTGCTGGCAGCCGTGTGGTTATTGAGCCTCTCCGGATATCTGGGTGGCGCATATTGGATGCCGACGTTCATCAAGCGGCTTTCCGGATTCTCCGATCGGACAGTTACTTCTCTGCTGATTCTTCCCGCCTTGATGGGCATCGCCGGGACGCTGCTCAACGGCTGGCATTCGGACCGTATTTCGGAGCGGCGCTGGCATGCCGCCATTCCGCTTCTGTTGAGCGGACTGCTGTATGGTCTCGCAATCACCTTTCGCCACGATTTTTACCCGGCGATAATCTTTATCCTGTTGGGCAGCGGAATCATTTACGCGCTCTACCCTGTGTTCTGGGCAATGCCAACCCTGATATTGAGCGGGTCGGCTGCAGCGGCGAGTTTCGCGCTCATCAATTCGTTCGGACAACTTGGAGGTCTCGCCGGGCCTTACTTAATTGGAATTCTCAACGATCGAACGCATTCACTCGCCGCGAGTTTCCTGTTCATCACACTGGCCTTTGTCGCAGCCGGAAGCCTGGTCCTCTGCCTCAGAATCGGCAATCCACTCGAAGCTTCGCAAGGCGCACCTCGCTGAATCGCGGGAAGGCCAATTGCCAATTAGCTGCATCGGTCGCCAGTATCATTCAGCCCGCAGGGCACTCATCGGCTCCAAATGCGCAGCCCGGCGCGCCGGAAGATATGCGGCAATTAAGGCCACGACCGCAACAGCCGCCGGTACGAAAACAAACGTCAGAGGATCCCGAGGACTGATATCAAATAGCATGCTGCGCAACAGACCAGTGAGAGCGAGTGCCCCGCTGATGCCAATGGCCACTCCGCCTATGACCGGGTTAGCGACAGCACGGATAATCAAAAAAATGATCCGATCAGGCGTGGCGCCGATTGCTACGCGCACGCCAATTTCCCTCGTTCGTTCGGAAACAGAATATGCAAGAATGCCATAAACTCCGATTGCTGCAAGAAGCAACGACGCGCCGGAAAAGCCGGCCAGCAGAAGCGTACTGAAGTGCTGCCGTGAAAAGGTATCGGCAATGACTTCGTCCATCGTCCGGACATCCGCAATCGGCTGTGCGGGATCGATGCTCCGGATAACCCGCCTGATCGGCTCCGTGAGAGCAAGCGGGCTGCTGGGTGAACGAGCGACAAGGATCATGCGATTGTAGGCCAAATGGGCGTGCGGATAGTAGACGGTTGGAGTCGGAGGCTGGTCGAGCGTCTCGTCCTTTACGTCGCCAACGACTCCAATGATTTGGCCGAACGGATTTTTCTCTTCCATCCAGACGCTGACCTGCTGATCGAGAGGGTTGGCTGTCCCCAGGTACTTGCGTACGAATGCCTGGCTCACGATAAAGCGGTGAGGCGTGTTTTCCTCGTTATCCGCGGCTGTAAAGTCGCGGCCGCGTAGCAAAGGAATACCCATCGTCCGGAAATAGCCGGGCAAGACGGTACGAATCGTGGCACCGATGTCCTCGCCGGGCTTGGCGCGAGGACGTCCGGCAAGCACCACATACGTCCCTGGCGGCCTTCCATCAAACGGCAAATGGCTGATCGCACTGGCGGCCCGTACTCCGGGAAGCGAACTGATTTCTCGTACGGCGCGCGCGAAAAATTGGATCGTTTGCGATGGTTTCGTGTAATGTGCGCCGGGGAGCGACACGCGAAGTGTTAGCAAGTCAGCCGCTTGTATGCCTGGATCGACATGTTGCAATCCTTCCAGGCTGCGAAAGAGCAGCAAGGCGCCGCTCAGCAGTATGACGGATAGTGCGATTTCGGCTCCGACGAACCACGCGCGCAAATGGCTCCTGGCGCCGATGCTCGAGCGGCTATCGGCATGCAGCGTTTGTACCAATTCGCTTCGCGAGCCGGCTAGAGCCGGAGCAAGACCGAAGACAATGCTTGTCAACCCAGCAAGGCACACGGCAAACAGATAAATCCGTGTGTCCGTCACAATATCAATCGACTGGGCAAGATCCTTCGGAGCTAAGAAGACAAGTGCGGTTACTGCCCACTTAGCCAATAACATGCCTAGTGCGCCGCCCACCGCCGCAAGCAGGATGCTTTCCGTCAATAACTGCCGGACAACACGCAGCCGGCCCGCTCCCAGAGAAGCCCGAAGCGCGATCTCCCGCTGGCGCGCAGTGTAGCGTGCCAGCAGCAAGCTCGCTACGTTCGCGCACGCCACAGCCAGCAGTAGGCCCACTGCGCCTAACAAGACAAGCAACGATGGCTTGACGTCTCGGACCAACGCGTCACGGAGCGGTTCCAGGGTAACGGTCCAATCCTTGTTGAAATAAGGATCGTCTGCGGCGCGCTGCCGCGCGATGGCAGACATCTCGGCCTGGGCTTGCTTAAGCGCGACCCCTGTTTTCAGGCGCCCGAGGCACCAAAGCCAGCGGCCCTCGCCGTTGTTCTGTGCCGGGCTGATGCCTAACGGCAGCCAGATATCGATGCCGCGATCACGGAAGTAGAAATTGGCCGGTAAGACCCCGACAATCGTCCGCGGCCGGCCCCCGAACTGGACTTGTTTGCCGAGTACGTTTCTATCGCCTCCGAACCAGCTTTGCCAGATCCGAAAACTGATCAGGATGACCGGATTCGATCCAGGACGGCTTTCGGCCTCCACGAAACGCCGCCCGATGACAGGCTGAACACCCAGCATAGGCAGCAGATTCGCACCCGCTTCGATCTCCGCAAGTTCTTCCGTGCGTCCTTTATCGCCAAACACCGCATGCGCCGTGTCAAAAACGGCCAGGTCTTGGAAAACACCATTGCGGGCTTTCCAGACAAAGTAGTTTCTTGGGGCCACGCTTCCGTGCAGAAAACCTCCTCGCGGATGTTCCTCCCAAACCATGACGAGCTGGGAGGAGTGCGCATAGGGAAGAGGCCGCAAGAGCAGATTGTCCGCGACGGTATAAATGGCGAGGCTGGTTCCGAGACCCAGCGAAAGTGAAAGAATCGCCGTGCAAACAAATCCCGGATTGTCTTTAAATCCTCGAAGAGCATAGCGAGCGTCCTGTATAAGTTGCTCCAGAAAGGCCCAGCCCCAGGTAGCGCGCGTGCTCTCCTTTACTAAAGTGACGTTTCCCAGTTCCCGCCGGGCAACCCACCCGGCCTCTTCCTTCGCGGCGCCCTGCGCCTGAAGCTCCTCAGCTTCCTCTTCGAGATGGAACTGGAGTTCGTCACGGAGTTCATCTTCCTTGCGCCGGCGTTGCGCCAGCCAGCCTAACTTGCGAAAGAAAGAGCTCATCATGCCTCCTGATCGCCCGGACTCAGAATCAATCCCATGGCTCGGGAAAACGTCTGCCACTTCGATTGCTCGATTTCGAGTTGTTTCCGGCCGCGCCTTGTAAGGCGGTAGTATTTTGCGCGCTTTCCTTTATCGGAGAGTTCCCAGGAGGCCGCGACCCATCCCTTGGCCTCGAGCCGGTGGAGAGCAGGATACAAAGAGCCGGTTTCTACCTGAAGCAAGTCTTCAGACGTGCGCTGGATGTGTTTCGCCACGGCATGGCCGTGGGCCGGGCCCCGCAGCAGGGTGCGAAGGATCAGGACGTCGAGAGTGCCCTGCAAAAGCTCGACATGAGAGAGCGCGTTGCGGCTCATTGTATAGATATCCTACTATATATTGTGTAGAATATCTACTTTATTGCTCTGCCGCCCGATCGATCCTGGCGCGCGCTAGAGCCGCCTCGCGAACCCGTACAGTCCGGCCGAGGCCGCGAAGATAAGCCCGCTGCAGACAGCGCCGGGCAAAGCTGCATCACTGTGACCGGCGAGATAGGCGTCGAGTGTTGCCGAGAGCAGCCAGACCTGCACCATCAGCAGCAGAATAACGAGCGCTACAGCCCCCTCCAGAGCAGTTACTCTTCTTCGCATTTAGCCCCCAATGCCGCCGCTCATGCCGGCAGCAATCAGCTTTTCGCCTTTTCGCTCCAGCGCCACGTGGGGCAGGGCTCGCGTAGGCGGTCCTTGAATAACAGCACCGTCCCGAATGGAGAAGCGGCCGTTATGGCACGGACAGATGAGTTGATTCTCCTCCCGCGCGTAGTAAACCGCGCATGAAAGATGAGTGCACTTTTGCGAGTAGGCGACGTAATCGTCTTCATCTGTCCGGACCAGGAGACATTGATCCTTGAGGTTCGGGTAATGGAATAGCTTTACGCCGCCCACAGGGATTTCCCCGACCTGTGCGATCTCCTGCCGCGGATACGTCTGATTCCGTCTTAACCAGGACCGGATAAGAATCCACATATTCCCGGCAAACATTCCGAGGCTCGTAAGAGTGAGGAACTTGATCAACTGGCGCCGGTTGACAAAACGTTCCCGCTCCTGAAAAACGGAGAACTCGTCCTTCCAAAGCGGCTCGTCGGCTTTCGCCACAAGCGGATCATCTGAGCTGGCCAAGATGTCCCTCCCACATGTAATCGGCGACATCGACGGAAACCGCCTCCGTGCCCGGCGGTGTCATCATCTTTACGCGCGTCTTGACGCGCTGGTTTCCGAACACGAATAAATTAATGGGTTCTTCGCGCCTGTGCGTGATGTCGTCGGGCTTGACGTAGCTGAGCGCCTGGCTGGGACAGACGGTGGCGCACATCGGCCTTTTCCCGACCGACGTGCGGTCGTAGCACATATCGCACTTCATCATTTGTTCGTATTCGGGAATCACCTTGGGTATGCCGAACGGGCACGCCAATACGCAGTTGGAACACGCAATGCATCGAGGTTTCAATGCGGAGCGGACCACTCCATCAGCTTCCACTTTAATGGCATCGGCGGGACACACCATCGCGCAGGTAGGCTCCTCGCAGTGCCAGCACACATAGGCCGCCGTCCCGGCCATCTCATGCCGGTCCAGATAATCGAAGTTGATCATCGACACGCCGCGGTGGGTTTCGCATTCCTCACAAGCCTCCACGCACGATTGACAGCCAATGCAACGAGACGGATCAATGTAGAACTCGTAACCGAACATTTTAGACGGCCTCCAGACTGCCGGCTTTTCGTAACGCGCAAGCCGACACTTTAAATTCCGGAATCTTGCTGCGCGGATCGAGGGTCCGATGAGTCAACTTGTTTGCGCTCTGTTTGCCGGCCCAGTGATACGGAATAAATACCGTATCGGGACGTATCGTCTTTGTCACGAGAGCTCGCAGGGTAATTTCCGCGCGGCGAGTGATAACCGTGACAGCATCTCCATCGCGGATTCCATACTTGGACGCCAGAAGCGGATGAATCTCCAGCTTCGGCTCAGGATAGATATCAACCAGCCCGCCAAGACGTCGCGTTTGCGTTCCCGACAGATATTGGCTGACCACTCGGCCGGTTGTGAGATACACCGGGTACTGTTCATCGACCGGATCTCCGCTTGCGCGCCACTCAGTAACCACGAATTTGCATTTCCCGTCCGGATGAAAGCTCCTCCCGCCTTCGAATAAGCGCGGCGTTCCTGGATGGTCCAACGACGGACACGGCCAGAACAGCCCCATGTGTTCATCGACGCGCTCATAGGTAATCCCGTAATAGTCGGCATGCCCGCCGCGTGAGGCTTCGCGAAGCTCATCGAGGACTTCGCGTGAATTTTGGAACGGGAAAAACCTTCCCCGATCCAACCGCCTCGCCAGCTCGCACAGGATCCACGTGTCGGTCCGGGCATTCGGCGGCGGATCGACAGCCTTTTGAATATGAATCACGCGGCCTTCGACGTTGCAGGTCAGCCCTTCCTCCTCTTCCTGCAGGCTCCCGGCGAACACGACATCGGCATAATG
Source organism: Bryobacteraceae bacterium (assembly GCA_036557345.1). Lineage (GTDB taxonomy): Bacteria > Acidobacteriota > Terriglobia > Bryobacterales > Bryobacteraceae > Bog-105. Next base: position 18,984 of record DATBHS010000072.1, read on the forward strand.
CGCCGTCTCTGATAGAAAGAAGTCGATTACGCCGAAGAACTCCAGCTTTTCCAGTGCTTCGCGTGTGTAGTTCGCGTCAGGCAACGAAACAAGCGGGTTGAAGCACAAGGAGAACAATGCTTTGATTTCTCCGCGGTGAATCGCTTCCATGATCTCTTCGGCGCTGTAACCCGGCTGCGGCAGTTCGTCCGCAGAAATACCCCAAACCTTCGCGACATACTCGCGAGCTGCCGGATCGGTGAGCATACGCTGTCCGGGCAACTGATCGCACTTTTGTCCGTGCTCGCGGCCACCTTGCCCGTTTCCCTGCCCTGTAATCATCGAGCAGCCCGAACCCTCGCGCCCCACATGGCCCGTTGCAAGGGCCAGATTGATCACCGCGAGACAGTTTTCTACGCCTTTCGACTGATGCTCCAGCCCGCGTGCGTGCAGCGCAATGGCGCGCTCCGCCTTTGCGAACCAGTGCGCTGCCTTTTCGATCGCCTCAGGCGGTACACCGGTCTGCTCGGCCGCGGTTTTCGGGTCCCACGGCTTGGCCGATTCCTTCACTGCCTCAAACCCGGTTGTATGCTCCGCAATAAACTGCGAGTCCTCCAATCCATCGCGCAGAATTACGTGAAACATGCTCATCAAGAGAACAAGGTCCGTGCCTGGCCGTAACGGGAGAAACAGGTCGGCGTTTCTTGCAATGGGGTTGAACCGCGGATCGGCAATAATCAATTTGCCGCCGCGGTCGCGGCAGCGCCAGACATAGTCTGTCGTAATCGGAGAGCAATCTCCGATATTTGAGCCGATGATGAAGAGAACGTCTGCCTTGGGAATATCGCTCCACGGTATCGGGCTGCGATCCACTCCGAACGCAAGCTTGTACGCCACGCCTGCGGAAACCATGCATAAGCGGCCGTTATAATCTACATGCCGCGTGCCGACGCCTAACCGCGCAAACTTTCCCACCAGATACGATTTTTCAGTGGTCAGAGATGCGCCTCCGTAAACCGCAACGGCGTCCTTCCCGTATTTCTCTTGAATCTCGCGAATGCGGGCCGCCGCAAAGTCGAGTGCCGAGTCCCAACTCGCTTTACGGAAGCCGTTGGCATCGCGCAGTAATGGGTCAAGCAGCCGGTCCGGATGGCTCCCTTGCAGATACCGCTTGACGCCCTTGGGGCACAGCTTGCCTTTATTGAAAGGAAACTCTTCCCATGGCTCAAACCCGATGACTTGATTCTTGCGAACCTTCAACTGAATGCCGCATTGCTGCCCGCAAAAGCAGCAATGTGTCTTCACCAGCCTTTCCGCCGGATTCCGCGATTCATCCGACCACCCACCCGGGGGAGTGTAGTGCAAATGCGGTCCGAATTGCTCTCGAAGCTCTTCCGGGGATGCTGGCGGTTTAGCCACAGTTCACTCCTGAAACTCGCCGCTCGCACTCCGGGTTCGGATTCGAAGCTGTGCGAACGAAAGTGTCTTTCGTTTACAGGACGGACACAACTCCTGCCAATATCCGGCGGGCCCAGGAACGCGGTAGTCGAATCCAAGTTGCGGCAGTGTGAGCTTTAAGTCGTCGATTTGCATTCTCGACGCAAACCGCTCGCCGCATCGCGCGCACCATGCGCCTTCATCTCGCGCGCCCGCCTGCTGGTATAGCTTCGCGCCGAGTTGCGCGGGCCGCTGGAAAATATGGAAGAACTTTCCGAATGGCAGGTAGAGCAGCGCGGCAATCACTGTGATGGCATGCAGGATTGCGAGGAAGCTGTAGAGATTGCCTCGCAGCCAGAACTGCGAGACGGTCAGCGCGAGTCCGGTGATCGAAATCGCAAAGAGCAGAATAAGCGGGAAGAAATCGAGCGCGAACGATTGCAGCGTCTGAGCACCGGTGTCCCGCAACCTCCGCCATAAAGCCAGCGTAATTCCGGCTAGAACAAGAATTGCCGCAATGTCCAGGCTGTGAAATGCGAGCTCGGCAGTCACCGAGTGCACCGGAAACGATGCCATCCGAAACCCGAAAAGATATGCCACGTATGTCATCTGATCGTTTGCAGCCGAGCCGAACGAAATCCATCCGAATACCAAGGGGAACGTAACCGCGGCGGCGAGAAGACAACCCCAAAAGAGAAACTGATGCATCCACCATCGCAACGCGGAGCGGCGGTGGATGAAGGTCTGCATCAGGATATTCCGTCCAAACAACCCTGTAATGCCGGCCAGGCTACGCCATAATCCCTGTTCTCTTGCGATTTGCCAGCCGCGCTGCCAGAACACGTGCGTCGGCGGCTTATCGAGCCAGACTGTGTAGTGGTACGCGACGCCCCATGTCGCGAAAATCACAGCGAAAGTGTAAATCACCAGGGCTGGATCAAAATTCTCCAGATTGCGCGACCCGGCCACAATGGCGGCAATCAGCAGCCCGGTCCAGACGGTCGCCCAGACACCGGCGCGCAGTTGTGTCATACCCCGGCTCTGCCTGGCGGGCGCTGCCTCGACAATCGCGCGATCCGCCGACAGCAGCACACGTGCATTGAGCCGCCACAGTATAAAAGCCGTGATCGAAAGCAGGACGAATCCTGGCCAAATCACTCCGACTGTATCGGAGAAGGCGCCGAGAAGCAGAGGCGGGAAGAAACCGCCTAGGCCGCCCATCGCGCCCACGAGCCCCGTTACCGTGCCCGTGTTCTTCGTGAAATACTGCGGCACGAGTTTGAAGACGGCGCCGTTTCCTATGCCTAAGAGCAGCGCGCATCCCAGAGCGCCCGCCGTAAAAGGAACCATCGACGGCCACGCCAGCAACAAAGAAAAGGGCACGATACCAAAGAAGACGACCGAGAGAACCTGTGCTCCCCCGATTCGGTCCGCCAGCCATCCGCCGAGCGGGCGCGCGAGTGTCGCAAGCACCACGAACCCAGCAGTTCGAAATCCGGCGTTGGCCGCAGGTAAGTGAAACTGATCTTTAAGAAGCGTCGGAAGGTAAATAGAGAAAGCAACAAATCCGCCGAACGTCAGCCCATAAAACGCAGATAGCACCCAGGCAAGCCGCTCACGGCGGAGTACGCCCAGCATCTGATCGATGCCTTTCCGGCCCACTACGCCTGGGGCATCCCGGGCGAACACGCAAAAGACGACAGCCCAGATGACGAGCACAATTGCCATCCCGCGAAAGACCCTCTGCCACCCAAGAGTGACCGCAAGAACCGGGCCGAGGAAGACGACCGCCGATTGCCCGATGTTGCCCAGGCCGTAAACGCCCAGCGCTGTCCCCTGTTTCTGCGGCGGGTACCAGCGCGACACAAAACCCACTCCTACCGCGAAAGACGAACCGGCGATTCCCAGGCAGAATGCCGCCGCGAGCAACATCCCATAGCTGGACGCAAAGGAAGCCCAAATCGGGGGAATCGCGGCGGCCGCCATCAAAGCGGTGAATGTAGCCCGTCCGCCGTATACGTCTGTGAGCATGCCCATCGGAATGCGCGCCAGCGCTCCCAGGATGACCGGCACGGCAACCAGGAACGCACTCTGCGTGGCAGTGAGGTGTAAGCTCTCTCGAAAACGAGGTGCGAAAGAACTGATCAGACCCCAGGCCGCAAAGCAAATGACAAACGAAGACGTTCCTAACCCAAGCTGGAGGGAGGGATTTCCGCTTTTCCCGGCAGTCATTTTCTCAGCCTTCGATCTTTTTGATCAACACATATTATCCGAACTGAAAGCGAATTAGAAACTCCAGTTCACTTCGACAAAGCCAAAATCCCCTGATCTGCCTTTTGGGTAGATCAATTGTATGAGCGTTTTGCCTGCGGCGTGCCCATAGTACAGGCCCATGGACCACGACCGGCTGAAAGTGCAATCGGCGCTGATGTCGTACAACGTCGCAAGCGCCGAGTGTCCGTTCGATGGACGTCCAGTGTAACCGAATGTCCAGGGCTGATACACTCCACCCCCGCTGTACCAGAGATCGTTAGTGCTTGCCAGACTCAAGGCGTGAATATCGGAACGGATAACCACCGCTTTCGCAGGACGAAGGATAATTTCACCAAACGCATCACGGTTATTCATCATATTGAAGAAAGGAAATCTGGCATAAATACGGGGCGTTGGAAGCAATTGAAAGAACGTCCCGTGCGTCTTGTCGGTCGGATCCTTATCGCCAGACCCGTAATCGTATCCGCCCCGCAGCCAAGGCTTGACACGCCGAAGGATTGGCGGTTGCCATCCCGCTTCTGCCGCAAACGCTCCGGCGCGCTGCGACAGCGTTCCCCATGCGCCGCCCTGAAATGCTCCCCAGAAGAGCAGATCAATCGTTCCCGCATTCGTCCCGGCTACATGAAGGTAGTGCCCTCCGACTGTCGCGATGTGGATGTGGTCATGATCCGCGCTGCGAACAGCCTGCGGCCTGTTGTCTACCTTCACGACGCCATCCCGTTCATCGCCGTATCCTATACCGAAGAGACGCCAGTCGGTCGCGCTCGAGTTGGATCCGCCGTCGTGGGTCAATGCTCCGTAGAAGACATTGACGTTGACTTCTCCCCAGCCATCGACCTGGAAAACGCCTCGCGTCGGCCTCGCTGCCATCAATGTCAAATTCGTCGCCGAGCCGTTGGCAATATACTCCACCGCGTCAAAGCTACGGCCAACATCTGAAAATCCGAAATTTGCCACCAAGCGTTGTGCAATGCGGTCTCGCTTCACGGCGGCAAGCGTCGCATTTTTGGGAATGGTTTCGCCGCCGTCGATGAATTCCGTGCGCCCAAGCTGCACCGACTGCTTCCATGTGGCGCCGTCAAATTTGAACCGGACAAAACCCTGCTTTGGAAAGAGAGAGGCCGCATTCGTGT
>DATBHS010000073.1:0-85077 GCA_036557345.1 Bryobacteraceae bacterium
TTGATTCTTTTGGCTCCTCAGGTAGGATTCGAACCTACAACCCTTCGGTTAACAGCCGAATGCTCTACCGTTGAGCTACTGAGGAGCATCGCGCTCCACATTGCATCGCAGTCGTTCTATGCTCGTGCAAGCTGGATCATCCTTATTAAAACACAGGCACGTTATTAAAACACAGGCACGTTTCACGGTGTCAAATCCGCCACCCTCCATTCGGTTTCGCAAGGATGGCCGAACCCATTCCGGATGTTACGCTGAAGTTTCCCATGCAGCTTGAGAAAGTCTATGAGCCCCAACGCTTTGAACCTCATTGGGCCCAGTGGTGGATCGACTCCGGTATCTACCGAGCCGATGCAAAGCAGGCCATGGAAGGCCACGCTTTCTCGATTGTCATCCCCCCGCCCAATGTGACCGGCTCCCTCCACATCGGCCACATGTTTGAGCACACCATGATGGATGTCGCCGTTCGATGGCGGCGCATGGCAGGCGCGGTGACGCTCTGGCTTCCCGGCACCGATCACGCGGGCATCGGCACGCAAATGGTCGTCGAGCGCCATCTCAGAACCGAGGGTCTTACCCGCAAGCAACTCGGCCGCGAGGAGTTTGAGCGCCGAGTCTGGCAATGGAAAGAAGAATATAGCGGCCGCATCAAAGAACAGATCCAGCGCGAAGGAGCAAGCGTGGACTGGTCTCGCGAGCGCTTCACCATGGACCCTGGTCTGTCTCGCGCGGTGCGCGAAACCTTCGTTCGTCTCTGGGACAAGGGCCTCATCTACCGCGGCGAGTACATGGTGAACTGGTGCCCCGACTGCCAAACTGCCATTTCCGATCTCGAAACGGTTCACGAAGCGGTCGAAGGACACCTGTGGCATGTTCGATACCAGGTAACCGGCTCCAGCGAGTCCATCGTTGTCGCGACAACCCGTCCTGAGACCATGCTCGGCGACACGGCGGTCGTGGTGCATCCCGGGGACCCGCGTTACTTGCACCTTCACGGAAAGACCGTCACGCTTCCCCTCATGAACCGCGAGATCCCTGTGCTGGCGGACCCGATTGTGGATCCGAAGTTCGGCACCGGTGTTGTCAAGGTCACTCCGGCACACGACCCGAACGATTTCGAAGTCGCCAAACGGCACGGGCTTCCTTTTATAAAGGTGATCGGCGAGGACGCTCGCATGACCGAATCCGCGGGCCCATATGCCGGCCTCGATCGCTTCGAGGCCCGGAAACGCGTGGTCGCCGCTCTCGAGACGTCCGGTGAGCTGGTGCGAACTGAGCCGTACACGGTCAACATCAGCAAATGCGAGCGGTCCAAGACAATTGTCGAGCCGCTCGTCTCGAAGCAGTGGTTCGTCCGTATGAAGCCTCTCGCGGCCAAAGCCATGGAAGCTGTCCGCAGTGGTCGCATTCGTTTCGTGCCGGATGATCGGGAAGCGCTGTTCTTTCAGTGGATGGAGAACATCCGCGATTGGTGCATTTCGCGCCAGTTATGGTGGGGACATCGCATACCGGCCTGGCACTGCAGGAACTGCGGCCGGATGACCGTTGCGCGCGAGGCGCCGGCCACGTGTCCCAATTGCCATTCCACAGAGCTAGAGCAGGACTCGGATGTCCTTGATACCTGGTTCAGTTCGGGTCTTTGGCCTTTCTCCACTCTCGGCTGGCCGGATGACACCGAAGACCTGCGCGCGTTTTATCCCACTTCGCTCCTGATCACCGGCTTTGACATTCTGTTTTTCTGGGTTTCCCGGATGATCATGCTTGGCCTTGAAATGACTGGAGATGTGCCCTTTCGCGAAGTTCATATTCACGGACTAGTGCGCGACGCCGAAAAGCAGAAGATGTCGAAGACCAAAGGGAATGTGATCGATCCGCTAGTCATCATGGATCGCTTCGGCACCGACGCTGTGCGGATCGCCCTGCTGCTTTCTGCTGCCGCTGGCGCCGATATTGCCCTGAAGGAAGACCGCATGGAAGCGGGTGCCGCATTCGCGAATAAGATTTGGAATGCCTCTCGCCTGTTGTTTCTCAATATGGAGCGGTCAGGCGTCCACGGCTGCCCGGACGGGCATGTGGGTTGTCTCTCTGAACTCGCTGCGACCGAAGACCATTGGGTCTTCGATCGCCTGAATCGTGCGATTGAGACGGTTAACCGTGCGCTTGCGCTCCATCGCTATCACGAGGCAGCCCAGACACTCTGGGATTTTGTCTGGCGAGAGTTTTGTGATTGGTATCTCGAAGTGAAAAAACTCCGCTTCCGGGAGAATTCCGGTAGTGATGCGCACTGGCAAGCCACTTTGACTATCTACGAGACCACCCTTCGCCTGCTCCAGCCATTGATGCCTTTCCTGACTGAGGAGCTCTGGCAGCGGCTGATGCATGGTGCCGCAGAAAATGCTCAGCGTCCGAAGTCTATCTCCCTTGCGGCGTACCCAACCGCATCCCTGGACGAAGCGGAGCCGGAACGTGTGCGTGCGTTCGAGCTGCTTCAACAGGTAGTTACTTCAGCGCGCGAGTTACGCGCCGATCATAAGCTCGAGCCGAAGGCGAAACTGCAGGCGACCTTAAGCAGAACGGCTTTCAGTAAGGATGAGCTCCTAGCCATTGAACGCTTGGCGAATCTCGAGGTCATGCAGCAGGCTCAAACAACTAACGCGCGCCAAGGCGTAATCCGCTCGACTCCGCACTTCGACCTCCAGATTCACGCCAATGCCTCAGGGGACAAAGTTCGCATAGTCAAGGAGATTGCAGATCTCGAGCGAGCGATCGTGCAGAAAGAAACCCGGCTCAACGATCCGAACTTTAATGCTCGCGCTCCGGAGAGCGTCAGGAGCAAGGAGCGCGAAGCGTATCTCGCGTACAAGGCGCAGCTACAAAAAAACCGAGCTCTCCTCGAGGGGCTCGAGTAAGGATGTTCGACACGTCGCATCCCGAAGTGCGCATGGCGGTAGAGCGCGCGCTTACCGAAGACATAGGCGCGGGGGATACCACTTCGGAGCTGACGGTTCCTGCTCACCTCACGGCGCATGGCAGCTTCGTGGCGAAACAACCGCTCGTGCTCGCGGGTATCGAGATGCTTCCGCTAATCTACGAAATTCGAGGCGGGGCGCAAGTTCAAATCCTGGCAAACAGCGCCGCGTGCATCCGTGCAGGGGAAGTTCTCGCGACGGTATCCAGCCGCGCACGAACGCTACTCGAATGTGAGCGCGTTGCCTTGAATTTCCTCCAGCGGCTCAGTGGCGTTGCCACGCTTGCCCGCAAATATGTGGAGGCAGTTGCAGGAACGAAGGCGCGTGTCCTCGATACACGCAAAACAACGCCCGGTCTCCGGCGGCTCGAGAAGATGGCCGCCGCTGCGGGAGGCGCCACAAACCATCGCCTGGGACTCTTCGACTGCGTGTTAATCAAAAACAATCACATCACCGCAGCGGGCGGAGTCAGTCAGGCTTTGGAGGCGACCAGGAGCTTTACGGGCGAGGTCGAGATCGAAGTCCGCACGCGCACCGAATTGAAGGAAGCTCTGGATATGGGTGCCAAGCACGTCCTGCTCGACAATCTGTCGCCGGAGGAGGCGGCCGACTGGATTCGCGCGATTGCCGCGCGTGCAAGAGTTGAGCTCTCGGGCGGTATCACCCTCGAGAACATTCGCGCCTACGCGGAAGCGGGTCCTGACTTCATCTCCTGTGGCGCCATCACGCACTCGGCGCCGGCTGTCGACATCAGTTTTCGTCTTGAATTAGATCAGCAGTAATGCCACTGGATATCGCGCGGATTCGAGAGCTTCGGCCGCTTGATGAAATTCACTATTTCCGTAGCGTAGAGTCCACCATGACAGAGACCGTTCGCCTCCTTCGCGATGGCGGCCGGCACGGAATGCTGGTTCTTGCCGAAGAGCAGACGGCCGGCATGGGCCGACTCGGACGATCCTGGACTTCGGAACCCGAGGTGGGCATTTATGCCTCGGTCTTGCTGCGTCTGCCCTTGTCGCCGGCGAATCTTCCGATAGCCAGCCTGACGCTTGGACTCGCCACTGCTGAAGCAATTCACAAGGGAACCAACCTTTCCTGCGATCTTCGCTGGCCTAATGACGTACTGATCAACGAGCGGAAAGTTGCGGGTATATTGATTCACCTGGTTGACGACTGGGTCGTGGCAGGTATTGGAATCAACGTCAATCAGACCTCGTTCCCAACGGGCCTTCGCACCCCCGCCACCTCTCTGCGCATCGAGAGCAGTGGCCGAGTTCAATCCAGAGAGCGAATGATCGTTGCTTTGCTTGAATCTATCGAAGGATTCTGTTCCAGCCTGCAGGCAAGGGGACCGGACGCTATTCTGCGAGCGTTTGCCTCGTCGTCCAGCTATGCCATCAACCGGCGGGTGATTGTGGAAGAAGGCGGCATTAAGGGTTTGACAGCAGGGCTCGACGAAAATGGATTTCTTCTCGTCAAATCCGATGCCGGCCGCATTGAAAGGATCGCCTCCGGCGGCATCCGCCCCGATTACCCGGCATGAGCGAGAACCCTGACGCGGTTACACCGGAGGACGATTCGGACTGGCCACGAAATTACTTCAACTATTTCACCGAGATCGAGGAGCACTTTCAGCGTGCGCGCGGAACTGGCCTCTTTCTTCTTTCCCCGCTTGATTGGGCCCTGATTGAAACCTGGAAGAACGCCGGTGTTCCCCTTGCTGCGGTCCTTAAAGGCATCGATGAGGCATTCAAAAAATGGCGCAGCCGAAAGGTCCGCAGGCGGTTGATAAATTCGCTGGCCTACTGCACCCAGGCCGTGCTGGAAGCCGCGCAGCGCCTGCCTGGCGAAGGTTCTGCGCCTGTAATGACCGAAGCTCCTTTCGCTGCCGACGAACTCCGAAACCATCTGGGAAAAGCCGCCGAAGCGCTTCGCGAAAGATCGGGACGGCCTTTTGAGGAAGTTGCTTCAGCTCTTGAAACGCTATCGGCTGACATAGAGAACCAGATGCATGATCTCGAAGGGCTGGAGCGGCGGCTGACGGCGATGGAAGACAAAATGGTGGCCGCCGTCCGAAGCGTTCAGCGCGAAGAAGACTTGCTCTTAATGCGCGAAAAACTGGACCGGGATCTGAAACCTTACCGCAGCAAAATGACCGCAGATCAACTGGCCCTGCTCGAACACCGCTACCTTGACACCGCGCTACTCGAGCGCGCGCGCTTACCGCGCATCAGTCTGTTCTACCTGCATTGAACCGATCATCCGAGTCTGATAGATTTGGGCACAATGCCTGCCGCGGTCCTCAAACCGCGATACATTCATTGGATCGCGCTCGCTCTTCTCGTTGTCTCGATCTGCATTAACTACGCAGATCGCGGCAATCTCGGTGTCGCTGCCAGCAGCCTCGAAGCCGAGTTGCACCTGAGCAAGGACCAGCTCGGAATTCTGTTGTCTGCGTTTTCGCTTACCTATGCACTCTCTCAGCTAGCGGCTGGAAAAGTGATCGACCGCTGGAACGTGAACTGGGTGTACGCCGTTGCGTTTCTGTTGTGGTCAGGCGCAACAGGATTCACAGGTCTCGCCAGCGGCTTCTGGTCCATCTTCGCTTTGCGCCTTTTGCTGGGCATCAGTGAGTCCATGGCGTATCCCTCATATTCCAAGATCATTTGCTTCAGTTTTCCGGAGCAGCTCCGGGGTACAGCAAATGCCCTGATTGATGCCGGCTCCAAGGTTGGCCCCGCGCTTGGGGTGCTGCTGGGTGTAAAGATGATCGAGTGGTTCTCATGGCGAGGGATGTTTATCGTGATTGGCGCTGCCAGCCTGCTTTGGCTGCTGCCCTGGTGCTTGATCGTTCCCATGCTTCCCAGCCGGCACCGGGAGGATTCAGATAGACCCGTTTCCATTCCAAGCGTTGGGGAGATCCTTTCGAAACGCGCCCTTTGGGGAACCGCCCTCGGTTTGTTTGGGGGTAACTACACTTGGTTCTTTTTCCTAAACTGGCTCCCGTATTACCTGGAAAAGGAGCGGCACTATTCCCATGACGGGCTGGCGGTCATCGGTTCGTTGCCATTCTGGGCCGTAGCGGTCTCGTCCATGGCCTTTGGGATGTTTGCAGACTGGATGATCCGCCGGGGGAGCGATCCGGGACGCATCCGGCAGAGATTCGTCTGTGGAGGGATGCTTTGCTGCTGCGGCTTGATGTTGCCGGCCGTGATGGTCTCCGACCAGCTTTTGGCGAATGTATTCCTGATATCCGCCTTTGTCAGCATGGGTGCGTGGTCGTCGAATCATTGGGCTCTTACTCAACTGCTGGCGGGTCCCCGGGCAGCTGGCAAATGGACGGGTATCCAGAATGGTATGGGGAATTTCGCCGGTATTGTTGGTCCCGCGCTCAGCGGATATGCGCTCCAGGCTACACATTCGTTCTTCGCTGCGTTTGCAATTGCCTGTGGAGTACTAATTTTTGGTGTACTTGGGTACTGGATCGTGGTCGGGCTTCCGGTCGAACTTTCTTGGAAAGTAGAGGCAACAGAGCGTAGCCCGATGACGTATATTTGACGTATATTTAAAGTTCTAATCAATTTAATTTTCTTCGGGGCGTGAGGAACGTCGAAACGGGAGTGGCAAATACGGACCTTCTGGTATTTGCAGCATGGTTTTGGTGCTCTGATGCCTGCGTGGAGCGGCCTCCGATCACCGGAGAGTTGGCGTACGCTTCTTTAGCAGTGCGCCCCCGGTGGGTATCTTCCTCCGAGTGCCCACCGGGAAATCCATTTTCCCGCAACCCTCCAAGCAAGAAAGCAGCGATGAGCCCCGCACTCCTGCGCCCGGCCGGCTCCTGAACTGGCAAGTGGTAAAAGAATGATTGCGCGAATCCATGAACAATTCCTCGATATCCCGACGTACATTGTTACGAACCGCGGGAGCGGCAGCGGCCTTGCTCCCCGCCGCGGCAGCTCAGACCGGCCAAAAGCAAGCTGAGTCCGGACCGACTACCTCTACCGTCGAAGACCGGGACCGCCGCATGCAGTGGTGGCACAGGGCCCGTTTCGGGATGTTTATTCATTTCGGTCTTTACAGCGTGCTTGGCCGTCACGAGTGGGCCATGGAAGAAGAGGGCATACCGGTGGCCGAATATGAGCTGCTTGCAAAACAATTCAATCCCAGACCGCATGCCGCCCGAGCCTGGGCCAAACTCGCAAAGTCGGCGGGAATGAAATACATGGTGATGACAACCAAGCACCATGAAGGCTTTTGCCTGTTCGACACGAAACTGACGAACTATTGCGCGCCGAAACAGGCCGCCGGACGCGATCTGGTAGCCGAGTACGTGGAAGCCGCCCGTGCAGAGGGTATGCATTTGGGGTTCTATTATTCGCTGATGGACTGGCACCACCCGGATGGCGCGCGCTGCGCGACCGACGAAGCGGCCCGGCGGCGGTTTGTCGACTATATTCACGGACAAGTACGCGAGCTCTGTTCCAATTACGGTAAGGTCGATGTGCTCTGGTACGACGTGAACTGGCCGCTGAGTCCTGAAGGCTGGGAGTCGGAAAAAATGAACCGGATGGTCCGGCAACTGCAGCCTGACATTCTCATCAATAACCGGTCGGGAATTCCGGAAGACTTCACCACGCCGGAGCAACACATCCAGGCCTACAAAACGCCCTGGGAGGCGTGCATGACGATGAATGACAGTTGGGGCTATCAACGCGCCGACGACGATTGGAAATCGCCGAAAACGATTGTGCGCAACCTGGTCACCTGTGCGCGCGACGGTGGAAACTACCTCTTGAACATCGGTCCGAAGCCCGATGGATCCATCCCGGAACCGTCGATAAAAGTCCTGACAAGCGTTGGCAAGTGGATGGACGCGCATGGAGGCCTCATACATGAGGCCGATCCCTGTCAGGTGAAGCACTCCGTCTTCGCGAACTTTACGCGGCAGGGCAACACTCTGTTCATCCACACTTATTTCTGGCCCGGTGAGACATTGGCGCTTGGTGGCCTTAAACAGAAGGTCCTTTCGGCCAAAGTGTACCGAACCGGTCGGCCTCTCAAGTTCGAGCAGGAAGAGTTTCGCGTGCGGTTCCAGGGGCTGCCTGCAAGCGCGCCGGATCCTCTAGTTACCGTCCTCGCAGTTGAATGCGATGGTGAACCCACACAGGACCAGATGGCCATCCGCATGCATCGCAAGCGAGAGAGTGTATAAAACGGGTCGCGTTCGCTAAGGCTTAGCCCATTCTGATGGTCAATTCGCTAAATCTTGGTCACGAGGGTTGAGAATTCGCATGGCCCATCCTCACTCTTCTTCTATTCATGTCGCAAGCGGTACCAGACACCTTGCCCGTCGCGGCTCAGGGATGGCTTGGTTGGAAAGTCATCTCCCTGCTCGGGAAACACCGTCGCACCATGGCCGGGCTCGCAATTCTTGTTCTCGTCGCATCGGCCCTGGATATTGCTGTGCCGTTTCTCACGCAGCGCCTGATCGACAGCATTCTTCACTCGCTTAGCGATCGACGCAGCGAATACCTTAACACGCTGATTACCGCCGCCGCCGCAATATTCGCCGCAACCGTTACTACGCGTATTCTTCGTTCCTTTTACAACTACCGGCTGGTCCTGGCGGCATCGAAAGCAGAGGATGAAGTGAAAACCGCGGCCTTCGCCAATTTTCTTTCTCTCGATGCCGCGTACCACGGTAAGGTCAATACTGGAGAGATCGTTGGCGCGCTAGATCGCGGAAGTACAGCGATTTTCATCGTTCTGAACGAGATCCTCGGGCAAAATCTGCTTCCGCCCTTGCTCATCGTAACGGGCGTCCTGGTTTCACTCCTAATGAAGAACCCATGGATTGCCTTAATGGTCTTTACGCCGCTCCCGGCTTACGTGCTGGCGATCAACCGGGTGGGGCCGCGAATGCAGGAGACCGAGCAGCAAGTCAGCCGCGCCTTCGAAACGGTTACGAAGGAGTCGTATGACATCGCCAGCAATGTACGGGTAGTAAAAAAGTTCGGCCGCGAGGGGCACGAAGCGCTTATGCAGCAGCGGCTCCAGCACATTGCCCGTATGAAGCACCACGGAGCGGAACGCCTGTGGGCAGTAGTTGAAAACGTCCAGAGTTTCATCGCCACTGCGGGACGCGTCGCCGTCATTACTCTGGGCGGCTATTTTGTGCTGACACACCGTTGCACAGTAGGCGACTACGTCCTGTTTATCGCCATGCAGGACATGGTATACGGACCCATTTCCCAGCTCTCGATCGTTCTTCCCAAACTGCGGCGGAATCTGTCGCGCGCCGAGCGGCTGTTCGAGATCCTCGAGGAGGGGCGCGAGGTGTGCGATGCTGCGTATGCCAAGGCTCTTCCACCGATTAAGCATTCCATCGAGTTCCGAAACCTCTCTTACCGGTATCCCGGTTGTAAGGACTGGACTCTTGAGGATGTGAACTTCTCGGTTCCCGCAGGTGCGACGGTGGCGCTCATCGGGCCTAGCGGATCTGGTAAGAGCACTTTAATGAACCTGCTGCAGCGCCTCTATGATCCGCAGGAGGGCAGCATACTTGTCGACGGCGTGGATCTGCGAAACTTAACGCAGCGTAGCCTGCGGGATCAGATCGCGGTGGTTCCCCAGGAAGTTGAACTCTTTTCCCGAACGATTATCGAGAATATCGGCTACGGTCGCGATCACATCCTGGTGAGTGACGTCGAGCAGGCTGCCCGAACAGCTCACGCGCACGAATTCATCCAGCGAACCGAGCGCGGATACGAAACCCAGGTAGGCGAGCGCGGCGCGAAACTTTCGGGCGGCGAGCGCCAGCGTATCGGCATCGCCCGCGCCGTCGTCAAGAATCCCAGAATTCTGATTCTCGATGAAGCAACGAGTCATCTCGACAATGAAAGCGAGCGGCTCATTCACGAAGCCATGGAGAAAGTAACCCACGGCCGAACATGCTTTATCATTGCTCACCGGCTTTCGACGGTTCGCAATGCAGACCTGGTGGTGGTCTTCGCCGACGGACGGATCGAGGCGGTGGGAACTCACGAACAACTGTGGTCCACAAGTCCCACCTATCGCAAGCTCCATGGCCTGCACCTGGCCGACCGGCCGAGACCGCGGGTTGAAAAGCCAGCTCTCCTTCCAGCAGTCGGTGAATGAGAAGAGAGTAATCTGAGCCCGGTGTTCGGGTGGGAGCGAAATTACTCTTGCCGCAAGGCCGTCAGGGGCTCCACCTTTGCGGCGCGGCGCGCCGGAAAATAGCAGGCTGCGATGGCGACCGCTACTAGCAACAGCGAGACGGCAGCAAACGTCCACGGATCTGTGGCTCTAACACCAAAAATGAGACTCCTACCGGCCTCGGCCACGTACAAGGCGCCAATTAGCCCTAGGCCCAAGCCACCCAGGCTCAACTTCAAGCCCTCACCGATGACCATGCGTAAGATCTGGCCGGAGTGTGCGCCCACAGCCATGCGGATACCGATCTCTTGCGTGCGCGTCGCAACCGAATAGTGGATCAGTCCGTAAATCCCGACAGCGGACATCAGGACGGCAATCGCGGAAAAGGCGGCCAGAAGCCAAGTCTGAAAGCGGCGTTCAGTGAGAAAGGCGCCGACTTGATTCGCCAAGGTCGTTACGCCGTAAACAGGCACGTACTTCTCGACCCGGCGCACGGCGGCTCGAACCGATCCTACGATCCCAAGCGGGTCGTCCGTGGAGGTTCTCACGAGAAGTGTAGCGAGCCTGGAGGGATCCTGGGCCATCGGTTCGAACATCTGTGGGATCGGTTCGTTCTCCAGGCCCTGGCGGCGCATATCGCCTACCACTCCGACGACTGTAATCCAGCCAGGGTCAATTTCGCCCATCTTGAATCTCTTGCCCACTGGATCGCGACCTGGCCACAAGCGTCGGGCCATCGCTTCGTTGATGATTGCCACGCGTGGAGAATCGGGCCTATCCTGAGCCGAAAAAAGTCGCCCCCTAAGCAAACGGGTTCCGACGGTCTTAAAGAACCTCCCGCTGACCGCGTCACTTCGAAGCCGCAAGTGCGCGGAAACAGTTCCAGCCCTCGCTTCTGTGGTGAGCATCCGTTCCGGGTTGCTACTGATGAGAAAATTCTCTGTTATTCCGGCACTTTCCACGCCAGGAAGCGATTCAATCTGTTCAAGAACTCGGTCGTAAAAGATGGCCCTTTGCCCAGTAGACATGCTGGCCGAAGTGGCGAGCTGAGCCGAAAGGACACGTTCAGGTCGGAACCCAGGATCTACATTCTGCACGGACAACAAGCTTCGAATCAGGAGTCCCGCACCCGCCAGCAAAATGATCGCTAATGCGAATTGCGCCACGACGAGAATATGGCGGATTCCCTGAGCGGCCACTCTCCCCGAAACACCCCTTGCCTCTTCCTGCGAAGAGCGAGTCAGGTTTCGACGCGCCATCGTAATCGCCGGCGCGAATCCAACCAGGACCCCTGTGAACAAGCAGAGGGCCAGAGCCCAACCCAGCACGTGCGTATCGAGACCGACTTCGTTGAGACGAGCCAGATTTCCGGGCTTGACGGTCAAAATGAGCTGTATGCATACCTGGGCCACGAACAAGCCCAGCAGCCCCGAGATAACGGCCAAAGTCAGATTTTCGGCGAGCAACTGACTAACGATCCGGGCCCGACTGGCCCCGAGCGCCGCTCGAATGGCAATTTCCCTTTCCCTCTTGGCACTCCGGGTAAGCGAAAGACTTGCAACGTTCGTCGCGGCGATGAGGAGCACACAGAAAACAGCGCCGGTCAGCATCCATAATGCGAGCCGCGCCTTCGGCCCAGTTACCTGGAGTTTCAGCGGTACCACGCTGATACCGCGGCCACGTTCAGAGGCCGGTAATTGCTCGTCGAGACGCCCCGCGATCACGTTCATCTCCGACTGCGCTTGCTCGAACGTCACGTTTGGTCGAAGCCGCGCAATGACAGCCCAGAAACCCGAGCCACGTGCACGGCGAACGGCGGCCCAATTGGGTGACAAGGTGTACGGCTCCCACACATCCGCATCGGCCAGGAATGTTGGGAAAGTTGCCGGAACTACGCCAATGACGCGGGAAGCAATTCCGTCAAGGTCGATGGATGCACCAATCGCCGCCCGTGAACCTCTGAAGCGCGTTTGCCAAAAGCCGTAGCTGATCAACACCAGACGTTGGCTCTGGTCGGCCTCCTTGGCCGAGAAAGTGCGTCCCAGCAGCGGTCGAACGCCCAGTAATGCAAACAAATTGGGTGAGATCCTGGCGATGCTTATCTTTTCCGTACTGTCCGCGGTAGTAAGCGTCCCGGAGGCACCATCAAAGACCGCCATATCCGCGAAGCTCTGGCTTTGGCTCCGCCACTGTTCGACATTCCAATATGCCGACCTGCCTTGCCGAAGGTTCTGGTTCGAAACTTCGCTCCACAACATCGCCAGTTGCTCCGGGGACGAATAAGGAAGCGGCCGGAGCAGGACTGCGTTCAGCACGCTGAACATTGCAGTGTTGGCGCCAATCGCCAACGCGAGGACGGCTATGGACGTTATTGTGAAACCGCGGTTCTTACGAATGACCCGAACCGCGTAGCGGATGTCTTGCGCCGTCGTTGCAAAGAGTGTGAAGCCTCTCCGTTCACGGTACGCTTGCTTCATCTGCTCTCGTTTTGCAATGCCGCGCAGGTGCATACTATTTCACGGCAGTGAATCGTATGGCTAAGCCGCCGCCCGGGGCCATCTTTATTGCCAGTTTAGTCCCTCTATCCACGGCTTGCTTACGAATGCTTACCGATTTCGGATATTGACTCGCATCTGGGGCGTCAGCGTAGATCTCAGCCGTATATCGTCCGGAACCCAAAAAGGTTAGCGGCACGTCCATTTCGCGCGCGGTCCAGCTTGTCATGGCGCCTAGAAACCACTCGTCTCCTTTCCGCCGCGCCATGATGATAAATTCGCCTGGCAGGCCGTCCAGAACTTTTGTTTCATCCCACGTAGCTGGCGCGTGCCGGATGAAGTCGAAAGCCGGCTGATCCTGATAAGCCTTCGGCGTATCCGAGACCATCTGGAAGGGCGCTTCGTACACAACGTACATAGCGAGCTGCGCGCTGCGGGTTCCCATGACCATCGGGTGCGGCGCTCGGGCCACGAAATCGGCTTCCGTCACATTATCGAAACCGCCTGGTGTGTAATCCATCGGCCCCGCCAGCATCCTGGTGAACGGAAGCGTGACCCGGTGACCAGGGTTGTCGCGCCCCCCTGCCCGGGACTGCTCCATTCCCAAGACAGCTTCGTAACCAAGGACGTTCGGATAGGTGCGGCTGATGCCTGTTGGTTTCGTGGCCCCGTGGAAATCCACCATTAAGTGATGCTCCGCGGCCTTCTGTATCGCGCGATAGTAAAAATCGATGCCGCGCTGATCGTCGCGTTCCACAAAGTCGATCTTCAAGCCGGCCACGCCCCATTTTTCATACATCGGGAAGGCCTCTTCCATTTGCCTGTCAACATCACTGTAGGCCAGCCAGATCCAGATCTTCACGTTCTTCGTCGCGGCATAGCGGACCAGTTCGGGGATGTCCACTTTGCCGTTCATTTTCGTGATGTCATATGGCATAGACCAGCCGGCATCGACCAGCATGTAAGGGAACCCCGATTTCGCGGCGAAATCAACGTAATATTTCATGGTCGCGGTTGTAAACGCCGGCTTGCCGTCCGGCCCGATGCTTCCGCTCCACCAGTCCCAGGCGGTCAAACCGGGATGGATCCACGAGGTGTCCTTGATCTCCGATTCCGGATTCAGACTGGTAATGATGTTCGATTCGATCAGCGTCCCCGGTTCGTCGCCGATCAATAACACCCTCCAGGCGGAATGATGCGGCAGCGCGCCTGTGACAACAACCTCAGGATCGTCGCCGGGCGCGAGCCGCGATTCAAACCAATGGCCTCCCCACTCGCTTGACGGATTGACCAGATACATTGAGCTGTTTCCACGCAGGTCAGCTTCCGTGATGGCCACCCAGCCCACACCGGGAACCTGCATGAGCAAGGGCAAACCGATCAGAACTTTGGTCGAGAGCCCGTTGGCATTCGCGAAGGCGCTCGCGTTCAGTTTGATGTACTCGCTTTCGTACATCGTGCGGAAATGGGGCAGAACAAGAGCATATGTAATGGCATCTTTGCTGATACGGAATTCGGTTGCCTCTCCCGTTTCGCGAAGTTCGCGGATCGGATTTTGATCCGGCACGATGTAGCGAAACGCGAATCCGTCGTCGTAGGCTCTGGCCTCAATCGTGAGCTTGCGGTGCGGGAAGCTGTCTTCGGCAAGATCGATGCGCAGAGCGTTGTAGTGGTCTCGGACGGTGCTCGCCTTTCCGGCTAGCAGGTGATAGGTACTGTCGTTCTGTGAAGGCGATTGCGAGATGATGCGCACCGCAGTGCCTAGCGGCCGCCTGCCTTGCACAGTTAACGCAAGCTTCGAGCGATCGATCAGCGGTTTCCCTTCAAACCTGACCGAGTAGACAAGCTGACCGGTCGATGCCGGCTGATTATCGGCAACTGTCTCGAATGTGGCAACGATGCGGCCATCGGGAGATTTCAAAGAAACTGGGTTATCTTGGGCGAGCGCGATCCGCGCCATCAAAAGAAGCGCAAAAGCAGCAGCAAGTCTCATCGTTGAAAATATATCGCTCAGGCCAAGTTTGAGAACATTTACATAATGTCGAATCACGAGAGTTCCCGCAGGCAGTTCCTTCAGATCGGCGCGACGGCGGCCTTAAGCGTGGCTGCTGCCTCACAAGCACAGACCAAGGCAGAGACGATGGTCAACGTTCCCTTCCCTGCCGCCACTCCGGCAATCGGCATAATTGGCGTCGGCGGCCGCGGCACGGGGCTTTTAAGGAATATGCTTGCGGCCGACGTGCAGGTCAAGGCGCTCTGCGATATCGTTGCCGATAAAGCCAAACACGCTCAATCCATGGTGGAGCAGGCCGGACAAAAAGCTCCCGAGCTTTACACAAACGGAGATCACGCCTTCGAAGGGCTCGTTTCCCGCGATGATCTGAACCTCGTCGTGATCGCGACGCCCTGGCAATGGCATGTGCCCATGGCGGTGGCTGCCATGAAGCAAGGAAAGCACGCGGCTACGGAAGTTCCCGCGGCCACTACGATCGAAGAGTGCTGGCAGCTCGTCGACACGTCGGAGGCGACTCGCCGGCATTGCATCATGCTTGAAAACTGCTGCTATGGAGAAAACGAGACGCTCGTCCTTGCCATGGTGCGCGCCGGTCTCTTTGGCGATCTCCTTTACGGCGAAGCAGCCTATATTCACGATTTGCGCGAAGAGATGTTCTCGAATAAGGGCGAAGGGCTGTGGCGCCGGACTTGGCACACCAAACAAAACGGTAATATCTATCCGACTCACGGGCTCGGGCCAGTCGCTAATTACATGGGGATTAATCGCGGCGACCGATTCGATTACCTGGTATCGATGAGCACTCCGGCCAAAGGGCTTGCCGCGTACCGCGCGGCGCACGTCCCACAAGGCGATCCGAAATGGAGTGAAAAATACATTGAGGGCGATATGAACACGTCGCTCATCAAGACGGCGAACGGCCTCACGATCAATCTCCAGCACGACGTGTCGAATCCTCATCCGTACGACCGCCTGAACACCATCGCAGGGACGAAAGGCGTGTTTAAGGACTATCCACCTCGCATCTACTTCGATGGGCAGCCGGGCAAGGAAGAGTACACCACCATTGACCAGTACAAAGAGCAATATGAGAACGTGCTGTGGAAGAAACAGGGCGAAATCGCCCGCAAACTGGGCGGCCATGGCGGAATGGATTTCATCGAATGCTACCGCCTAACGGAATGCCTGCGCCGCGGCCTGGTACCGGATTTGGATGTCTACGATGCCGCGGCCTGGTCCGCTCCTTGGCCGCTCAGCATCGCGTCCGTTGCGCACGGTAGCGCGCGGGAGAACTTCCCCGACTTCACGCGTGGCCGCTGGCGGGAAAGGAAGGGCTCATCGATCTCGGAAATCCAGAGCTAAGGGGGGCTCAGTTAGCCTTCATCCAGCAGAAGCTTGCGCGCGGATTTCAGTCCTGCCTGCCTTTCTTTGTCTATTTTCGGATAGGCAAGCTTCAGCGACGTGAGCGTGTCGTTAATCACTGAGGCTACAACCAGCCGGGTGAACCATTTGTTGTCGGCAGGTACGACAAACCAGGGCGCTTCTTCGGTGGCAGTATGCCGGATCATGCCATCGTAAGCGTCCATGTAATCGTCCCAGCGCTCTCGTTCGCGAACATCATCTTCGGAGAATTTCCAATTCTTGTCAGGTTCATCGAGCCGTTTCAGAAATCGCTGCTTCTGCTCTTTCTTCGAGACGTTCAGGAAGAATTTACGAACGACAGTCCCATTGCGGTGTAGGTGGCTCTCGAACGCGACAATATCCTTGAACCGTTCACGCCAGATCCGTTTCGTGACCAGGATGGGAGGCACGCGCTCATTACTTAGCAACTGCGCATGCACGCGCACAACCAGCACGTCTTCGTAGTACGAGCGGTTAAAGATGCCGATATGGCCGCGCTGCGGAAGAACTTTGCTCGCTCGCCATAGAAAATCATGGCTGAGCTCCTCAGCGGAAGGCTGCTTGAAGGAGTACACCTCGCACCCCTGCGGATTCACGCCCGACATCACGTGACCAATGATGCTATCCTTTCCAGCCGCGTCCATCGCCTGAAAGATCAGAAGGAGCGCCCAGCGATCCTGGGCATAGAGTTTGTCCTGCATATCGGACAGGCGCGCGACGCTTTCGGCGAGGAGATCATCCGCTTCCGCCTCCAGGTTCAGCCCGTGCGTATCGGCCGGGTCGAAATCCCGCAGTCTGAAACCCTTGCCACGTTGTACCCGGTACGGCTTTAGCAGATCAAGCGATTTTGGCGGTTTGCGAGGCATTTACTCAACGTCCTCCCGGACGGACGCATGAGCCTGCTGTAATTCTTGAGCACGGGCGAAAAGCACCGGATTCCCGGAGGCGGATAGCCAGCATATAAAGAACGATCCCAATGTTCACGGCAAGCACGGCAATCCGCTCCCAGTCCGGACGCTCTACGATTCTGATGATCTCCCAGGGAAGGTACAAAGCTCCGGACAGCAGTGCAAACCATTCTGCCCAGACGCGCCGGTGCCAAAGCCCCCAGGCTTCGATAAAGCGCACGAGCGTGTAGCTCGTTGCCGCGGCCAGGATTGTTACCAAGTGGGAATCGCTAACCTTGGATGCGGCACTCATAAGCGCGTGCCCGATCCGGTGATCTGTGTCAATGTGCAGGTGAAACAGCAGGGTCTCGGTGAAATCCTCGACGTGCCGGTGGACAAAGATTAATGCCAACCCCAGGAGGAGGACAATGATCCCCTTAAGAGCCTCGAGTGTCGCAATGGTGCGCAGAGCCGCCGCGCTTGTGTGCTCATCGACTGCCGCGGGCGGAGGCTTCGTGTGCGGCGCCATCCTCCGATGCTCCCACACATCCGGCAAACGTTAACCCCTTCGAATTCGTTGCCGGGGTGCTCGGAGGTAAAGCGCATTCATGGAGGAGGACATCTTGTGTCTCGTACCGAACCCTGTGACTATGCAAAATTTTTATACAGTTTCTTGTATTCATAAACTCAACGGAGTAAACTGGAGAGCAACCGGGCGGTGCGCCACAAGGGCATCGCCCTCCTCCGACACAGCAAGGGTCCGGATTCGTCTGGACCTTTGCTGCGAAAAGTAACCAGTACATAGACATCCGTCGTAAGAATACTCCTATAAGTTATTCTTACAGAAGAGATAAGCGCCTTTCACCCTTCCATTTTTCATATGGAAGCGGAAAGAGCCCAGCCGCTGAAAAACATGTAAGCGCTACCAGGTAAACGCTTTCGTTGATAACTAATTAACCTTTTTTAACGCGCAACTTCAGTGCGCCACTGCGGCGCACACCAGGTCACGCAGGTGGTCCAAACCCTGGGCCAAGTCTCTGCCCAGGTGAACCCGCAGCGCCCTTCTGTGCCGCTCCGCCAGCACCTGAAAATCACCGCGCGCCTGTGCCGCTTTGACGGTTCCGAATGTGTATCTCTGGCCGGGAACCTGCAGATCTTCGGATTCCTCGTACGTGATTTGCAGGAATACGCCCGAGTTTGGGCCGCCCTTGTAAGCTTGGCCGGTGCTGTGCAAGAACCTCGGGCCAAAGCCAAGAACGGTCGCCACTTGCTTCGATTCCACGATCTCTCCGCGCATGTCTTCGAGCTTGGCCTCGTACTCCGGAAACATCGGAATATACGCCAGCAATCCGAAGTAATCTCCGGATTTGATCCGGTCCAAGTGACACCGAATCACCGCGCCGAGCGTGCTACCACCGTTAAGCAGGGCTTCCGCATTTGCCCTATCGGTAAAGAGTTTGATTCGATCCTGCTCGAGAATCGGATCCTCCCTCGGCAGAGAGCCGGCCTTTTCGAATTCCGCGGTAAGCTGGCGCGTGACAATCTTGCTCGCCTCTACATCGGGTTGATTGAAAGCGTCAATGCCGATGACCGAGCCCGCAACCGCCGTGGCGATCTCCCATTGAAAGAACGTCTGCCCAATCTCGTACAGGTCGGCCAAGACAATCCGGATGACAGGCGCGCCAGCGGTCTCTAGCTGGCAGACTGCCGATTCCTTCGCAACATCCGGATCGTCTGCATACCGGATGTACACAAAGACACGATCCATGCCGTACTGGTCGGGGCCAAACAGAGGCTCCCGATCGACTGGGATCAGGCCTTTACCCTGCTTGCCGGTCGATTCGGCCAGCAGCTGTTCGAGCCATGCACCCAGATCGTGGACAGACCGGGAACAGATCAGAGTAATCTTGTCGCGCCCGAACTTTGCTGCCGCAACACCCAGAACGATTCCGAGGGTGACCCCCGGATTGCGAGATGCGCTCCGAGTTTTGCAGGCATCGACCATCGTGGCAGTGGATTTGAGCAGCCTCTCCGTATCGAGGCCCATCGCGGCATGAGGAATCAGCCCAAAGTCGGATAGTGCAGAGTAACGCCCTCCGATACTTGGCACGCCGTGATACAGGCGGCGAAATCGCAGCTCCCGAGAAACGATCTCCAACTTTGAGCCGGGATCTGTAACCGCAATAAAATGATCGCCTACACGATCGCCTACGATTTTCCTGGTTTCGTCGTAGAAGTATTGCATATAGATGTTCGGCTCGAGCGTCGTCCCGGATTTGCTCGATACGCAGAAAAGTGTTCGAGCGGGATCGATGCGATTGCGCAAGGCCCGGATCTGGACGGGATCTGTGGAGTCGAGCACCAGAAGCTCGGGCGAATCCCGCTGCTTACCAAAGGTCTTGCTGAATACTTCGGGACAGAGGCTCGAACCGCCCATGCCCAGCAGCAACACGTGCGTAAAGCCATCCTCGCGAATCTCCGCCTGTAACGCTTTGAAGCGGGAAACGCTTCCCAGTTCCTGATCCACAATGTCCAGCCAGCCGAGCCAGAGGCCTTCGCCGTCTCCCGTCCACAGCGAGGCGTCTTTTCTCCACAGCCGCTCCGTATCCCCGGACTGGTCCCATTTCTTCTGGGCGGCCTCCACAGACTTCCGCAGATCGTTTGGAAGTGAATACGAAAAGCGTTCAAGAGCTACGTCGCTTTGCGGCTTAGCAAAGCTCATGTTCCTCGATTCCTTTCACCTTCTTCAGCCGGCGGAC
This sequence comes from Bryobacteraceae bacterium, assembly GCA_036557345.1. Lineage (GTDB taxonomy): Bacteria > Acidobacteriota > Terriglobia > Bryobacterales > Bryobacteraceae > Bog-105. Next base: position 19,699 of record DATBHS010000073.1, read on the forward strand.
ATGACGTTCTTCGCCGCTGAAGTTCGCTTTCAGGAAAGCCTCGGTGACATCCTGCGCCATCATCGGCCCAATGATGCGGGAGCCCAATACCAGGACGTTCATGTTATCGTGCTCCACGCCCTGATGCGCGGAGTAGTGGTCGTGACACAATCCCGCGCGTATGCCTTTGAACTTGTTGGCTGCCACCGAGACCCCGACGCCGCTGCCGCAAACGAGAAGTCCGCGGTCTGCTTTGCCGGCTCGAATATCCTCGGCCACGAGAATCGCATAGTCGGGGTAGTCGTCCGGCTTGCCCGGTTCGAACGTCCCGACGTCATGAACCGTGTGGCCGAGGCTCTCGATGAACCCGATCAACTGTTGCTTCATCTCGTAGCCCGCATGATCTGCCCCGATAGATATCTTCATGGCCGAAAAGTATGGTTCCGGCGCCGCAGCAGCCGCTGGAGACCAAACAATTAGGTTATCGCCTGCGCTGCGGCGAGAACCCGGTTCAAGCCACATGGACGTAGCGGTACGTGGTCCGGCGCAGATCTGACGATCCACCCCTGCTTTGAGCCGTATTGCCCAAAAGCCGAGCGCCTGGATGAGTTTCGGCGCAGCAACCGCGGTGTCCTGACTAACGAGTCAGGAGGCGTTTTGGGTGGCTATGATGCGCTCCGGGCCGACGGTGATGCGATGTTGGGGGGTTTGCAGGTTCAGGTTCAACATAACCTGGTGGTCGACTTCGGCTTCCGCATACAAAACCTTCCATTTGTGCAGCTCCTGCCGGCGTTTTTCGACCGCCTGCTTGCGCGCTTCCTCAGCCTGTTGGCGCTGCTGCGATTCGAAGCCAATTTCAGCCTTTCTCTTTTCGGCTTTGAGCTTTAGCAGATCGCTTAGCGATTTGTGAAAGGTCCGATCATGAGTGGTCTGGTAGCGCAGGTAAAGGGCAAGCTGCTTGTCCCGCTCGTGCGAATTAGTTTCGTCGTGGAAGCAGCGGATCTGCTGCAATTTAACTGCGCGCTGGCTCAGCCAATAGGACTGCGCCATCTTTTCGACCAGCAGGGTTTCCGTAATGGTGGCAGGCTGGTGCTCGGCGCGGAGCTCGGCGAGCAGAGCGTCAAATTCTTCCTGTTTCTCCCAGGGCATAATCATGAAAGCGCCGGTAAAACCGTGGCGCAGGTTGTTTTTCGAAGAAGCAGCTCGGCCTTCTTCCGTTTTCGGGCCGGTAGAGAGCTGCGCGTTGGCGCGATTGGCAGCCACTTGGGCTTCAGTAGACATAATCTTCTACCCAACGAATACAGACCGAAGATCGCGTTCGGTGGAGTTTTGATAGCTAAGATCTTGAAAAGGAGCGAAAAGAATCTCTTGCGTCAAGTGTGATCACGGCGAGTGTGATCATGGGAGGCGCCTCCGAATCTGAGCCGCCGTGTCGCCCAGGCGGAGCCGGAACAGAGCCACCAGATCGTACTGTTTGGTGTATCTGGCAAGTTCGAGAAACTCATCCAGCAGGATAGTCTCCACCACAAAGTCGGGCAGGCCCAACTGGTGCTTCATCACGAGCAGATGAGCATCGAAGATCTGCCTCAGCGTGTACGATGCCTCAAAGCCATGGGGAATCAACTGGCGCAGCAGATCCGTCTTCATTTGATGGACATAGAAGTAGGGGATCCCGTTGTTCTTCAGTATCTGGGCCACCACCTCATTCGCCGGCACCAGCAGGCACTGGAAGCTGTCGCGATCCATGGGATAACCAGTCAGATCGGGATGATTCAGGATGAATCGCTGCTCGATTACGTGGTCGATCTGCATCCAGTGCCCAACGCCGCTCGCCAAGTCCGACAACCTCCAATAAGCCTCAGGCACCTGAGGAATCGCGGCGACCTGCCGGATGGCGGAGGCAGGCATATCCCAGTAGGCAACCGTACGGCGGAGCAAGTCCGCGTAGTCGGGGCCCATCAGCCGGACGAGTTCCTGGTAATAGCGGCTGTTCGATCCTTGTCTCACCGCCCATTGCACCGCGTTACGAAGTCCCAGGCGTCTTCCGTATTTGGCGAACCCGGAAGCCAGCAACTGGACGCTGAACCCCGTCCACGAAGGATTAAAGGCCCTCGACATGCGCCACGCATCGAAGGCGAGATTGAACTCTTCCGACAGGCTCTGCGTCAGCGCGTCCAACACCGCGCGGCCCGGAGCCGAACTCATCAGTTGCAGGATGCGCTGCTGCGCGGCCGCATCCAGCAGTAGAAATCCCGGCAGATCCGCCGGATGAATCTGCGCCAGCGCGTTCCTCACCAGCCCTTCCGGCAGCGCTCCGCCGATCACCGCTCGCGCAAAGGCGTCGCCGACGTGCTTGTTAAATAATGCCAGTAAATTTGTGAGGTCACCGTCGCCGGCATATTTCACCAGCGCGTCCACGAGTTCCCGCCGCTCTACTGCGGTAAGCGTCTCGATCACGTGGAGCACATAGGGATCGCAGGAGGCTACTGCGGCCGCGCGGAGCGAAGGAACGATTCCGGGATTGATCGAAATAATCGTCGCGCCCGGCATCAGCGTGCCCGAAATCTTCACGAGCTTCGCTGCGTCCTCTGCATCACAAACCAGCCCCACCATCGCGAACACCCCCTGGACGAACATGTCCGCAGCGGTTACCTCGTCGCCCCAGAAGGTTTTTCCGCTAGAGGCCATGTAGGCCAGATGGCCGAGGTCGAGCGCGACACCGAGAACCGGCACGAAGCCGAGGACGGCCTCAATCGTCTGTCCCCACCAGCGTGCGTTGTTGGAGTAGCCGGAGGAGTAGGCAGTGTACTCGTTGCCCGCCGAAAGCTCCGTTCCCTGCGGCGGGAGGGATGCGGCGGCCTGATATCTTACCGTCTCTACTCGCAGCTTCGTTATGACCTCGTTGCGCGCCAGCACACCCTGCAGCAGCGCGTCTGCTCGCATCACATCGATCGCGACCCCGTCGGTATGGTGGACGCGTACAGTGATGTATGGCAGCCGATCCTTGTCATAGGCGGCCGGCAACACCTGGTGGACAAACCCCTCCGGCGCCCATCCGCGAGTATTCAGCCTTATGTTGACGCTCCAGTGGCCGTAGTCCTGTTCGATCAGCAACTGGTTCTGCCGCGGTTTGATGGTGACGGGGACGTCAAGCGCCGGATACGAGGCAGCGATATTCGCCTCATCCGGCGTGAGCTGTGGATATGTAATGTCAACGCCGTTGACCAGGTGCGTGTCTTCTCCCAGCACCTCATGAATATTGAGCGAGGCCCCTAGTGCGGGCACGAGGTCGCTGGAAGAGACGCGAAAGATGTCGATCCATGGATGCTGCGGGGGCACCCATGAAAAGTCATTGATCACGGTCTTCCAGACCTCGACCTCGGGAGCCACAATCAGTACCAGCAACGCCCGGCGGCGGAATTCATTGAAGCTCAGCCACCAGTACACCCGGTTCCGACCACTCGCGTACCACGGCTCGCCCGCAAACCAGATCTGCTTCTTCCATTGCGGCACGCCCGTGCGAAAGTCGGGAACTCTGGCGTAGATGACACCCGCTCCGGCAACGGCGGAAAAGATCGGCATTAGTTGCGGCAACGGATCGGTAAATAGCGGAGGATCGCCGGGCTCGACGGGAAGGATCTCGTCGCCCTTGCGATAGGTAGCAAGAAATGCCTCACGGTGCGCGATCTGCCACGCCTGCTCGGCCATAGCCTATTCGGCAGGCCAGGTTGGCAGCGTAGCGTCGGCTTGGAGTTTTACGAGCGTCGTGGGAAGCGCATACGTCCAGGGATCACCATACGGCTCCGCGTGGTCGAGCGCAACGTCCTGGGACTCGGCGATCTCTTCCACCAGCGACACGTATAGCGGGTTGTCCAGCACTGGCACTTCACCGCCGTTCCAGATCTCGCCGGTGTGCAGAAAGTACAGCAGCACCTTACCGTAGCCGGGACGCACCGGCACCTGCACCCGCGCCGCCCCCGCCCGCAGGAACGACTCGAATACGGCGTCGCTGTCGGCCGCGATGCTGTTCTGCACCCACTGATCCTTGCGGCCCCAGAAATACGGGTAGTACACCCACGTGGTGTTTTCCCACTCGAAACACTGCTCAAAGAATTGCACGTAGGGGCCTTCCTCCAGAGCCTCTTTGACTTCGAACTCGGGATAGCCGAACGGTTCGGCGCTGTCAACGGTTGCATCGAAATCGTAGAAGTATTGATCTGTGAACAGCTCGATGCAACCCTTTTTGAGTTCGGTCAGCTCGATGGTTCGCTTCGCTTCCGGAGGGATGCCGGTCAGCGTGGATAGCTGGCCTGTTTCTTTAGCCTTCACCGCCGCCTCGTATTCCGCCTGCAGCGTGTCGTATGCGTTCACGATCTTGTCAAACGTTTCAAGTTGCCACGCCTTCAAAGTCTCTATCGACCTTTCGCATCGTACTTCGAAAGTGACAACGGCCGTGTCATAACCAAAAGCAAGCACGCCAAGGGGAACAGTGTCCGTTTCGTCATCGAGCTCGGCGTAGTCATCGTTCGAGGAAAGCCAAAGCCAATGTTGCCCGACGACGGCTTGCAGCGTTGCGGCCTGTACCGCGATACCCATGCCATATACCCAGGCCTCTTTCGCGACGTAGCCTGCCGGGATAGCCAGCGACTCGTTTCGGGTACTGATTAGAAGCTGTTCCTGCGACCCGGGGACATGGGGTATCTCGATCAATTTAGACACAACTTTGGATTTGATCGGCGCGGGATTCACCCCTTCTACGTGATAGCGGCCCACCCAGTCCTGATAGTTGGTCGGTTCGATATCGGTGAACTGGAAGTCTTCCTCCAGCGGTTCGGGAGGCTGCAGGTTCGGATCCGAGCTGAATAGCTGGGAGTGCTTGTAGAAGGCGGCCGGCTCGGGCACGATGCACTCGACCAGCAGCCGCTTGCCATAGTTGAAGACCTGCGCTTGATACAGCTTGTTCAGCCAGCGGTAAATCCCGACGACGTGGGCGCCGGTATCGTTCTTGAACCCGTGTGTGGAGGTTTCCTCGGTCTCGCTCAATACCTTAACGGTGATCTCTTCCTTCAGGCTCTGCGTCAGTCTCGACGCGCTCTTTTCCACGATGTCCTGAGCGAAATTACTCGCCGACGTCGTGGAGGTCTCGGTCGCATTGTCTACTGAAAAATCGGCGCTGGCATCCACTTGGACGAAGGGTCCGTAAGAGGCTGAAACATTCACGCCCGTATCAATGGCGACTTCGTTGCTGATCGTCTCGGCGGTCCCGGTCTGCATCTCGTAGCGCTGCGTAGACTGCAGATCGCGCTCCGTCGTCTCAGTAGTCTCGGTGGACGTGAAGGTCGTGGTCGTAGTGCGGTCGAGCTTTCGGAAGGCCCGCTCCTTCGTCTCTGTGCTCATCACGTTTTCGACCGTGGCGATCTCTCCCTCCGTGTATCCGAGCAGATATTCGTTGACAATCAGCAAGTCCCCGACACCGACGAGCCGCACCTCTCCCACCGAGCCCTCAATCGATCCTGTGAACACATCGGGAAAGATCACACCGGCCGGCATTTCAAAATCGTTGATGCGTATGTCCGTTCGGTCCACTGGCACCGTCCGCGACTCCAGGCCGCTCACAGCAGCCGCTCCGCCAAGGCGCCGCAGATCCGATGTTAAAGACGATCGCCGCAATTCGAGTTGCACGATGGCGTCGTCCTGGCTTCGATACGCCCACACCGGATCGAGGCCGTCCAAGATGGAGACCGTATCGTCTTTCAGCTTCTCGCGCAGAACCACCGAGTTTGTCCATGGAGGCCGGGATGGAGGCGCGGACGGATGAAGGATGCGCGATGGAGGCGATGCCCCACTGTCATTCTTCGCGAGCTCGCCGGGCTTGCGCGGCTTGCCGGAAGACGGCTTCGGTGTACGCGCCTCACGGCGCGCTTCGGCGTAGGCAAGGTCGAGATCGTCCAGCGCCCCATCGATCTTCAGCACCTGCGCGCGAATCGTCCGAATCGTTTCGATCTGCAGGTGCCCAGGCAGGGTGTGTCCCGGCGTCGTGTGTCCCGGCGTCGTTTCGTCAGCAGGTGCGCCAGTCCCCTGCCCTACCCACTCGGGAATGACGGCCGTAGCCCGCACCAAATCCGTCAAGTCAGAAATCGACTCAACGCTATCGTGTTGCAGGATGTAGTGCAGGGCGCGCAAGCAGTCGACAAATGCCGCGCGATCGCGAGCGCTTTCCCGTGGAGCGACATAACAAGCGATCAGCCCATCCCACAAGTCATCGCTCAACGCTGGAAGCAACTCGAGGTTGAGGGAATCCTCGATCATCCGACGCACGCGCTCCCGGGTGCCGCTCGCGTCGCGAGCGGCTGACGATTCCTTCATCGCGTTATACACGCGCCGCAAGATCAGCAGCCTGCCGTCCGTCTCCAGCCGGTTGCCCAGCCATTGAGCAGACCCGATATAGGCGATCGCAACGCTTCGCGCTCCGGCCCAGCCTGCCGCACTCTTTAGATCTTCCCGAAACGGCGTCAGCGAATCGGGAGGGCGCAGGAAGCGAAATCGCTCGCGTCGATGATCCTGGGTTTGGACGGGCCGGACGGCCACGTAGCGGAATAGCGGGTTGGCGGAAGCCGACATCAATACCTCCCACGGAGGACTACAACTGAGTCCGCCGCCTGTGTCCCGCGATTTCCGTATCGTAGCAGTTCTTCTTGCTGGGATGCAGCGGCTGCCGGATGACGGTGCGCGACAAAGGTCGTCGCCGCTCAACAAATGTGGGCGTGCCGCATTGAATTCTTTAGTATCGAAACCGAGAGTGCGATCCAAAGATAGGCCGATTTGGCAAATCGGCCGGGCCCAGCGGACCCCTGCCTCCGGCCAACTCCGCTCCACAAGCGTGGTAATGGAACTCCCTGCGACACGCCACTTGAGATTGAGGATCCCTTCTGGACGGGCTCGCTGCTTGTTTTGGAGAACTTGGCAACGATCGCGCGTTCAAGGAACTGAAGAGAGCGATCAGGAAGATTTCAGATGGAGGCTGTTGTGGATGGCGTAAAGGGCAAGTTCCAGCCGGTCTGAGACGCCGAGCTTATCAAAGACGTTATGAAGGTGATTCTTCACCGTCTGCTCTGTTATAAACATCTTCTCCGCAATTTCCTTATTCTTGTACCCTTGGGCGATAAGGACAATAATTTCGCGCTCGCGCTGGCTGAGCTGCGCGCGTTCCCGGCCCGGCTTTCCGTTCATGTGGCCTGATTGGATGTCGCCCGGTGCTGCGAACTGGCGAATCACGGCTGCCGTGGTGTTCGAATCAAGCCAGATTTCGCCCGCATAAACCTTTTGGATGCTCTTTTCAATCAGGGCGGTAGCGGCATCCTTGAGAAGAATACCGGAACACCCAAGCTTCATGGCTTCCACGAACTCCTCTTTGTTCTCCGAAGACGAAAAGAGGATCACTTTCGTATTGGGTGCTCGCGTCTGGATACTTCGAAGCACTGTAAGACCATCGACGCGGGGAAGTTTGAGGTCCATCAGCACGACGTCGGGCTCGAGAAAGACGGTCTTGTCGATGGCATCGATACCGTCTATCGCCTCGCCCACGACCTGGATGACTTGATGTTGCCGGAGAACACTTCGCAGTCCTTCCAGGACAATTGGCTGTCCGTCGGCGATCAAGACGCGAATTGGTGCAGTTGACATCCGTACTTTTCCCCGAGCTTTCGCTCGCTCGGAACGCTAGTACCCGAAGACCCAGAACTCCAACCGTATTGCTTACGGATTATAGTGCGAAAACTCGACATTTCTCTAAGCAACAGAAAGGCCTTTTTTATGGCCTGTGATCACCCTCCTACAGTACTATTCGGCTGGTACTTCGCGTTTCTACAGTATTTCCAATGGTACTAGCTTATCTATGACGCTGCTCTTCCCGGCAATCCGGTACGGGGACGCCGATCCGGAAAGGCCGTCCCGGCGGGAAGCCGTATTAACAAGTTCTTAATCTAGAATGACCTCATGGCGAAATTGTCGATCAAGGATCTCGATTTAAAGGACAAGACGGTGTTCATCCGGGTGGACTTCAATGTCCCACTGAGCACGGATGGGAAAGAGATCACGAGCGATAAGCGGATTCGGGCATCACTGCCAACCATTCAATATGCATTAGAGCACTCCGCGGCGGTTATTTTAGCAAGCCATTTGGGGAGACCGAAAGGGAAACGGCGGCGGGAGATGAGTCTCGCGCCGCTAGCCCTCCGGTTGAGCGAGTTATTGGGGCGGCCGGTAAAGATGGCCCCGGATTCAATAGGGCCGGAAGTCGCGGCGATGCGGCCGAGGCCAGGAGAGGTGCTCCTGCTCGAAAACCTACGCTTTCATGCGGAGGAAGAAGCAAACGACGCGGACTTTTCCAAGCAACTCGCCTCGCTTGCGGATATTTACGTGAACGACGCATTCGGGTCCGCTCACCGGGCGCACGCTTCGACGGTGGGAATGGTCTCACAGCTTCCTATTTCAGCGGCGGGACTGCTGATGGATAAGGAACTGGAGTGGCTGGGCCGCGCGATAAGAAATCCCGAGCGACCTTGTGTCGCCCTCCTCGGCGGGGCCAAGGTCTCAGACAAAATTGAAGTGATCGAGAACCTCATCAAGGTGGTCGATAAGCTGCTCATCGGTGGCGCGATGGCCTACACCTTCTTACGGGCCCAAAACAAGCCAACGGGACGTTCCCTCGTGGAAGCTGACAAAGTCGAGCTGGCCCGCGAACTTCTTAGTAAGGCCGGAGAGAAATTGAAACTGCCCGTAGATCATGTGGTGGTGCACGAAATCAGGACTGGCGCGGCGCATGAAGTTGTAGAGACGATTGGGCCCGATCAGATCGGAGTAGACATCGGTCCCAAAACGATTGAAGAGTACGCCCAGATCGTTTCGACCGCAAGAACGGTGATCTGGAACGGGCCTATGGGGATATTCGAAATGCCGCCATTTGACGCAGGCACCGTAGCGCTGGCCAAGGCCGTGGCCCAATCCGGGGCGATATCCGTGGTGGGCGGAGGAGATTCCGAGAAGGCGATCAAGAGCGCGGGAGTAAGCGACAAAATCACTCACATTTCGACCGGCGGCGGCGCTTCCCTGGAGTTTCTCGCAGGAATCGAGCTGCCTGGGGTAGCCGCACTCACCGACAAGGCAGCCCGTATTGCGGAGCCCTAAAAAGGTAAATCGCTCAAGAAGAGATAAAAATTGCATATCAAATCGCGAATTGCAAGATAAAGATAGATATCGGCATCAGACATTTGTTAATAGATACAAAACAATGCAAATCTATCTAAAAAGTGGTAAATATTAAAAAAACTAAGAAACTTTTGAGGAAAGTCGCAAGGTATGCTGCCCAAGGAAATCCAGCATGAGTTCCAAGCAGATCTCCGGTTGATCAGTCATAAGAATGTGCCCTGCCCCCGGAATGAGATGGAATTTCGCGCCAGGAATACGGCCCGCTACGACTCGTCCGTTTTGGGGAGGGACCAGGCGGTCCTCAGCGCCGTGAGTGACGAGCGTGGGAACAGAAATACGCGGCAGGCGGCGAAACGAACTCCACAACAGAATGCCGGCGAACTGATATGCGCAACCTCTGCGCGTGCAATTGCACCGGCACTGAATGTCGACATCTTCCAAAATACGCTGGCGCGGCGTCGAAGCTGAATAAAGCAACGGAGCGAGGGACCAGCGAATAGCTGCGTCAGTCCGTGCGCAATCGGCGCGACCGAGATACGTCAAGCGAGGCCAACGCGCCAATAGCCCGCCATGACTGGTGCAGCCGAGCAACAGGCTCTCGACGCGTTCGGGAAAACGTAACGCGAGTTCCTGAGCGATCATGCCGCCCATCGAGGCGCCGACAACTTGCGCGGACGAGATGCCGGCTGCATTCATCACCGCCACAGCATCCTGAGCCATCTGACGGATCAGGTAAGGACCAGAGGGAACATCGCTGCGCCCGACGCCGCGATTATCAAACACGATGACGCGATAGTTTCGTGTCAGAGTGGGGAGCGCACGGAACCACATCTCATGGGTAAAGCTCAGGCCCATGATGAGCAGAACAGGCGTCCCGGCGCCATGTTCTTCCCAGAAAATTCTTACTCCGTGATTTATGGCGTAAGGCACGGGTATAGGCCCCAATACATGGATACGTTACTCGAATCGGGCACTACATAGCGTAGTGTAGGCGCTTTACAGGGGCCCCCAACCCAGGTACTATAGAAACACCCCCGAGAATATAACTTAGGAAGGGCATTTCCCGGTTGCTGAAACTCAAGCGTGTCGAGATTCATGGGTTCAAGTCTTTTTACGACCGAACGGAAATGAAATTTAACGGCAGCGGGATCGCTGCTGTTGTTGGTCCGAACGGATGCGGCAAATCCAACCTCAGCGATGCGATGAGCTGGGTGTTGGGGGAGCAGTCGGCTAAGAGTCTGCGCGGTGCGCGGATGGAGGACGTAATCTTCGCTGGAACCGGCGCGAAAAAGCCGTTGGGGATGGCATCCGTGACGATGACACTGGTTCCCGACGAATGGCCCGCGGGCGCTCACCCCGGAGAAGCAGGCGGTAGCCATCGGAGGGAGCTGCGGCATAGAGATCCTCAAATAGATGAGACGCCGGGACTGAACGGGACGCACTCAGAAACTCTTCCATTTTCCGGCTATCAGCCTGACATAGAAAGCACCCACACGAATTCGCACAGCGCAATCAGAGTTGATCACGCTCCCGGCGCCGGAGGTACCGGCGAAATTACGATAACGAGGCGGCTCTACCGTTCCGGGGACAGCGAATACCTGATCAACAACCGGCCGGCTCGGTTGCGGGACATTCAGGACCTGTTTCTCGGGACAGGTCTCGGGCCCGAGAGCTACGCGATCATCGAGCAAGGGCGTATCGGCCAGATTCTCAGCAATAAGCCGCAGGATCGCCGGGCGGTGATCGAAGAGGCGGCCGGCATCACGAAGTTCAAATCGCGAAAACGGTTGGCGGAGGCCAAGCTGGAGAGCGCGAAACAGAACCTGTCGCGCGTTTTCGACATCCTGGAAGAAGTGACGCGGCAGGCGAACTCCCTGAAGCGGCAAGCCGCAAAGACAAGACGTTATACGGAGTTGAAGGCGGAAGCGACTGGCCATCTGCGTCGAATTCTCGCGGCGAAATTCCGGATGCTGCAGCGGGAGATGACCAAGGTAGCCATCGAGCTGAATCTGGCCTCGGCGGAACTGCAGGATGCGCAGGCGGCGATCGGCAAGAGGGAAGTCGAGCAGACACAAATATTCGAGAGATCTTACGCGACCGAGCAGGATCTGACGGCCACTCGCAAGCTGATAGCAGACTTAAGCCTGGAGGCCGAACGCGCACGCGGCAGGCTCGAGTACCAGCAAACGCAGATTCAGCAGATCGATCAACGCCTGACAGCCGGGCAGCACGAATCGCAGTCGCTCGAGCGCGAGCGCCGGCAGCGAGCGGCTGAACTGCAGCATCAGGCCACAGAACTCGATGCTGTGGAAAGTGAATGCGCGCGGGCGCGACAGCAGCTCGAAGCGAAATCGGAAGAGCGGCAGCAGGCACAAGAAGGACTGGCCGAACAAGAGCGGGGACTCGAGGCATCTCAAAAAATAGTGCTGCGTCTGCTCGACGAATCGGCAACGCTCAGGAACCGGATCACGCAGATAGAGGCGCAGATGGCTTCAGCGGAGCGCGATACGATGAGGGCGCAAACGGAGGAGCAGCAGTCTGCCCGCGATCAAGCGCGTCTTGAAGAGCAAGGGCAAGAGCTCTCCGGGCGATTAGCTGCGAGACAGACGGAGTTGATCTCCGTGACAGCCCAGCGGGCGGCAGTAGACCAGGAACTTCAGCAGAAGCGCGCTGAAAGGAACGAGATCCGCCATGCAGTCGATCAACTGCGGAGCGAGTTCTCACGCATTAAAGCACGCAAGGACTCCCTAGAGGATGTAATTCAGCATCGCAGCTACACGACCGAGACTGTTAAGCGGCTATTCACTGCGGCGGAGCGTGGAAAGGCGGAGGGGTTCGAGCCGGTCGGCCTCTTGGCGGATTTTCTGGAGGTCGATCCGCAATTTGAGAAGGCCACGGAGGAATTTCTGCACGATGAACTCGAGTACGTAGTAGTGCGGGATTGGGCAGCCGCTGAGTGCGGGATTGACCTGATGCGCAGCGACTTGAACGGCCGGGCTACGTTCCTTGCTGAAGAAAGCGGCGCGACGACCGGAAATCCCGCGGAACTGCCTCAACCGGCAACTGAGGGAGGGACGCTCAGCAGGCTGGCACAGGCGCTAAGGTTGACAAACGGGCTGTCGAAGGTCTCAATACAGCTCTTGCCGCGCATCGCGAACTGCTATGTGGCATCCGACCGTGTGCTGGCGCGTCATCTGGCCATGCAATTTCCTCATTGCTGGTTTCTTACGAGCGAGGGCGTGAATTACCACGGCAATGCGGTGAGCGGCGGGAAGAAAAGCGGTGCCGGTCCCCTGGCGCTCAAGCGCGAACTGAGAGAAGTCCTCCAAATAGAGGCTGTGAAGGAGCAAGAGCTGGAGGAAGGACAGAGCCGCTTAGCGAGTCTCGAACAGGAAATCACGGCTCTCAGCGAGCGGCAGGAAGATTTGCGACTGCGGCAACAGATACAGGAAAAAGAGGTGCTTGCGCTAGACCATGAGAGCAGGAAGCTGGCCGAAGAGCTCCAGCGAGTACAATCCAAGCTTTCGCATGCGCGCCTGGAGTTGGATCGCATCGCGCGCGAATGCGTGAAGCTGCAAGAAAATCTGGAGCTGGATCGCGCGGAACTGAGCGAACGGGAACGGGCTAGGCTGCAAGAGGAAACGGCCCTGGCAGGCGCTCGCGAGGCGCTCACCGGATTGAAAGCCGAAGTGGCCCGGACGGCGGACGAGCACGCCGGGTTACGCGCAAACCTAGCGAGCCTGGAAGAACGGGGGCGTTCGCTAGCGGCAAACCGCGAGCGGTTAGAGATACAGGCGCGGGATTTCGCGAACCGGCAGGCTCATCTGGAACAGGAGACCGAATCCCTGACCGCGGAACGAGCCCAGTTGCTCGCAAGCAACGGGCAGCTCGAGGCGAAAGCAGCGGAGATAAGGCTTTCAATCACGGCGGCCGAAGAGACCGTGAACCGGCTCGCTGGGGAAGAAGCGGCACTGCGCGGCCAGCTCGGCGCAACCGAAGAGGAATTGAAAAGCCTGCGCGGGGATGCTCAGATAATCCAGGGGCGGCGGTCGGAGATGCAGGTCCTTTTGGCCCGGGCGGAATCGGATCTGAACCATCTGGAGGAAACATGCCAGAAAGAGCTCGAGACGACCCTGGCACAACTCGTTGAAGGTGCCGAGGCGGATGCCGCCGAACCGGTCCTTCAGGATACAGAAGCGAAGTACGCCGAGGTGCTGCGAAAAATCGAGAGTCTTGGACCGGTAAATCCGCAGGCGCTAGAGGAGTTTGAAGAGGCGCAGCAGAGACAGGAGTTCCTGACTGCGCAGCGGCAGGATCTGCTGGACTCGATACGAGACACCGAGAACGCGATTCAGCAAATCGACAGCGAATCGCGAAAGCGCTTCGGCGAGGCATTCCACGCGGTGAACGCCAACTTTCGTGAGATGTTCAAGACGCTCTTCGGGGGCGGAACCGGCGAGATGCGGCTTGCCGACGAGGAAAATCTGGCTGAATCCGGAATCGATATCGTCGCTTCTCCACCTGGAAAAAAACTGCAAAGCGTACTGCTGCTCTCAGGGGGCGAGAAGAGCCTGACCGCCATGGCGCTATTGATGGCGATCTTCCAGTACACGCCGAGTCCATTTTGCATTCTGGACGAAGTAGACGCTCCGCTCGATGAGCCCAATATTGAACGCCTGACAAGGCTATTGAAGGAAATGGCTGAACAGACTCAGTTCATCGTCATCACGCACGCCAAGCGCACTATGGAAGCAGCTCAGTCGTTATATGGAGTAACAATGCAAGAGCCCGGCGTCTCCAGACTGGTCTCCGTGAAATTCAAAGCACCTGCCGGAAGCAGGCACGAGGAATCGGACAAACTGATCGAAGCCGTCATCGCCTAATTTCGAAGAGGGGCCGGAGGAGAAGGCTTCCACGCGCCGGCACGGGCATTCGGAATCTCCATGCTAGAATCCTAAGTAAAATGTTGCAAGACCTTGCTCTTGCGCTGCGTCTTCAGGCGCTTGATCGCAAGATCGTGAGTCTCGAAAATGAGATCGCGACGCTCCCCAAACACATAGCAGAGATCGAGAAGCGGTTGGAGTCGCACACCCGGCGGCTGGAAATCGATCGCGCGGCGCTAATAGCGAATCACCGAGACCGCAAGAAACTGGAAGGTGACATACAGGTACACGAGCAAAAGGTCTCAAAGCTCAAGGACCAGATGCTTGGAGCCAAAACCAACGAGCAGTATAAAGCATTTCAGCATGAGATCGCCTACGTCGAGGCAGAGATCCGTAAAGCCGAAGACAGGATTTTGGATCTCATGGAGAAATCCGAACCGCTTGACGCGAATGTAAAGCTGGCGGAAAGCGAGCTCAAGAATGAGCAGCAGGATGTCGAGGCTGAAAAGAAGCGCGCGCGTGAGCGCACGGCAATCGATCAGAAAGAACTCGTCCAAGAGCGAAGCGAGCGAAAACACATTGCCGAGCAGATGGACCCGCGATTCTATGCGGAGTATGAGCGCATTCGCAAGAAAACCAGGAATACACCGATTGCGGACGCAACCGAGGGTCGTTGTTCCGCTTGCCAGATTGCACTCCGCCCGCAGTTCTTTCAGGACCTTCGGCGCGGGGATAGGATCATGTTCTGCGAGAGCTGCGGACGCATTCTTACCTACAACCCGGCTATCGATGTCGCCAGCGATGTAGCCGCTTCGCAGCAGACCGCCTGACCGAACCGGCCGTCGCCCGGTTCCGTGCTCCTCACAGGCTGAGATTGTTCGTTTGATATCCTCACGGCTTCGGGCAGCTTTTGTCCGACCTTAAGCGCCCGTTTTCCTGTGGAGGTTCATGCGTTATGAGGGTCTTCGAGAGTTCCGACATTCGGAACGTGGCTTTTATCGGGCATGGTCACTGCGGCAAGACATCGCTCACATCGGCGATGCTGTTTACCGCCGGCGCGACCGACCGGCACCTGAAGGTCGACGAAGGCAACACAATAACCGATTTTGATGAAGAGGAGGCGATCCGGAGACTGACGGTCACCTCCGCCCTGGCCGGTTTCCAGTGGCAGAAAACGAAGCTTAACGTCATCGACACGCCCGGTTACAACATCTTCCTGAACGATGCACGGTCGACTCTTATCGCGGCAGACGCGAGCCTGGTGCTGCTGGATGGTGTAGCCGGAATTGAGGTATCGACCGAGAAGGTCTGGGCATTTGCCGCCGAGTTCGGCCTGGCATCGGCAATCGTGGTCAACAAGCTGGACCGGGAGCGATCTTCGTTCGAGCGGGTGCTTGAAGAAATTCACGAAGTGTTTGGCCGGACAGCGGTTCCCGTGCATCTTCCGTTCGGGTCAGAGAAGAATTTTAGCGGCATCATCGATCTCATCCGGATGCGGTGCTATTCGTACCGGCCGGGCGGGGACGGCAAAGCCACAGAAGGTGAGATCCCAGCATCCGAGCAGGAGTCTGCAAGTAAGGCGCACGAAGTGCTCGTAGAGATGATTGCAGAAGGGAACGACGAGCTCATGGAAGAGTTCTTCGCTACCAGCACCCTGCCCGTCGAGCACATTGTGAGCGGGCTGCAAAGTGCCGTGCGTGAGCGGCGGATCTTCCCGGTGTTGTGCGCATCAGCCTTGCAGAACATCGGCGCGGACTTGCTGATGAGCTTCATCGCGGAAGTGTTTCCCTCGCCGCTACAAGGCCCCGAGCTGGAAGCCACGCAAAATGGCACTGACATGAAGAGAGTGATTACGCCGAAGGAAGCTCCTTCGATATTTGTTTTCAAGACAGCAGCCGATCCCTTCGCTGGACGGGTAAGCTACTTCAAGGTGATGTCAGGCGCGCTGAAGGACGACGCGCACCTGACAAACATGCGCTCGAATAGTAACGAACGCCTGGCTCATATTGCGACGCCCTTCGGCAAAACCATGCAGTCCGTAACCGAGCTCCGGGCGGGCGATATCGGGGTTGTTGCCAAGCTGAAAGAAACGCTGACCGGCGATACGCTTTGCGAGAAAGCCAACTGCGTCGTCTTCCGGAGCGTAGATATTCCGGAGCCGTCGATCGCTTACGCCATCTCCGCGAAAACGCGCAATGACGAGGACCGCCTGAGTACGGCGCTTTCCAAGATTCTCGAAGAAGACCGCTCACTACGCTTTTATCGCGATCCACAGACTAAGGAGTTCTTACTGGCCGGAAACGGGCAGCAACATCTGGAAATCGTAGTCAGCCGGCTGAAGCGCAGGTACGGCGTGGAAGTAGAGTTGAAGGCGCCGAAGATTCCTTATCGCGAAACGGTGCGGGGCAGCGCCAGTGTGCAAGGCCGTCACAAGAAGCAGACCGGCGGTCATGGACAGTTTGGGGATTGCTGGATTCGTGTCGAGCCGCTGCCGAGAGGCGACAAGTTTCAGTTCGTGAATGATATCTTCGGCGGCGCGATTCCAAAGCAGTATATTCCGGCCGTAGAGAAGGGTGTCCTCGAAGCTGCCGAGCAGGGATTTGTGGCGGGTTATCCGGTGACCGACTTCAAGGTCACGCTGTACGACGGCTCGTATCACGATGTCGACTCGTCCGAAATGGCGTTCAAGCTCGCGGGCAGAAAGGCGTTCCGGGCCGCAATGCAGGAGGCGAGGCCCGCTTTACTTGAACCCATCATGAAGGTTGACGTGGAGACTCCCACCGAGTTCGCGGGCGACCTGATGAGCGATTTTAATGGCCGGCGCGGCCGGATATCGGGCATGGATCTCAAGGGCAACATGCAGACGATCCGCGCGCAGGTGCCGATGTCGGAGATGCTCAACTATCAGAATGACCTGATCTCAAAGACGCAGGGCCGCGCTTCTTTTCACATGGAGTTCGATCATTACGACTATGTCCCCGGCCCGCAGGCTGAGAAAATCATTTCAGCGGCGAAGGCCCACATGCGGGTGGAAGAGGAAGAGTAGCGATCGGGAGTGGCGCAGACGGTCTTGCCGTCTGCGATGGGCCGATTGACAATCAGTCTGGGCCCAGAGCGCACCCCTAACAACCTGCCCCAACCGATAATGTCCAAATTTCAGGCGAAAACGCGATCGAAGAGCTGCCGCATCTTATGCTGCAGCTCGAGCAGCCGGCTATCGAGGTTCGCATCGGTCAAGCGCTCGCCGGTCCAACGGTGCATCAGCTCGACAATCATCTCGCGCTGATCCGGCGCGGCAGGAATCTTTTCTTCTGAGCGGCCCCTGACGACGCGCACGGCATGGTCCAGGGCGCGAAAGTGTTTCGTTGCCTGCTGAAGAAACTCGGCGTCGCCCCGTTCCAGGTGCCCCATTTTTTCGACGATATCGATACGCTCGGGTGTATTCAGACTTTTGAAAAACATGCCGGCGCCTTTCAAGCGCAAGTACATCAGAATAAAGTCGGCATCGTAGTAGCTGCCTTCGGCAGCCTTGAGCGGCGTGATCTGGCCTTGTTCGCGTTGCAGCCGCATGCGCATTTGCCGCAAATCGTGCTTTGACCTTCCTCCCTGGCCATAGCGCCGCCAGTCAACCTGCTGAAGCTCATTCAGAAACTGTGTCGCGCGCTCTGTGTCTCCGGCCACTCCGCGCGCCTTCATATAGGCAATACCCTCCCAGGCCTCCGCCTTGCTCGAAAAGTACTCGACATAGGTGGATTCGGTTTGTACCAACATTCCCTCCCTGCCGTTCGGCCGCAGTCGGGTATCGAGTGAAAGAATTGTTCCATCCCCCGTATAAGCAGTGAGGATGTCGATAAGGTGCTCCGCCACGCGCGTCCAGAAGCGCTGCCGCTCCACTTCGACGTCGGGAATGATGAACAGCAGGTCAGCATCGGAGCCGAGGTCGAACTCGCGCATGCCGAGCCGGCCGAGAGCGACCACCATCATCTCGCTTTGGGGATCGTGGAATGGCTTCTCAGCCGTTGCGTGACTATGAGCATGTTCAAAAGCCCGGGCCAGCGCAATCCTATAGGCACGGGCTATGACAAACTCGGCCAAAGCGGACGTGCTGTCGAGGGTTTGAAACACCGGCTCGGGAAGGCAGACGCCGCCCGCCAGTATGCGGAACATCTCGCGCCGGAAGAAGCGGCGAAGACCACCGATGTCGTTCAGCGGGGCAGCGAGGCCCTCAAAAGCCCACCGCCGGGTTGGATGATCTACTGCTCTGCGCAACTCCCTCAGCAGTTCCGGACAGCTCGCGAGTTCCTCTGCCAGAAACGGGCTCAATTCAAAAATTTGCAACGTCCAGGCAGCCAGTACAGGCTGGCTTTCGAGTAGATGCAGTTCGGCGGGACTCTTCAGCAGATAATCGAGGAAACTCGCCAACTTGTCGTTCGAGCGGCGCACGCTGCGATTGCGCACGCTTTCGGTGAAGCGCGGAGCCGGGGTAGCCAGACGCTCCAGGAGCTCGGTAAGAAGACCGATCATCGTGTCTTCATGAACTGCCTTTTGAGGGACTTCGCTCACGGTAGACGCAACCTGCGCCGGGGTGTAGTACAACGGGCGTTGAGCATGCACGATTCGCTCATAGATGGCCTGAACACTTTCCAGGTGCCGGTTCAATTCCTTTAAGAGTTGCGCGCCGGCGCTGATATTTTGGTCCTGGCTGTTGTGCGCAGGTAACATCCGGCGAGCAATCCTTTCAAGATCGGTAGCGTCAGAGGGCAGCGAATGCGTCTGCCGGTCGTCTTCGAACTGAAGGATATGCTCGAGCTGCCGAAGAAAACGATACGCGCCACTCAAACGCGAATGTTCCGTGACAGACAACAGGTCCCTGTCATGCAGGCGGGACAGCGCGAGCAGAGTCCCGCCGTGCCGCACCCAGGTCTCGCGTGCCCCATGCAAACGTTGCAGGCATTGAACCAGAAACTCGATATCGCGAATACCGCCCCTGGCGAGCTTGACGTCTAAGTCGTCCTTTCGCAAGCGCTTTCTAGCGAGCTTTTCCGTGATTCGCTCGCGCGTTTCCGACATGGTTTCAATGGTGGAAAAGTCGAGACTCGTAGAGTAGATGGAGGGTTCGACGAAATCGAGCAGTTCCTGACCAAGCGCCTCGTCACCCGCGGCTACGCGCGCCTTGATCAACATCTGTAACTCCCAATCACGGGCGCGGCCTGCGTAATAATCTTTTGCGGCGTCAAGGGAGATACAAACTTCGCCCAGAGTACCCTCGGGGCGCAGCCTCAAATCCACCCGGTAGCAGACACCGGCACCCGTGTAGGTGGAGAGCAGACTCGTGAGCTGATTCGCCACTTTTTTAAAGAATTCGCGATTCGTAATGACCTGCGGCCCGGATGTATCTCCGTTCTCGCCGTAGAGAAACATCAGATCGATGTCAGAGCTGTAATTCAACTCGTGGCCGCCGAGCTTTCCCAGGGCGAGAACCGTAAATGCGGTGGCGGCCTGCCGGTTTGCGCCCGGGCCTAAAGGTACGCCGTGTTTTTCGCCGAGTTGCAACATGACGGATGTAAGGGCGCGGTCGAGAATCGCATCGGCCAGGTTCGAGAGTTCCTTTGTGATACTCGCCAGATCCCCTGCGCCCAGGCGGTCGCGAAGAACAACGCGCAAGAGTTCTTTGCGACGGAACAAGGCCAGATCGAGAGCGGACGGCTGGCCTACGACGCCGCGTTCAGCCAGAAATTGATCGAGACGAGACTTATATTGGGCGGCCGTCAGCGTAGAGTGCAGTTCGTCCATCCCCAGAATCCACTCTGGATGGCGGGAAAGCTCTTCGGAAAGGAATCGGCTAGAGCTGAAGATCAAAGTAAGCCAGTGCAGACGCTCTGAATCCTTTGCCAGCTCGTCGAGAATTTGACCATGATGTGCCCTGAAATCGTTTACATATTGCGCGACGCGCTGGGGATCGCTGGAATGATCGATGAATGCCTGGAGCTGAAGCGGATCAGTTGATTCTGGCGATGCTGGAGAGGCGCTCGGCACCGCACGGCTCAATTCGTCTACTTGTGGCAGCATAGCTCGTAAACGGGACGACCTTGGATGACGGCTAGATTATATCCTCTGTAGAGACGCGCGTGGGATAGGAAAGGAATACCGAAAAATGAGTCGAAATTGCCGGCCCACCGCTTACATGGTGAGCGGGACAGCGCAGGACTCACGGCAGGATTGATAGATGCCAAGCACGACCTGCAGCGCCCGGTATCCCTCTTCGCCATTGACGACCGGCTCACGACGTTGCCTGACGGCATCGGCAAAATCCTGAAACTGCCGCTCGAAAGATGTAACGCCAATCGCCATGGGGTCTGAAGAGCCCGACGCCACATCGTGCGCTACCGGCGCCGGATCAGCCCGATTCGCGTCCGCATCGTCGAGCACATTCCAGCCCGTCAGCCGGTCGCCCGAAATGATGGCTGTTCCCTTCGTGCCATGAATCTCGACACGTTCAGTGTAGCCGGGCCAGAAGGCTGTGGCGGCCTGAATCACGCCAGTTGCTCCGCATTCATAGGAAAGGAGGGCATTGACGATGTCTTCCGATTCGATTTTGTGGCGTGCGCCGAGTTGCCACAGGGCGGAAACGCTCACAACAGAGCCAACCAGATACAGAAGAAGGTCCACTTGGTGAATGGCCTGATTGATCAGTGCGCCACCCCCTTCCGTGCGCCAGCTTCCCTTAATCGGCCTCGCGTAATACTCGTCGTTGCGAAACCATTTCACGTACGCATCGGCCTGCAAAAGACGTCCGAGCCGTCTGGCCGCCAGGGCGCGCTTCAGAAAAATCGTCGCGTCGTCAAAGCGATGCTGGCTGGCAACACCGAGCGTAATACCGGCAGCGCGTGCGGTCTCGATCATCTGACGGGCTGTAACAAGGTTTGTGGCGATCGGCTTTTGGACCTGGACGGCTCGGCCAATCCCGGCGCAGACTTGAACTGGTTCGAGGTGAAAATCGGGAAACGTACAAACATCTATGAAATCGAGACCGGGGTGGCGGCACAGTTCTTCAAAAGAAGGAATGAAGATAGCGTTCCAGCGGGCCGCGAATTCGCGACCCCGCGTCTCAGTTCTATTCGAACAAGCTACAACTTGAAATCCGATGTTTTTGTAAGCCTGGGCGTGCTTATTAGCGATAGCGCCCGTTCCGAGAATTCCGACTCTCATGAAAGGTGAAGGCCGTTACTGGTCGATCTGAACGAGGTCCGCGGGATTGATCGCACCGCTCTCTTCGTCCCGGGTGTCGTTGTCCCAGCGAAGGCCCTGACCTTGATGCCGCACGCGGTTTACGGTGCGGCCAATTGCGAGCGAGCCACGGATCAGGTGCCGCGCCCTCAGAGGCCGCGCTACTGCGATTTCACCAAGCCAGTGCAAGCCCATGCTGATGGAACATCCACATTCTACACAGTTCGGCGTCCCTCCGAATACACAGGGCTCAACCCGGGTTCGAAGATCTGCCGTGTAGTTCACCGATAACGTGGAGAACAGGCAGGAAGAAGGGCTATCCGGAGGAGCAAGAAAGGCATTCATCAGGCCGCGATGCATGCTCAATTTGGAATACTTTTCGCCAACCGTGTTGAAGAAGCGAGCAAGTTGCAGCCGGTTTTCCTGAGTCAGACGCTCCGGTGATTCTTCGTTCACCTGCGGCGTGTAGATGCTCACCCAAATACGATTGACTTCAGGCCGCGCATTCCAGAAACTCAAGTAGCGGTCCATATACCCGAACTGCTCGACGTTATTGCGCACGACTGTCCAGTGAATATTCACGGTTCGCCCTTCGATGTTTCGGAGGATACGTTCATAGGTCGCCGGTTTGCGGCGCACGTCGTGGTCCTCGGGATTGCCATCGACGGAAACAGCAATCGTGACACGCGGCAAGGCGGGCCATTGTTGCGGGATGGGAATTACTCCACTAGTGACGACCAGGGTGTAAATGCCCCGGCGGCTCAGCTCCGGAATCACACGGCTCAATTCGCGATGGCGCATCAGTGGCTCTCCACCCACAAGAGAGACCTGTAACGGGCGGTGTTCGTCGATGAGTTGGAAGATCCGGTGGACCAACTCATTGCCACGAAAATCGCTCAGATTGCGGAGATTCGGGGCGCCCTCACCCAGATGTGAATCGCCGTAAGCGTAACAACCGGGGCACCGAAGCGGACACTCCCGTGTCACTTCGATGGAGAGCATGGGAACTCTACCAGTTAGTACTTTTCCCCACGATTGAAAGACATTCGAAAGCCTCATTCTATACGCACTCGGTATGACGCCGGAGCCATCTTTGGCGATTCAGCATTGCCGATGTGTTTTACAAAATCCACCCGAGCGTCACCTCATACGTCCGGGGTGGCACCCAGTGCGTGCCGCTAAATGTCGATAGAAAGTTGTAGAGGGCCGCTTCATTGGTAAGGTTCACTACGGTGAATTTCAGAGTAGTCTTGATCTTCTCCCTGTGGAAAAGATTATCAGTCCCGATTCCAGCATCGAACAGGTTACGCGCCGTAATGCGAGGAGGGTTGTGGTCCGGGTCGAACGTGCCTGCCGCCGGAATGTTGATCCGTTTGGCGCCGAAATCCGCCGATGGACATGAGCTAATCCGGTGATACACAGTTGCCATCTGGCTTCCACAAAAAAATCCGATGGTTGCCTGCTGATCAGCCGTCAGCGCGAGCGCATCGTCCAAGTCGGTCACGGCGCCGGCCACCTGGCCGCTATCGTAGCGCCACGTGAAGGACGCCCAAATTCCGTCTTTCCCATGCTGATACCGAAGGAAACTGGTCTGCTGTAATGCCTGGTCGTGGTCGATGCGGAAGACGCCAACATTCAAAGGCGAATTGAAGATCAGGCCGCCCGTCTCGGGCCCGAAGAACCGGGCACGCGTATGCCCTAACGTCGAATAGGCCTGGAAGCCGTGAAGATTCGACGTGGAGATACGAACGCTGACACCATCGATCTTCGATTGACGCCATGAAATTGGAAAGGCTACGGGCGTATTAAACAGAGTATCGAAGTCGAACGCGTTCTTCGTGTATTTCCAGAAGTAGCTTGCATCGATCTGAACGTACCTCCTGACCGTCTGCTGGATGCCCGTCGAGTATTCATTTCGATGGCCGGGCCGGAGAGCCTGGCTGCCAAAGGCACCAAGCACATTTGTAGCCAGTCCCCCCGCACCCGTTGTGCTGGAAAGCACCAGGTTTTCGTTATATGGCGTCTCCATGCTGCGTGTGTAGGAGGCCCGAATCACGGTCCCGGACGGCTTGAGCAAGTATGAGACTCCAACACGCGGTTGGAGAAGCTTGTCGGATGTTATTCCGTCGTAGTTGTCGAACCGAAGCCCCAGATTCAGCGTCAGGTTCTTCACTGTCATCTGATCCTGCACGTAAACTGCCTGCTGGTTGATATTGGCTGAACCGTGAAACCGAAAGAGCGCGCCGCCGCGGGTCAGATCGTAAGGAATCAGGCCGGTCGAGACATCGGGATTTGGGATGAATCCATACTTCCCGCAGCCATCCGGGTTGGTCGGAACGGGCGCGGCAACCGGATCTCCGCTGGGCGTAAGACAGACGGGGTTAAAGATGGGATCGGTTATGCCCAATCCGAAATTTTCAACGAGCGGGGTCTGCATCAGCTCCGTTCCTATCTTCAGATTGTGAATACCGTTTGCATAAGAAAGATCGGCGCGGGTCCCCCAATTCGTCAGGTGCCGGTCCTGGTTAATCGTAGCGGGACTGTCATCGAAAGGATCAGCGCTCGGGTAATAATTGACCCTGTCCTGCCGAATCCAAGGACTTACCGTCAGCAGCGTAGTGGAACCGAACGTGTGCTGATAACCGAGGGCGAAACTCAATGTCCTTGCCTGCTGGCGCTGGTCTTGTTGCAGTTGGTCGTACGTGTTCGGAATCTGGAACCAGTTCCGCGCTCCGAACAGATCGAGGTGAAAAGAATCCACGCCAGTGGGCTGATAATCGACGCGGTCAAAAACCGTTTCCGTGTTACCTATGTCGTGGAAGGGCGTAAACTCGGGAGAATCCAGAAAACGTCCGGACCTGCTCGAATTCAAGACAAGAAAGTTACCCCACTTCGATCCGCCGATTCCGAAGGTAGCGTCTTCGCCGAATGTGCCGAATGAACCGTAGTACGCATCGAAGCTCGCAGTCGGCTTTTGTCCCAGGCCCGAACGCGTGACGGTATTGACAATTAGCCCGGTTTTCCCTCCGTATTCGGCGCTAGCCGCGCTGGTTACGAGTTCGAGCGACTGAAACGCATTGGGCGGCAATTGAGTCGAGAACGTCTTGTTCTGTTGATCGCTGATCTGCTGGCCGTCAACCACATATGTGGTCTCTGCATGATCGCCCTGGGGGTGGAAGAATCCATTGGAGTCAGCAACCACTCCTCCAGAGGTCAGCGTGATTGCGTCGCTGAGACCTTGCCCGGTGGACGCAATTGGCAGTGTCGCAATCAAGTTCTGGGTGACGTCGGTGTGGGCGGTAGGGACGTTCTCGATTGTCTCGGGCGTTGCTTCAACATTGACCGTTTCAGTGGCACCGGCCAAGGCGAGGCCGACTTTGAGTTGAATCGGCACTTGAGTGCGAACCGCCACATCCTGCGTGTACGTCTGGAATCCCGCTAGTGTTACCTGCAGGGTGTATTGATTGTGCGGAATATTGGCAAAGCGAAAGCCGCCATTCGCGCCGGATTTCACAGTTTGCTTATACCCCGTAAGAGCATTTGTGAGCGCAACCTCCGCGTCCGCAACCAAGGCGCCACTGGGATCGACAATTGTGCCGTCAATCGTTCCACCCGTACCCGTGGCTTGCGAGCAAAACGCTGGGCCGAAACCCGCCTGTAACAAAAGAACCAGCATTGGCACGAGACGCGCTGGCGGGATTACTACATTCAAAGTAAAACTCCTTCCTGGGCACACTAACAACGGCCACCCGCTCCGCAAGAGCAGTGCGGCCGAATAGAGTTAGAGAGCCAGGACCGGAGGAGCTCGTGGAGTTCGTATTCGATCCGGGGGGTCAGGAGTATTAGCGACCGCGGCGCGCGCAGTTACATCGTCTGAAGTTGCGCTGTGAGGCTTACCCGCATCACTGCAAATGGTGACCACGCTTGCGCGGTGTGTGACATGACAGATCAGGCAGGTGGCGTCTTGAGAAGGACCGTGTTTGTGAACAGAAGCCGCTACCGAGGCAACCAAAAGCGCAGCCAGGCAAAGAAACGTAAGTATGCGACTCACGCTCATTCTTCGGCGAGGCCTTACGTCCACACCTCGAATTATACTTTAGTCGCTGATTATCAACGACAATCAGGCGTCAGTAACGACAATCACGTTATGAACGGTGACCAGTGCCTCGCGCGCGCTTATGGGCAGTTGAAAGTGACCAACGTTATGCAAACGTTTCCATGGGCGCGGGTAGATCGCGCGTGCGCGAATAGAAAGAATTGATGTTCCGCATCGCGCTTTTCACCGCAAACAAATACTGACAAATTTGTTCGTCTGTGCTTACAATATCCCCATGCAGTCGAACAAAGCACCAAAGAAGACACGTAAGATCGTGGACGAAGCGGTTACCGCGTCCCCAGATATTGGCGCAGAGGCCACCGGTAATCCCCGTAGCGCGAAGTCTTCCAAGTCGAAGAAAGCGGAATCGGCAGATATGGGACTGGCGAACCATCAGCATAAGACAGGCTCGACCTCTCTCGCAGAGCCGGGAAGAACAGAGAACGTGCAGACAGGCAAAACAATGGCGGCAGCAGCGGCAGCGGGAACGCCTCAAACAACGGCGAATGCTGCACACCCGGTCACGCACGATGAGATCGCCAAGCTCGCGCATTCCTATTGGGCCGCTCGTGGCTACGTCCAGGGCTCAGCCGAAGCTGACTGGTTGCGCGCGGAGCAAGAGTTGAGCGCCCGCCGCTAAATAGCTAAAGAGCCCGCGATGGCGGGCAATCGGAATTCAAATTCGTTCGTCTAATTGAGGTGTGGCGATAGCCTGAGCGGGTCTCCCGCCGTCTTAGTAATCTAGAGTTTAGTAGCGACGACCATGATTGAGCCGGCTGACGAGTTGAGTGCGCCCTCGGTGGCTCCTCCCTCGCCTAAACTTGCGCCGTCATCCGCGCTCATCGCGGCTTTCGCCTGGTTTCGCGATCTCATGCTTTCCGTGCTGATCGCACTCCTAGTGATCCTGTTTCTTTACCGGCCCGTAAAGGTTGAAGGCACAAGCATGATGCCGAGCCTGTTCGACCAGGAACGGCTGTTCATCAACCAGTTCAGCTACAAATTCGGGTTAGGCGATATCAAGCGCGGAGACACGGTCGTTTTCTGGTATCCGGAGGACACTACGAAGTCCTATATCAAACGCGTCATCGGGCTGCCAGGCGATACCGTCGCCGTGCAAGACGGCTTCGTAATCGTCAACGGGAAGAAGCTCGTGGAAAACTACGTCCCTCCGGATTATCGTGACGACAGGCCGTACCCTCCAACCGTAGTACCGCTAAATGATTATTTCGTTTTAGGGGACCACCGGACATCCTCGAATGACAGCCGTGCATGGGGTTTCGTCCCTAGGAATTACATCTACGGCAAGGCGGTATTCGTATTCTGGCCGCTGGATCACATTGGTTCTGTGCATTAGCGCCGATTCAGCAACCACAGGAGAAGCGTGCCCAGAACACTGAGCAGTAAGCATGTCACCCACGGGAAGTAGACAGTAGTGTTTTTTCCTCGCCAGACCAAGTCGCCCGGCATGCGTCCAAAAGGCAGGTTCAACCGGCTGAGAAGCAATACTACGGCACCTATGCCGACTAGAGCGAATCCGGCAAGGATCAATATGCGGCCCAAGTTCATCTCTCTTTGATGCTAGCTTTTGTCGTGTGGCGGCGAAGCCGTCAAGCGCCTGCGTTACACTGAACGGCGAATCCGCATGAGTGAATCGAAGGCCTATCGTCCCACTGCAGAATTCGTGTCGCGAGCCCAGATCCCAAGCATGGATGCGTATCACGACCTTTACGACCGCGCCAGAGAAAACCCGGAGAAGTTCTGGTCAGAGCTGGCGCTTAAAGAGCTTTCCTGGTTCAAGCCGTTCTCCAAGGGCCTTGAATGGGACCCACCGTTCGCAAAGTGGTTCGCTGGCGGCCGCATCAACGCGTGTTACAACTGCGTGGACCGGCATGCAGCCGGCGCGCGCAGAACAAAGCCCGCGCTCATCTGGGAGGGAGAACCGGGCGATAAACGCATCATTACCTACAAAGAACTGCACCGGCTGGTCAGCCGCTTCGCAACGGTATTAAAAGGCCGCGGCTACAAGGCGGGTGACCGCGCCATCATCTACATGCCGATGATTCCGGAACTCCCGATCGCCATGCTTGCGTGCGCGCGCCTGGGCATTACGCATAGCGTCGTCTTCGGCGGCTTCTCTGCAGAAGCCCTGAAGGCGCGTATTCAGGACTTGAATGCGTGGATCGTTATCACGGCCGATGGCGGCTGGCGGCGCGGCAAAGAAGTCCGTCTCAAGGACGCAGTCGACGAAGCGCTGCTGGAGTGCCCTGATGTTCGCGACGTGATCGTGCATAAACGCACCGGCTCTGAGATCCCGATGAAGCCAGGACGCGACGTGTGGTGGCACGAGCAGGACGAGCAACTGTCGGACTCCCCGCCGTTAGAGCACAAGGCGGAAACGTGTGAAGCACAAGACCTCGATTCCGAGCATCCCCTTTACGTTCTCTATACGTCCGGTACAACCGGCAAGCCGAAAGGCATTCTGCACACGACCGCCGGATATCTTCTGCAGACCGCGATGACCATGAAATGGGTCTTCGATTTGCGCGAGGACGATGTGTACTGGTGCACAGCCGACATCGGCTGGGTGACTGGGCACAGCTACATTGTGTATGGCCCGCTCACGGCGGGCGCGACCGTTGTGATGTACGAGGGCGCACCTGATTACCCTGCTTTTGACCGCTTTTGGCAGATTGTCGAGAAATACAAAGTCACCACCTTCTACACGTCACCCACAGCAATCCGGGCGCTAGTGCGGCAAGGCGAGCATTGGCCGAATTCCCACGACTTGTCGAGTCTGCGGTTGCTGGGATCCGTTGGGGAACCGATCAATCCCGCAGCATGGGAGTGGTATTACCGCGTGATTGGGAAAGAACGCTGCCCGATTGTCGACACCTGGTGGCAGACGGAAACCGGAGCGATCATGATTTCGGCCGTGCCAGGCGCAGTTCCTTTGAAACCTGGTTCCGCAACGCTGCCGCTTCCGGGAATCATACCGGATATCGTTGACGCAAAAGGACGGATGGTTGGCAACAATCGCGAAGGCTACCTCATTATCCGGGAGCCGTGGCCCAGCATGGTTCGCACAATCTGGGGCGATCCCAGACGCTTTGAGGAGCAGTATTGGTCGCGCATACCGGGGTCGTATTTCACGGGTGACGCAGCTCGACGAGATGACGATGGTTACTACTGGGTGTTGGGGCGCGTGGACGACGTAATGAACGTCAGCGGACACCGCCTCAGCACAATGGAGGTGGAATCCGCGCTCGTTCATCATCCCGCGGTCGCCGAAGCGGCCGTAGTCGGCAAACCGCATGAGATCACCGGTCAGGCGGTCTGCGCGTTCATCACTTTGAAGAAAGGCGATTGGGATCACACGAGCCTCGGCCAGGAACTGCGGCACTGGGTGGGACACGAGATCGGCCCGTTCGCGCGGCCCGAGGAGATTCGCTTTACGGATGCGCTCCCGAAGACAAGAAGCGGCAAGATCATGCGCCGGTTGTTACGCGAGATCGTCACGACGAATGCGGTAACGGGCGATGTTACCACCCTGGAGGATCTCACAGTGGTAACGAAGCTCGCATCGCAACACGACGAAGACTGACATTGTAGTAGCACAAGCAATCGCCGTAGGATCCATCGGATCGGAGGTCAACTCCACTTGGTTACTCTTTCGTTGCCCGAGGCTCGCCGTCTCGCCGTCGCATCACAGGGATTCGGTACAAGACCTCCGGCGCCGTCCATCGCGCACTTGCGCAAGCTGGCAACGCGGCTGCATGCCTTCCAGATCGACTCAGTGAACGTGCTGATCCGCGCGCACTATGTACCAGCGTTCGCGCGCCTCGGCCCCTATCGTGTAGAAACGCTCGACTCGCTAGCCTACCGCAGGCGCGAGCTGTTCGAATACTGGGGTCACGAGGCATGTCTCCTGCCGACCTCGCTATATCCACTCTTCCGGTATCGGATGCAAAAGCACACAGAGCTGACACAGAAATACATGTGTTCCGAGCACGGCAGCTACATGGCAAAGGTGTATGCCGAGGTCGCCGAGCGCGGACCCATTACCGCCTCCGAACTTTCGAATCCAGGCAAACGCGAGGGAGGCTGGTGGGGTTGGTGGGGCTCAGGGAACGGAAAGGCGACGCTCGAACATCTGTACGACGCCGGCCTCGTTGCCATCGCCGGTCGACGCGGCTTCGAGCGCCTCTATGATCTCACCGAGCGTATCATCCCGCACGTTGCACTTCATGCGCCGTCGCCACCGCGCGAAGAGGCGATGAAGCAGTTGATCTGCCTCGCGGCGAAGGCTTACGGCATCGGGACGTTCGGCGATATTACCGGCTATTTCAATCTCGACGGTTGGCGCGAACGAATGCCACCGGGGCCGCGATGGACGTGGGCGAAAGCCCCGAATGGCCGGCGTGCCAAGCCGATTGTGAAGCGGCTGGTATCGGAACTCGTGGCGGAACAACGTCTCCTACCCGCGCGCGTCGAAGGCTGGAAGGACGAGGCCTACCTCCACCCGCAAGCTCGCGTTTCGCAGGATGTTGGCACTCGTGGACTGGTGACGCCGTTCGACTCGCTCGTTTGGGAACGCAGCCGCATAGAGCGGCTGTTTGGCATGAAGTACACAATCGAAATGTACTTACCACCGTCCAAACGGGTTTACGGTTACTACGTTTGCCCGTTTCTGCTCGGCGATACACTCGTCGCGCGCTGCGACCTCAAGGCCGACCGCCTGCGCAAGATCCTGATGGTACAGAGCGCATTCCTCGAACCCGGGCACGCCGCGCGACAGGTGGTCCCCGATCTGGTCAGCGAACTCCGGCATATGCAGGAGTGGCTCGAACTCGACCGCATCGAAGTGAGCGAACGCGGCGACCTGGCCGTGATGTTGCGTAGGAATACGAGCAGACATCGGTACCGGTCAAAAGGCGCTACACGTGCCTGACTTACGGCATGACAATGATCAGCTCAAGCTGCGGGTTGGGAAAATCAGACGGCACCCAGGCGGCGAAGTTGCGAGACCGTTTGATGGCTTCCCATGCCGGCCCGTTCTGGTTCAGGCTGAAGTATTGATAATTCAGCTTCACTGGTATGGCATTCGGCGGTACGGGCAAGTGCCGCATCGAGAGGCCCGGCAGCGCATTGCGCACCAGATGCTCCAGATGGTTGGCCGAGCACGGTTTGATGAGTTGCGGTGCTTTGCCGATCAGGTCGCCTTCGGGCATCTCTGCCGTCAAAGCGAGATACATTTTTGTGTTCTGCAAGTACCTGTCTTCGTCAATAGCAGTTGCATAGATAGATGGGCTCGTTGAGCGAAGGGGCAGAGCGACGAAATTGCTCGGGATCACGGTTTCCAGCAGATATCGCAGCTTGTCGTCCAGATCGCCGATGCGCGGACCAAGCTCGCGGTGTTCATAGAGCGGCAGGTCGCGCGGCAGGATCTTAGTCGAAAAGGTGGTGAGTGCGCCCGCGAGCGCGTTCATGGTGTTGAACAACACCTCCGGATGGCCCCCACGCACCTCGAACAGGTGGCGCAACTGCGGCAGGAACGTATTCACTGTATACAGCAGCCAAAAGTTGGCTATATCGGACGCCGTGAATTCAGCCAACCCCTGGCTCTTCTGACGCCGCATGCCGGAAAGCGCCGCGCTCTTGGCGGTCAGTATCTCCAGCAATCGCCGGACGATGGACATCAGGTATTCGCTGGCGCGAATGTCAAGCAAAGGCGGAACGAACCCCGGATCGAGCTGAAGGACGCCGCTATCGGTTCGGGTCACCCGTGCAACTTTCATGGCAGGCGTGCCTTCGCGAGCCTCCTTGTCAACGAGAAGGCGCAAATTCTTGCGCGCAATTTGAACCGGACGCTCAATCTGTGACGCATTTTCGTCGCGCAAGAGAGCCACTTCAGCTAAATAACGCGTATCGGCGTCTGCGGTTGGACTGGTGGATACGTTCACATGCCCATAGCGCCAGGCAGGCACTGCCAGATAGACGTCGATGGTCTCGTGGAGCGCATCGAAGTAGCCGGCCAGCGGCTTCGGAAGCGGCGCGGGATCACTCTCGGGAATGTCGAAAACAAGCCCATCCGGAAAAATGCCGGATGCGATGTCAATCGCCAGATTGCCGCCAGCAAGGGCCTCCCGGTTGATAGTTAGCGTCCGAAGACCCCATGGAAAGAAACTGAGCCCATCCATTCGGAATTGCAGCAGGTCTTCATGAAAAACATCCTGCGCCTGAAGATGTTGAGGCGAGAGGAACGTTCCTTTCGCCCAAATGACTGGTTGGAGTCTTCTCATGCTCTAGGTCGAATTACCGTAAGCATACAGTGTGCCAGAGCGTCCGGGGTTCTTGCCTTCCTACGAGTTGATCATCACCATCGGAGCACTGATGGAAATGGAAGCCGGAGTCATCGAGATGCTGCTCGCGCCGCAGGAAATGGTGACACCCTGCAAGCCGCTTATGGAGATGCTGCCGACGTTCGCTTGAATCGTGATATTGCCGAGTGTAGCCTGGGTTGAGATGTTCCCCACATCCGCCTTGGTGGAAATGTTGCCGGTTTGCGACGTTTCGGAAATGTCGCTCATGACGGTGATGGTGCGCTTGCCAGTCTGGATCGCGATGCTGTTGTTTCCGGTCTTCACGGTCTCCGAAAGGTCACCCATCACCGTGATTGTCCGCTTGCCTTGCTGGACATCGATGGTGTCATCACCGGTTTCAACCGTACGCGATTCGTTAACGTGAATTTTGGTAGTGCGATTGTTTTTCACGGTCCGGGTCTCGTCGTGTTTGATGAGGGAATTCCAGTCCTTCTCGGCCTGGACGTAAATCTCTTCTGAGCCTTTCTTATCCTCGAAGCGAAGCATGTTGTAATTCGAAGAGCCTCCTTTCGGAGTGCTGCGAGTTAGAACGCCGCTTTGGGTCTTGTTGTCGGGCAGCGAGAAGACAGGCATGTTGTCGCTGTTGTAGATGCTCCCGATGACAACCGGCTGATCCGGATCACCTTCGAGAAAACTGACCGCCACTTCGTCACCTGTGCGGGGCAGCCATTGATGCCCCCACGCCTTGCCCGCCCATGGCTGGACAACCCTCAGCCAGCAGGCATATTTGGAGTCTCGATCCCACGGAAAACGAGCGCGAACCCGGCCATATTTGTCGGGCCAAATCTCTTCGCTTTTTCCGGACGAACTCTCGTCAACAACAAGGGCGGTCTGCAAACCGGAGATGACCGGCTTCGGAGTCTCCTGCGCGGGCTTGAATGGAACCGAAGCATCGATACTCCGAAACTCATTTGTGTATGGATCAGGCGGCATCTCCCGGTTCAGATAATCGGGCGACTGGGAGGCCCGATGCGTCACGCCCGTCAGGAGATACGTCCCAGCGGCGTTCCCGCCGGCAACGGTGATCTTGTATCCCGAGGTGAACGCACGACAGCGCGAGATGCCGCTGAACTCGACGCGCGTCGCTTCCAGTTCCTGCATTCTGTTTTTGTTCAGTTTCTCGCCTTCCGGGCGCACATTCCCCAGACGTTGGGCAGGATCATTGAATTTCTTGGCATGATCGCCGGGGTAATCGTACATTTCGAACTTCCGACCCGTTGCGGCGACCGCTTCCGAGGGTTCGGTGATCTGGAGATTGTTCGTCGGCATTTCATGATGAAAGTCCCTTGTGGTCCATTTGCCGCTGTGAATTCTTTCTTCGGAGTTCCAGGTTCGAATGGTGTCCTGAAGATCTTCCTGGACTCCTGCCACGAAAGCATACTTGAAGCTGTTTTCTTCGGGAAGCGGCTTATAAGAACTTGGGTCGTCGGACAGGATCATGGTGTGCTTGCCGGAATCGTGCTGGAAATAGTAGAAAATACCTTCGGCTTCCAGGATGCGGCTGACGAACCCAAAGTCCGTTTCCCGGTACTGAACGCAATAGTCCCAGGCCGTGTAGTCTTTCGTTAACGACACCTGGTAATCGCTGAACCCGGAATCATTGAACACCTGCTGAACGATATCGGGCACGGTCTTCTTCTGAAATATCCGGCAGTTGGATGCCAGCGAGAGGAATGAGAACCAGGGAACGACGCTGGCCTTATAATACGCAAGTTCATCATCCTGTCGGCCGACGCTGAAACTCTCGCACAGCCCGCTGATGTATCGCTCCTTCCCGCTCTCGAGCGCGATCCTGATCGTGAAAGGCTGCCCGACGAGTTCGTGCGGCATCACTTTGGAGGGATTGCCGGTCGAGACTTCTGAAACAAACTCCAGATCGAACCGAAAGGGCCGCGAGATGCCTTCCACGCCGGAAACGCTGTTCAGCAACAACACATCTTTGCCCGCTGGCGTTGTGATCGCTAAAAGGCGGTTGTCTTGAGTGATGGGGTCGGCCATGGTTGCTCAGACGCTTCGATCAGGCGTATTGGAACGATCCGTCGGAGCCAATGCTAACGGTGACCAGGCTCAGCTTACGGCCTTCTGCAAGGCTGGTGAGGAGTTGCCGTGAGACATCCGGAAGCAGAGTGTTTGTCAGGATATTATCGACATTGCGGGCCCCGCTCTCCACCTCCGTGCAGCGCTTCGCCACCTCATCGACCACGTTGCGGTCATACTGCAACTGAATCCTGTGGTTTATGAGCATACGACGTTTGATTTTGTCGAGCTTCAACTCGATAATTTTCTTCAAGTTCTCATCGCGCACCGGGTAATAAGGGATGATAACCAGGCGTCCGAGGAAGGCCGGCTTGAAGATCTTGTTCAGTTCAGGCTTGATTGCTTTCAGGACGCCTTCGGGGCTGGGCATGGTTTCAGGATCGGCGGTCAGCTTCGCAAGCTGGTCAGTGCAGGCATTCGTCGTCAGAATGATGATCGTGTTCTTAAAGTCGATCTCGCGGCCTTCGCCGTCCTCCATCATGCCCTTGTCGAAGACCTGAAAGAAAAGTTCGAGCACGTCCGGATGCGCCTTCTCCACTTCGTCAAGAAGCACAACCGAGTATGGACGCCGCCGCACGGCCTCAGTTAAAACTCCGCCTTCGCCGTAGCCGACGTAACCCGGGGGCGATCCCTTCAAAGTCGAGACCGTGTGGGCTTCCTGGAACTCCGACATGTTAATGGTGATCAGGTTGTGCTCACCGCCGTACAGAAGATCCGCGAGAGCCAGCGCAGTTTCTGTCTTGCCGACCCCGCTGGGACCAACCAGCATGAAGACGCCCAGCGGCTTGCCGGGGTCGTCTAGATTCGCGCGTCCGGTCTGGATTCGCTGGCTGATGAGCGAGAGCGAATGATTCTGGCCGATGACGCGCTTTTCCAGGTGCTTGTCGAGCTCGAGAACCATTCCGATTTCGTCTTTGATCATTTTTCCGAGCGGAACGCCGGTCCAGCCGGAGATGACCTGCCCGACGATCTGCGCATCGACGCATACCTGCATCAGTGCAGTCTCACCCTGCACTTCCTCCAGTTCTCGCGTCAGCTCGTCCAATTTTTGGCGGAGCGCTGCGGTTCCGTTTCCCTCGGCCGTGGCGACTACAGTGGGGCTGGCCTGCGTTACAGGCGCCATATTTCCACCGGACCCATTTCCGCCAGTTGGAACGGAGCCATACGATGCGCTTGCAGCGCCGTCGGCATGAGCTTCTAGCTGATTACGCACGTCCCTGATCTGCTCGACCAACGTCTTGGTGCGGTCCCACTTCCCTTTGAGGCCGTTCAACATCTCCGACAGCGACGTCTTCTGCTGAAGGAGCTGCTCCATTCGCTCGTCGTGGTCCACGCCGGTGGCGGACTCCCGCCGCAGAATCCTTTGCTGGACTTCAATATCATCGATCTGCCGTGTAAGGTCTTCAATGACTGATGGGGTTGCGTTCTGGCCAAGCGCGAGCCGCGCACACGCGGTATCGAGCACGCTGACGGCTTTATCGGGCAGTTGCCTTCCGGCCAGGTAGCGATGCGAAAGCTTCACAGCCGCAGCAACGCCCTCGTCCAGGATGCGAACCTGGTGATGCTTTTCGAGCGCACCAACAATGCCGCGCATCATCACCATGCACTGCGGCTCAGTGGGCTCTTCCACCTTTACTACTTGGAAGCGCCGGGCCAGCGCCGGGTCTTTCTCGAAATACTTCTTGTACTCCGACCACGTGGTGGCAGCGATCGTCCGCAGCTCGCCTCGTGCCAGGGCCGGCTTCAACAGATTAGCTGCATCATTTTGTCCGGCTTGTCCGCCCGCGCCAATCATCGTATGGGCCTCATCGATAAAAAGAATGATCGGGACCGGCGACTTCTTCACCTCCTCGATCAATCCTTTAAGGCGATTTTCGAATTCACCTTTGATCCCGGCGCCCGCTTGCAGCAAAGCCAAATCGAGAGTCCGCACAACAACATTGCGGAGGGGAGGAGGAACGTCACCTTGAGCAACGCGCATGGCGAAGCCTTCTACCACGGCGGTCTTGCCCACGCCCGCTTCGCCGGTCAGGATCGGGTTGTTCTGGCGCCGCCGCATCAGAATATCCACGATTTGCCGGATCTCGGAATCGCGGCCGAGAACGGCATCGATTTTGCCAAGCCTGGCATTCTCCGTTAAATTCACGGTGAACTGGTCGAGGTTCGGTGTCTTGCCGCCGGCAGGATGCGCGGCCAGAGAGGCTGCGCCCGGTCCCGCAGCCGCCGCGGCATTTTCGGGTGACCCGGCAACAATGCTCAGAAAGTCACGCCGCAGCGCCTCCGGCTGAATCATCTGCAGCTCACGGCTGAACTCGCGCGCGATACGCGAGAGTTCCTCATCGCCAAGCAGGGCCACGATGGCGAACCCGGACCGAATCTGCATTCCGCCATACTCGAGCGATCCGATGCCCCACGCTGTCGTGAACAGCTTCACCAGCGAAGGGCTGAAGGAAGGCGTTCGCGCGTTGCCGGTCTTCAGCTTGTCGAGAGCACGGTTCAGTTCACCAGTGAAGCGGGACTTATCCACAGCGAAGTGTTTCAGGATGTGAGCGAGGTCGCTGTCTTGCTGGTCGAGCAGCTTTGTCAAAAAGTGCTCGATCTCGATGTCGTAATGCGTTCGCGAAAGGCAGAGCCCCGCAGCAGCTTCCATCGCGCCGCGCGTCGTGTCGTTCATTCTCGCAATCAGCGACTTCAGATTGACATTCATAATCTTCTTCTCACGTTCCTTTCAGCCGTATCAGTTTACAATTGCAGGATCGTCTGCGAAGGGTTGTAGTCCATGGGCCGGGTTGAGGACCAGCTCACCCATCCCAGTTGTGGCGCAGAATCGCCGCCGGAGCCCAATTCGCAAGCAGGAACTTCCTCGCGTCGCAAAATCAACTGCGCCTCAAAATCAAACTCGTCTCCGGCAAAGAAGCGCACGAGATTCCGCAAAAGCTGATAGTCCCTTCCCGATGGAAGGAAATCAAGGTACCGCCGGAGCGATAAAGGTCCGATTACGATGCGGACGCGCGATTGAGGGTCCCAGATTTCATCTCCGACGACCGCTCCGAAACCGAGCATCTGCGAGTCCTCCGCTGCGTCATCCAAATTGCATTGCGAATCCGGCTCCAACCGGTACCAAGCGCCCAGGAACTGCTCTACTTCCGCAGGCACGCCGAAAAAGTCGCGCAACATCAGTTTTAAGGCTTCGGCGCTTCGAGGCTGCTGCGCGAAAAGCCCTGCATAGAAACGCAACGATTGATCAGCCACTTCCTGACGGTCTTGCAGTTTCGGAGTGCCAAGCCCGATAATGGCCGAAAGATAATACGAAAAATCGCCTTCGCCGCCTCTCTCATATTGCACCGGAAAGTGATGCTTTACCCAGGCACGGTAGAAAAGCGAAATGATCCGGTGATGGAAAATATCCAGGAAATCTCGAAGTGTACGGTCCCGCTCCTTCAACCGTTCTGCGACCAGTTCCGTGTAATAGAGCGGCAGCAGCCCAAGCGGCCCTATGGTGCCCATAAAGTTCACCCGCATGAGTGGTGGAGTGTCTTTCAATTGCTCAATCTCATGCACCTCGCTCGCAGGAAATGAGAGCGACGGCCGTACACCAAAGCGCACCACTTCAGACGCGGGCGGCTGAAAGAATCCGATAGCAGCGCGATTCGGATAGAACTGGTGCAGCAGTCGCACAGCCTGGACAAACTCGAACGAGTACGGCTCGGAAAAGAGTCTGTCCTCGACAGTCTGCCGGATCAAAGCAAGATTTTCTGTCCCGCTCGGGGCCGCCATTCCCGGAGCACCTCCTTTCGCTGCTTCGTGTGTACAACAAGCTGGGTGAAACTGTTGAGCGAGGCGTATAGGCCGAGGAAATGTTCGAGGACCGAAGCGAATAGAAACACGCCGCTTCCGACGAACAGGTCCTCGTCGAATCCCATCTCCGCGCGAATGCCCCGGGCGAAGCTTATGCCATGCTCCGACACAACACGCGCAAAATGCCGGCGGCTTCGCAGTTCGGTGATACCCGATATTTGCCTTTCCAGGGGCCGCGATTCGGTGAAGTTATACAACCGGAGAATCTCCTGCAAGGCGCCCCGCCCTTCTTCGACAAGCGACAGATAGTTCAGCGACAGGTGCGAAATAAGCCGCCAGTGGCTTTGCTTTCCCAAGGGCGGACGCAGCGTATCCGTTGGCTTGCGGAGTGAAATGATGCGCTTGACCACTGCCCCGCCCTCCAGGTCGAAGTCTCCAGATTCATTTCCGAACGGAAGCCGGGAGGGCAGGTCCCGATTAGAGCAGGTGCAGCGGACATTGAGTGTCTCCATGCCGGTTCTCGCGGCCTTGCCGGATGTGTCGACAAGGGAGATGTAAACATCGGTACCCGGATCGTCCTGGCGAAGCGAGGGGTGGCGGGTGGCGTTCCAAAACGTTTGATTTTTGGCTGTCCGCCCATGATGGCTTGAATAGAACGGCTCGTACTGAATCACTTCGCGCCGATCCGGACTGGAGGTTCGCACGTCGTCGATGGAAAAGATCTCGAGCATGTTGCGGCGGCGCGCATCCGGAATCACCAGGTGCTCGAACCGGGTCTGCTCGAGCAAAATCGGCTCTGCCGATTGCGAAAACAGGTTTACGACCGGCGTACATCCGAGCTTAAAGGTGTCCTCAGAAATACCGAACTCAAGCGACTGTTGGCGGTCGATGCGCTCAAAGGGCGAGATCAGGAAAACAATCTCGACGCGGTTGGTGAACACATCTGTCGCCAGCACTTCGAGGTTATTCAGCTCGGCGAAGAAGAATTTTTCGGGAAACGCAAAGTATTCCTGCAAAATGCGATACCCGGTAAAAGAACGTCGTGGAAACGGCAGAACGGCCTCGTCGTCCCGGAAGCCCATGGCGCGGAGAGAGCCCGCGGGAAGTTCAATTCCACGCTGTTCCGGAGCGTCCGGATTTCGCAGCAGAATTCGCGAGCAGTTATTGAACAGGAGTTCATAGAGCGTGTGAATCACATCTCCGTTCAAGTAGAAGCGTAACGATCTCAGGCCGAGAGTCTTGAAATGTACATCCGGAAAGCAGGAAATCTCCACGCTACAGGCCGCGATCGCCTCGGGCGCCTTCACAGGCGGAGTCAAGCGCTCCGGAGCTTTCCACTTTGCCTGCGAGACCCGGACCGGCGAAATAAGCGTTTCATAGCAGGTCCGAAATTTGCATTGAATGCCATCCACGGGCCGGGAGTAAAGCAATGCCTCACGCGGGATCCTGACATTTGTCGTAAGCTTCCCCTGCTCCGGATCCACGTTGAATTCGACGATGGACATCGAAGGAACCGGGCGCAGAAAGTGGGGATAAAGCACGTTCAGGAGGGCCTCAGTGATTTCGGGAAAATCGTCGTCGAGCTTGAGATGAACGCGCGCGGCGAGGAATGCAAACGATTCCACCAGGCGCTCTACATGCGGATCTTCCGAGCCATTCGGGCCCAGAATGAGGTGGGAGGCGACGTTCGGATATTTGTCTGCAAACTCCGCACCCAGTTTGCGAAGAAACGCGAGTTCGCTCTCGTAATGTGCTAAGAGTTCATCGCGCACGGGCTTCCCCTTGCACTGTGTACTCGCCGTTTGATAGTTCCAGGACCGTATCGAAGCTCACATGCTCGGGATTGGGATGGACTCGCAGCATGCCCTCAATCGCGAAGCGCAGGACGGGGACCTTATCCTCTCCGGTCGTAACCAGATTGACGCGAGGATTCGCGATTCTCGGTTCGAATTTCGAAACTGCCGCCTGTATGGCCTGTGCGAGCCGCTGGCGATCCCTGATATTGGCAACACTGAGCGAAGTAATATCCGGCAGCCCGTACATATAGAGGGAATCTTGGAGCTCACTGCCATCGGGAGCAGGAACGATCGGCTGGCGCGTGTTCAGCAGCCATTCTAGATCCCGGCGGACTGCGTCCCTTAGCTTGCGCACAGATTGCGAACGAGTCAGATGCAACTCTCCGGAGCGCTTCAGATCGTCGTCGGTCAATCGGTCTAATAACGACAAGGTGACCGGCGCATCGCCACGAATCGGGGGCATGTTTAAACCCTGCCGCTTAGCCGGCCAGGCCCTCCTGGCGCAGCCATGCCAATGTGTCGGGGTTCGCTGTTCCCGTGTCGTCGTTTAAGGTTGAGGCGACCAATTGCGGAAAATCGTGCAGAAAAGCCTTCAACTCGGACCGCAAGGCGGTAGCTGCAGCGGTATAGCCGAGTTCGTCACAAGCTTTGATGGAGTAGCGCTGCAAATCCAGCCAACCGCGGCCGACGGCCGTACCCATCGCGCCCTCTGCCGTTTCCAGCACGCGTCTCCAGTTTTTGGCGGCGGCGGACGCCCGCAAGCCCGTTCTCACCTCGGCAGGAGGAGCAGGTAAATCGGCCGTTGCAGACTCTCCGGCGGACCGCACTTCGCCCCAGCGAAGCGCTCGCAACAGCAGGTAAGAGACCGGGCTGCCCGGATTCGTTTGGCGAAGGAACTGCGCCGCCGCTACGATATGCAGTATCGCTTGATCAACGCTGGTGATGGCCCCGCCGCTCAGTTGGGACAGATCAAGCTGTGATATGGCGGTCAGGCTTGCGGATCCGGCTGCCTGCCCTGTACCATCGGGCGGCACCGTGCTATCAAGCGTCGACGCGTCTGGCTCCGGAAGATCGGGTTCCTTCTCCAGCTTTTTAAGCAGCAGGATGTGAGCAACGTTCTCGACCTCTTCCAGCGCTTTCCTTAAAGGCGTAAACGATGGTGCCGCGTCGGCAAATTTGTCACGGCTTTTCTCGTCCAAAGCCTCGAGCGCTTCCCGAGCAGCCTTGAAGTCGCGCTGCAGATCCTTGTAAAACTGTTTAGGCGTTGTTTCGAAGTCAGCGTCGAACTCCTCAGGCGGGAGCTTCCCCTCCTTAATTGCAGCCTCGCGCGTCTTCTTCCGGGTCTCATTGCCGCTGACCTCGTTCTCATAGCCGATCCGCCGTGACTCCTGGTAGACAAACCAGCCGAATCCGCTATTGGTGAGAGCAACGCTTCGAAGCGCGAAAATCGGAGAGGAGCCTTTGCTCGGGTCGAAATACGAGCCCACCCATTCGAGCGGCGTAGCACGGAGTTCGGCATCGCCGTCATCCAACTCGGGGTATAAATTGTCCCAAAAACGTTCAATGAGCCCTTGCAGTAATGACAGGCCGGAGGTTAACCCTGGCACGTCGTATTCATAGATCCACGCTTCCGTCAACCACGCTGCAACCCATAAATCCTTGGTGCTCTTCAGCAAGGCTTCTTCCGACAACTTGATCACCTGTTTGAAGTCCGCGGATTTGGCTTCGCGCTCCCATAG
This sequence comes from Bryobacteraceae bacterium, assembly GCA_036557345.1. Classification (GTDB taxonomy): domain Bacteria; phylum Acidobacteriota; class Terriglobia; order Bryobacterales; family Bryobacteraceae; genus Bog-105. Next base: position 60,841 of record DATBHS010000073.1, read on the forward strand.
CCCGACGGGGCCAGAATCCTCCTGGCGGCGCGCTTCCTTGATCTTGTCGTGCAGTGAGTACTTGAGGTTCTTGCCTACCGGGTTGTCACCTGGAATCGGCTCCAGAAACCGCTCGATTTCGTTCATGAGACGGACAGTAACCGCAAACTATGATTCCGGACTTGAGCTCGTGTTCAGAGGATATATCTCCAGTTCCCGAATTTCAAGGAAGGGGATCTCTTCGCCATCTACCAGCAAATTCTTCTGCCCGAACGGCGCAACCTCACCGGTTTCATCCTCACACCACTCGCTTACGCGGCCGAGCTTCACCTCATCGTCCGGATGCTGCCAGGAACCTGGTGAAATGGCGGGCAGCAGAATTTCTCCCAAATCGCGGGATCGGAAAGTGGGACCGGTGATCAATTTCGCCGGCGCCCAAAGCAGGTCGCGGAGACGCTTGGGAGCTTCCAGGCGCACCGCGGCAATGTCCTGAAAGGATATCCACATGTAGTCGCCGGCGGCGAATACCTCCAGCTTTTCGCCGATACGGGGATCGGCGTCTGACAGGCTCTGAAAGTCTTTCCCGTTCAGCTTGCCTCGAACCGCGGTCGAGGCCCCATTCAGGACCTGTTTCGGGTAGGTCTTCCGTTCGAACATCTCCTGGCGCGTTCTCTCAGCGTTGAGAGCGGCCTTGTAAAGGAGGGTCCCCAGGAACGAATCCTTGCTACCCTCCTGCTCCAGGATGTTCAACTGCTTCTCCGCGCGATCGTAATCGCCGGAGAAGCAGAGCAACTCAAAAAGAAACGTCCGCTGCTTCTGATTGGACGGATCGTTCCGGAGTGCCTCGTTCAAGGCCGAGATGGCTTCGGAAAGCTTCCCGGCCCGGAACAATTCTTGGGGATCCATTTGAACTCGCGCTCTTAGACCTTCTTGTTGGTGGAAACATCCCAGCCGGCGGGGATCTTGTCGCCCAGAGTTCCGTCGGCATTCTGAGGCCAGTACGTCATGGTGATCTTCTTGAAAGACATCGAGATTGACTCCGAAGGTTTTCCGCCACCGGACGCGCCGCCCCAGCTCACGCTGTCAATAAAGACTTCTTCCATGTCGTAAGTCAGGTACTCGAGCGGCTTCTCGCCGCCGCCCGCCTCGCGCACGGTCAGCTTACCTTTCGCAACGTGTTGGCCTGATGCGCAGGCCAGAAACAGCTTCGGGCTCTGCTTCGCAACCTGGGTCTGCACGGTGAGACTGCTAATGTCTACCTTTCCCGCTCCGCTTCCCGTGCCAAACGAGACACTGGTTGGGTTCGACGCTCCCCAGCTAAAACTAAACAATTCGATTTCGTTGGTGTGACCGTCCTTGGTCGATTCACCATCGATACCGTCTAATTTCAAAAACGCTTCAACTGCCATAGTTATACCTTTCGCTCCTAAATGAGAGTTTTGCCACTTGGATCTCGCGATCCTGTTAAGATTTTTGGGTTAAGCAGCCGTTCACTGCCCCGCGGGCGGTGGAAGCTCCGCAACCAGACGCAGCGATACAGACAGCTCGTCCAGTTGATAATGCGGCCGCAGAAATGCCACCGCTCTGTATGCACCTGGCTTGCCAGGAACGTCGACTACCTCAACGCGAGCCTCGCGTAAAGGATTTTTTGCCTTAATAGCGGGCGATGCATCGTCATCGCCTACGGTATAGGTCCGAATCCAGTCGTTGAGGAATCTCTCACACTGCGACCGGGACATAAAGCTTCCGACCTTATCCCGCATCATCGCCTTCAGATAATGCGCGAAGCGCGAGACCGCAAGGATATAGGGCAGTTGAGTCGAGAGACGCGCGTTGGCATTTGCAGCGTCCTTGTTATACAGCTTTGGTTTTTGAGCGGATTGAACGCTGAAGAAAGCGGCGTAATCTGTCCCCTTACAATGAACCAGCGGGATAAAGCCGTTATCGGCCAATTCCTTTTCGCGCCGGTCTGTAATTGCAATTTCGGTCGGGCATTTGAGCGCTACGTCGCCTTCGTCGGTCCTAAAGGTGTGCGCCGGCAATCCTTCGACAAGGCCGCCGCCTTCTACGCCGCGAATCGCCGCGCACCAGCCGTACAGCGCAAAGGCGTTCGTTAGCCGTGCCCCCAACGCATAGGCCGCATTTCCCCAGAGATACTTGCTATGGTCAGTTCCATCGACATGCTCCTCGAAATCGAAACCTTCCACCGGCTTGGTATCACGCCCGTACGGAAGGCGCATAAGGATATGTGGCATGGCGAGGCCCACGTACCGCGAATCCTCGCTGTCGCGGAAGCTCTTCCACTTGGCAAACTCAGTACTGTCGAAGATCTTCGCAATATCCCGCACTTGCCCGATGTCGGCGAAGTTCTCCATGTTCATGAGCTGAGGTCCGGCCGCCGTGAGGAATGGAGCGTGCGCAGCCGCGGCAACATGAGACATCTTTTCGAGGAGTTCAATATCTTCCGGATGTTTGGTGAACTCGTAGTCTCCAATTAATGCGCCGAACGGTTCCCCGCCGAAAATCCCATACTCGTCTTCGTATACCTTCTTGAATATGGCGCTTTGATCGAATTCAGCCGCGCGCTGCAGATCTTTAAGCAGTTCCTTCTTGGAAACATTGATCACGCGGATCTTGAGCATAGTGGAGGTTTCCGAGCTGTCGAGCAGGTATCTCAAGCCTCGCCAGCTTCCCTCCAGCTTCTGGAACGATGGATGGTGCATTACCTCGTTCAGTTGCAACGACACCAAATGGTCAATCTGCGCGATGCGCGCATTGATCATGGCCTCCGCGTCGCGCGAAATCGTGACTTCGCCCTGAAGGACCTGTCCCAGAAACTCTTTGACCAGGTCCTTGCCACGTTGCTGCGAAGCAGGTTCTTCCCCGAAACGCCCCTGCTCGACAATCTGGTCGAGCAAACTGGTTTCGGCCGTTGTCGTCGTGGCAGCGGCAGGATTTGCTTGTTGCACTTCGCTCACTTTGGTTCTCCTTCTTTCCCGGCGCCCATCTCGGAACGGAGCTTCTCAAGCTTTTCGGTGTTAGAAACCGCCTCCATGAGGACCTGATCCAATTTTTCGTTGGTCTGCAGCGTCCCGCGCAGGTCGCTTAGTTTGCCGCGGAGTTCAAGCAGCTCCCGCAAGGGCCGGACCTGCCGCGCCACCTGCTCGGGCTCAAAATCTTCCAGGCTGCGGAAGTTCAGATCCACTTTTAAGTCGCCGGCATTCGGATCCTCGCTGAGTTTATTCTCAACGCTGAAGGCCAGGTGAGGCCGCATTTCTTCCAGAACGGCGTCGAAGTTGTCCGGATTGACATCGACAAACCGTCTGTCTTTAAGGCGCTTCACGTCGCCTGTAGGCTGTCCGGTGAAGTCACCCATGACACCAAGCACAAACGGGAGTTCCTTAATCTCGATTGCGTCTCCTACGTGAACGTCGTATGAGATTTGAACGCGCGGTGGACGCACACGCGTGAGCTTCTTCTGTATGCTTTCTCGAGCCATGTGATTACCTCAATCTCTCGCGGGCGTACGAAGATCGCTACGCCCTTTTGCCGAGTGCTGGATTACGTCACAAAATCTTATCAGAGTTTCGTTGCCCGTGACGCCGCAAGGAAGCTCATCTACCTGCATTGAGACTGAATCTGAGGAATGTTGAACCACGGGAGGAACGCGCTTCAAGTTTGCAATTCCATGACCAAAGGTCGCATTCGACCGGTGATCGCCAGTTTGTGCTAGAAAGATACCGGTCAGGCATGACTTCGTTAGTGCCTCCGTCAGGGCTGAACCAACCCGCGGTCCAGTGTTCTCTTCGCTTGGCCCCGCGAATCGGTTAAATCAATAGCGAAAAAGGATAGCCGGAAACCGAGGCAGTCTGGTAGCCAGCATGCACCGGCACTTCAGAAGGCAGCATTCGTTTTCGCGGGCGCAGGCGGCACTCAACGATAAAAGAGGCGCACCGCGAAAATTGGCCGCCTCGCGGAACTCATCTGAATAGGAGGATAAAGGTGAAGCTAGAGGACCTGAAGAACAATCCGCTGCTCATCAGCAAGAATTTGAAGATCAAAGGACCGAACGGTCTAAAGGGTACAGCAACTGTAACGGTTTCCACGCCGGTTATTACCGAAAAGAGATCCGACCTTTTCCAGGAGACGGTCACACTTATCCGGGACGCCGTCGTTGATGCGCACGCTTCCATCGACGATCCGACGGGCGAGTTGATCAACGTCACTTCAACAGGTACGGCGAACTGTTATTGGTTGCCATGGGCCAGCGGAAAAATATATCTCGGTCAGCTAGGAGGTTCCTACGAGTATTTTTTTACATACACGATTAACGGTTGCGGTGTCATGATTGGCGGAACCGAGACGAATCCTATCGTTGGCCACGCCAATCTGGAGTCGAAGCGCCTGGATGCCGCTGCCGAAAAGGCGGCCGCTTTCGCCAAGGACCGGTCCAAGTACGCTTCGGCGGCCCAGGAAGCTGCTAAAGAGCAGGCCCTGATTTACGACCACTTCTACGGGAATCTGGCTGCCCAGTTGATCCATGACGAACTCATGAGCGGCGCGCGCCTTGAGGTCGTCACGCCCCAGCAATACCTGATCGATGCCGGCGCAGGTTGGGGCGCGGTGTTTGGAATCCAGGCGGGCGGCCGCTGGGCGTTCTACGGCAATTGGGCTCAGAAGACACGAAAGATCTGGCCCTGATCCAAGTCCCCGTGGGGGTCAAAAGGTGGAGGAAAGAGTTGGCCATAGCGACTTTGGCAACCAAAGATATTCTGCTTTGCTCTATTCGTTGGAGGACAAAAATGCCGGAAAAGAAAACCATCGAGCGGGCCAAGAGAGACAAAGCCGAAGGTAAGGCTCCGACTACCCAGGCGGGTGAATTCGTGCGCGAGGAGATGGAGCACATCAGGGAAGGTAAACACGGGGCGCGGTCGCCACAACAGGCGATCGCCATCGGACTCTCCAAGGCCCGGCGGGCGGGCGTGGAACTTCCTTCCCCGCGCAAAGGCACTACATCGGAAGCCACGCGCAAGCGGGCCGAGCACGATCTGGAAAAAGGCAGGACCCACAAGCAGGCAAGACCGGCGGCTAAACGTTCGCGGTCGCGACTAGAGACATTGAAACGGGAGCCGCGAGCAGCGGCTTCGAAGTCCGCGCTCTCGCGCCAGGCGAAGCAAGCTGCCGCCCGCCGGCGCGCGCGAGGAAAAGTGACGACCTCCGGGCGGGCCCGCTGACGCGGATTTCTGCTCATCGTCGCCGCCAAAATGGCAGGTACAAAAGCACAAAAAGCGCGAGAGCGAACACTTCCGAAACCGCAAGGTACCAGGGCCACGGCCCGAAGTAGTCGAGAACCGACGGATTTTCCGGCTTGTTCCGGAGATACATGTAGTTCGTTCGGAAAACGAAGTTGAATGTACCTGCAAAACCGGCAAAGATATTGAGCGCCAGCAAGGCTCTCCAGACAGACACTCGACGCGGCCGCGCTTGGCCGGACCAAATGAGATACAGGACAGTAATGACGACGAGTCCGTGCGCGATGAAAAATTGAACCGTTGAAAACGAGGGGAAGGTTTCCCATAGGTCCGGCGTGAGAAGGGCCATCGAGGTTCCGGCCAGCGCGCCATAGTAAGCCAGGTCGAAAGCCGTGGCATTGAGCGTAAAGGCGGCGATGAGGGTAAGGACCAACGTCGCGTCGCAAAGCTCCAGCGGTAGGCTGTCCGGGAATGTAAGCCATCCGCGCACAGCCAGGTACCCATACCAGACGAGCGAGTTCAATAAAAGAGCGAATGCCAGGCCTATTCGCAGGTGGGAACGCAATCCGCGAGCACGTCGGGCGCAAGCCGCGAAAATTGCCGGGACCGCGACAATAGAGCTCAAAATTGTCAGGTGAACCGGACCAAAAAGGTGAAAATTTTGCTGTTCTAGCAACCTGTAGGCTCACATTTCATCAAACAGTTTCGACGTGGCTCCCGAAACTATACTTCTAAGTACAGATTCGGTAGCCTAGGAGTAGAGGAGATTCATGCCTACAGAAGCCGCTACGATCGAGTCTCTGGCAAATCGGGACTACAAGTGGGGTTTTGTCAGCAATATCGATGAAACCAGCGTTCCACCTGGATTGAGCGAGGAAACGGTCCGTCTTATCTCGGCCAAGAAGAACGAACCAGAATTCCTCCTCGACTGGCGACTCAAGTCCTACCGGCACTGGCTCACCATGAAGGAGCCAACCTGGCCGAATGTGCACTACCCGCCGATCGACTACCAGGACATCGTGTATTATTCCGCCCCGAAATCCAACGAGCGAAGGCCCAAGAGTCTTGACGAGGTCGATCCGGAGTTGCTCCGGACCTACGAAAAGCTTGGTATTCCTTTGCAGGAACGGGAGCTGTTGGCCGGGGTAGCCGTAGATGCCGTTTTTGACAGTGTCTCGGTAGCCACTACATTCAAGGAGAAGCTGGCCGAGCTCGGCATTATTTTCTGTTCGTTTTCCGAAGCCGTACAGGAGCATCCGGAGCTCGTAAAGAAGTACCTGGGCACCGTAGTGCCTTATTCGGACAACTTTTTCGCGACCCTGAACTCCGCTGTCTTCAGCGACGGATCGTTCTGCTACGTACCCAAAGGGGTGCGATGCCCCATGGAGTTGTCGACGTACTTTCGCATCAATGCGAAGAACACGGGGCAGTTCGAGCGAACGCTGATTATCGCCGATGACGGCGCATATGTAAGCTATCTCGAAGGCTGCACGGCGCCGATGCGCGACAACAACCAGCTTCACGCAGCCGTGGTCGAACTGGTGGCGCTGGATAACGCGCAAATCAAGTACTCGACAGTGCAGAACTGGTATCCGGGCGACAAGCAGGGACGAGGCGGCATCTACAACTTTGTCACCAAGCGTGGGAAATGCCTCGGGGTGAATTCGAAAATCTCTTGGACGCAAGTGGAGACCGGTTCTGCGATCACTTGGAAGTACCCAGGTTGCCTTCTGATGGGTGACAACTCGATCGGCGAGTTTTACTCGGTCGCGCTTACCAACAACTATCAGCAGGCGGACACCGGCACAAAGATGATCCATATCGGCAAGAACACCCGCAGCACTATCGTTTCGAAAGGAATCTCGGCCGGTCACGGGCAGAACACGTATCGAGGCATGGTGAAAATCTTGCGAGGGGCGTCTGGCGCAAGGAACTACTCGCAATGCGATTCACTCCTGCTGGGCGACAAGTGCGGGGCCCATACGTTTCCCTATCTTGAAGTGAAAAACACTTCTTCACAGGTAGAACATGAAGCCTCGACTTCGAAGATCGGAGAAGACCAGATCTTCTACTGCCGTCAGCGCGGTATTTCCACCGAAGACGCGGTATCGATGATCGTGAACGGCTTTTGCAAACAGGTTTTTAAGGAGCTTCCCATGGAATTTGCGGTCGAGGCGCAGAAACTGCTCGGCGTCAGTCTGGAAGGAAGCGTGGGCTGATGCTGGAAATCAGAAATTTACACGCGAGAGTCGCCGGGAAAGAGATCCTGCGCGGCGTTGACTTAAGAGTGGGCCCGGGAGAAGTTCATGCGCTGATGGGGCCGAACGGCTCTGGAAAAAGCACGCTCGCGCAAGTGCTCTCCGGGAACGAATCGTATCTGGTCACGGATGGCGAGGTCTGCTTCGAAGGTAAGGATCTTCTGGCTATGCCACCCGAAGACCGGGCGCGCGAGGGAGTGTTCATGGCTTTCCAATATCCAGTGGAAATCCCAGGGGTCAGCAATCTCTACTTCCTGAAAGCGGCTTTGAACACCATCCGGAAGAACCGCGGCGTGCCGGAACTGGACGCAATGGACTTTCTCGGGCTGGTAAGGGACCGGATGAAGTGGATGGAGATGGACGAGGCCCTGTTGAACCGTCCTGTAAACGCGGGTTTTTCCGGCGGAGAAAAGAAGCGCAATGAAATTTTCCAGATGGCAGTGCTTGAACCCAAACTGGCGATTCTGGATGAAACGGATTCCGGTCTCGATATCGACGCCCTCAGAATTGTTGCGAACGGTGTCAACCGGCTCCGCAGCGACAACCGCGCGTTCCTTGTCATCACGCACTATCAGCGCCTTTTGAACTATATCGTTCCGGATTACGTGCATGTGCTCTCGGAGGGCCGCATCGTCCGATCGGGCGGCAAGGATCTTGCTCTGGAATTGGAAGAGACCGGTTACGCGATGTTTGAAGAACCTGCGGGGAGCATACAGTGACGGGCACAGTCGAGACAGGGCGAACGCTGGAGCATGTATTCCCAAACGGAAAAGTCTTCGACGGTGGTCCGGAATGGTTGCGTCAGATTCGGGAGGGGGCAAGCCAACGCTTCGCGACCGTTGGCTATCCAACGACGCGCATGGAGGAGTGGAAGTATACGAATGTCGCTCCCGTCGCCAGGACCCAGTTTCGACCCGGTGAATACAGGTTGGATGACTCCATTATCGCGACAATCGAGAAGTTGAAGGCAGGCGTCGATGCCATTTCTCTCGTTTTCGTGAACGGTAAGCATTGCCGGCAGTTTTCGAATCTCGAGTCTTTGCCTGGCAGTTTGAAAGTACATAGCTTTTCAGAAGCTCTTGAGCGTGATGGAGACCGAATCCAGCGACATTTGACTCGAAGTTTCGATGACATGCCCGCGTTTGTTGCTTTCAATACGGCCTCTTTCGAGGACGGCGCATTTATTGAGGTACCGGCGGGTCTTGTTCTCGACAGGCCGGTTCACTTGATTTTCATCTCGGCTTCCGGCGGAGCGCCTTCTATCTGCCATCCGAGAAACCTGATTCTGGTCGGCGATCTAGCCCAGGCCTCTCTTATCGAGACCTATACGGGTTCTGAAGGAGACGTGTACTTTACAAACGCGGTGACTGACATCGTCGCTGGAGAAGGTTCGGTTGTACACCACTCGAAGCTTCAAAAGGAGAGTTCACGGGCATTTCACATTGCAAGCCTGCGATTCGACCAGTCACGTCAAAGCAACCTCACTTGTTATTCCTTCTCGTTCGGCGGCGCACTGGTACGCAATGACATCGGGTCGACATTGGACGAGGGAGCGGAAAGTGTTTTGAACGGACTCTACGTAGTAAGTGGCAAGCAGCACGTAGACCACCACACGGTGATCGATCACGCGCGGCCGCACGCCGCTAGCAGGGAGCTCTACAAGGGAGTTCTGGATGGACACGCGGGCGCTGTGTTTAACGGCAAGGTAATCGTCCGGAAAGATGCCCAGAAGACGGACGCAAAGCAGACCAATCGAAATCTTCTCCTTTCGGAAGAGGCGTCGATTGACACCAAACCGGAGCTGCAGATCTACGCCGATGACGTTCGGTGTACACACGGCGCGACAATCGGCCAATTGGAAGAGAGCGCACTCTTTTATCTGCGGTCCCGCGGAATTGGGGAACGGGAGGCTCGCCAGATCCTGATTCATGCCTTCGCCCACGAGATTATCGGTCAAATCAAGCCGGACGATTTCCGGCATGAACTGGAGCGCGAACTGGATGTCAAGCTACGCGGTATTCGAGGCGACGAATCATGAGCGCAATCAAGCCCGCCGCAATGGGCTCGAGCCTTACCTTCGACGTCCAGCAAATCCGAAATGATTTCCCCATCCTCAATCAGCGCGTGCACGGAAAACCGCTCGCGTACCTTGACAATGCGGCGACCACGCAGAAACCGAGACAGGTCATCGAGGCGCTCACCCGGTACTATTCTGCCGATAACGCAAACATCCACCGGGGTGTTCACCAGTTGGCTGAACGCGCTACTCGCGAGTACGAAGAGAGTCGGATCAAGGTGCAGCACTGGATCAATGCCGCCGACGCGCGGGAAATCATCTTCGTCCGCGGCACAACGGAAGCAATCAACCTGGTTGCGCAGACATACGGCCGGAGCAACGTAGGACCAGGCGACGAAGTAATCATCAGCGCGCTCGAACATCATTCGAACATTGTTCCCTGGCAGATCCTCTGCGAGGAAAAGGACGCACGGCTACGCGTCATCCCCATCGATGACCGTGGCGAAGTCCTGATCGACGCGTTCCGGGAACTTCTCAGCGACAGAACACGTCTGGTCGCGATCGGCCATGTTTCCAACGCTCTCGGAAGTGTTAACCCGATACGGGAAATCATCCGGACAGCCCATAGCTGGAACGTCCCCGTTCTAATCGACGGAGCGCAATCGGTGCCGCATTTCGAAGTGGATGTGCAGGAACTCGATTGTGATTTCTACGCTTTTTCGGGACACAAGATGTACGGCCCAACCGGCTTTGGCATTCTTTACGCCAAAGCAGGCCTTCTCGAGAAGATGCCGCCCTACCAGGGTGGGGGCGACATGATTCGTTCGGTGACATTCGAGAAAACTCTCTATAATGACATTCCCTACAAGTTCGAGGCCGGAACGCCGGACATCGCCGGAGCAATTGGCTTAGGCGCTGCAATCGACTATCTGGCCGAAATTGGCATGGCAAACATTGCCGCCTACGAAGAAGAGCTCCTGTCCTATGCGGAGAAGAAAATTTCGAGGATCGACGGAGTCTGCATCGTCGGGACCGCCGCGCAAAAGGCATCGGTCATTTCTTTTGTTGTTGACGGCGTTCACCCGCACGATGTGGGCACGATTCTCGATCGTGAAGGAATCGCTGTCAGAACGGGTCATCACTGCGCCCAGCCGGTGATGGATCGCTTTAACATTCCCGCGACCACTCGAGCTTCGCTGGCGTTCTACAACACCAGGGAAGAAATCGATCGATTGACAGCCGGCATCGTCAGAGTCAAGGAGCTTTTTGCCTGAATGTCCGAGCTGAATGAGTTGTATCAGGAGCTGATTATTGATCACAGCAAGCGCCCGCGCAATTTTCACCGGCTCGAGGATCCAAAACGAACTGCGCAGGGATATAACCCGCTCTGCGGGGACAAAATTACGCTCGATGTGAAGCTGGAGAACAACCACATCGGTGACATCGGCTTTCAAGGCTCCGGATGCGCCATATCGACCGCGTCGGCTTCGTTAATGACGGAATCTGTAAAGGGTAAGACTCTTCAGGAAGCTGACGTCTTATTTGACAAATTCCACAGTCTGATTACGAACGATAAAGCCGATGCCTCAGGAATGGGCAAATTGGCAGTCTTTTCCGGAGTGCGTGAGTTCCCGGCGCGGGCTAAATGCGCTACGCTCGCCTGGCATACTCTGCGCGCCGCTCTACAAGAGCGTGACACGCCGGTATCGACGGAGTAGAGAGATATGAGTTCAACCGAGCCCGGCCCACTAAAAGCCCATGTCATCGAGGCCCTGCGGAGCTGCTATGACCCGGAGATACCGGTGAACATTTACGACCTGGGGTTGATCTACGATCTGCAGGTCACTTCCGACGGCCAGGTTCAAGTCAAGATGACCTTGACCGCACCGAACTGCCCTGTCGCCGATCATCTCCCCAGACACATAGAAGCAAAGCTGCGAGCTCTTCCGGATGTTATGGACGTGCAGTTAGAGCTGGTTTGGGATCCCCCTTGGGATCGCAGCAGAATGTCTGAAGCGGCGAAACTGGCTTTGGGGCTCGATCTGGAGCCCTTTGATGCACCTCCACTGACAAGATTGGGCCCATGAAAATAAGCGCGCATGAAGAATATGGGCTGCGCTGCCTGCTGGTAATCGGACGGCATGGACAGGGCGAGAGTCTCACGATTCCGGAGATCGCCGCGGCCGAGCGCCTCTCTATTCCATACGTAGCGAAATTGCTTCGAACTCTCCGGCGGGCCGGCTTCGTGCAGAGCGCTCGCGGCAAAACGGGAGGATACACACTCTCGCAGCCGGCCAATCAGATTGCGATCGGCGATGTGATGGCCGCTCTCGGAGGCGAGTCGGTCTTTTCTTCCGATTTCTGCAAACGTCATCCGGGCCGCGGCAGCTCGTGCGTTCATTCGACAGATTGCTCCCTGAGATCCCTTTGGCGCATGATTCACACGGCGGTCGAAGGTGTGCTGAGCAGGACCACATTACAGGATCTGCTGCGCAACGAAAACGAGATGAGCATTTGGATCAGTGGATCTCGGCCGCTGCGAACATCAACGGCGAAGCAGATCGTAGCAAGCCCGGCCTCCTCGTAATCCCGTTTTACTCACCCTCCCTGCATTTTGCGATTATTAATGTGACATCGTCGTGCTGTTCACGAGGGCTGAAAGACCGGATCTCGTCGATCACCGATGTGAGCAGGGCTTGTGAGCACAGTTCCCGATTTCGCTGCAGAACTTCAATCAACCGCTGCTCCCCAAACTCGTCCCCGGTGTCATTGAACGACTCTGTGACCCCGTCTGTGTAGAGAACCAGGGCATCTCCCGGGCGCAGCTCACAATCCGAGGCGCAGCAGTCCCACTGTTTGAACAGGCCTAACACCGTCGACGTAGAATCCAGCCGGTCAACAGTGTCATCACTCCGCAGCAGAAGGGCGGGAAGATGACCGCAGTTTGCATATCGCAAGTGCCCCGACATGTCGTCATATTCGGCAAAAAAGAGGGTCGCATACGCGCTGTCGGTTGTATTTGCGTAAAAGAGCTGGTTCACGGATGCCAGAAAGCGTTCCGGCTGATCGAAAGCGATTGCGCACTGGCTTCGCAAATTGGCCTGTAAATTCGCCATTAAAAGGGCCGCGGCAATTCCCTTCCCCGCGATGTCGCCGATTACCACTCCAAACCGATCGCGACCCAGATCAAGAAAGTCGTAGTAGTCACCGCCTACCTGGCGAGCCTGAATGCAAGCGCCCGCGTACTCGAGTGTTCGAATGAACGGTAGCGTCTGAGGAAAGAGCCGGGCCTGCACCTGCCGAGCGATTTCCAGTTCTTGGGCAGCGCGGCGTTCGGCCTCCAGCTTCGCCGCAACCGCCCGGCGTTGCGCCTCAACTGCATGGCTCACTTCGTCATAGCTAACGAGCGAAAAGGAATTCCGGTCAACATCTTCGAAGCGCGTGAACACTGCGCCCCAGACAGGCGCCTCCTGTCCAAGCAGCATGGACGGGTCGCCCGAGTCCCGGGCCGGCCTCTGCTCATACTTAATGCGCCTCAGGCGCGGTGTGTGACGAAACCGAACTCCACGCTGGCTCCATTCACGGAACTTGGCGGCAACATTCTCGGTGATGAAGACAACCTGCGTATTCCTGCCAATGAGCTTGTACTCTTTCGAGTGGGGATCAGGCGCAATGAGCGCCAGTACAGCGCTGCCGTCGGGCGGGGCCACTGCCACCCAGCGTTGACCGGACTGAAGGCGTGTATCGAAAGCGAGATGGAATCCGAGCTGATCCAGGTAGAAGCGCAAACTTCGATCCTGGTCCCGAACAAAAATGTTAACCGCATGAATCCTCAGGTGCGGATCCTGCCGGTTCAGGCCCAAAAGGGGCGGATCCATCCCAGTGGGCCACGGAGAGCTGTCCATCGGGCTGATTATAGGCTTGCTCCTGCTTATGCTCGATCACAATCCTTGAAAAAATTTTGATTCTCTCTAAGTTGCAGCAGCCCCGTCGCTTATGAAGCTTGAATACCCGACGTGCAAGGTTACCGTCTCCAGCTGTTCCCCTATCTTGAAGGCGTGAACAAGCTCGATCTGGCCCGCACGCTCGCGCGGGCATCGCATCGATCTCGGGCTCAGGCCGCAGATGACGTAGACACGCTCGTCTACCAGATGCTGAAGAGTGTAAGAGAGCCGCAGAAGCGGCGCGTGAGGCCCAAGCAGCAGCAACCCTCGGCAGCCGGATCCGCACCGAAAGGCCGGCCGTGAGCCGAGGTGTTCGGAGCAAGGTGCTCCTTCAGTTGATTGACCGCAACTTGCGGGAAGGGGCCAACATCGAGATTGACGGCTTGGGCCAGTTCCGGTTGGATCAGGCCGGCAACGTCGTTTTCCAGGCGAGCAATCGCATTCACGTTTTCCTGGCTTATGCCGAAGAGGATCGTCCGATCGTTCGTAAGCTCTACGCGGCGCTACAGCAGGCCGGCTTCGAACCCTGGATGGACCAGGAGAAGCTGCTTCCGGGACAAAATTGGCCACGCGCCATTGAGCGCGCGATCGACCTTTCACATTTTTTTCTGGGCTGCTTTTCTCAACGCTCGACAGTGAAGCGCGGCCATTTTCAATCTGAGCTGAGGTATGCGCTCGACCTGGCGGCTCGCATTCCTAACGAGCAGATCTTTCTGGTGCCGGTGCGATTGAACGAGTGCGAACTACCCCGCAAGATCGCGAGCAGAGTGCATTGTGTCGATCTTTTCCCAGACTGGGAGAAAGGGATCGCCGCACTGGTCGAAGCCATGTGGCACCAGGTGATTGATCGGAACAAGAAACTGAAACTGACAACCTAGCTTTTATTACCCAGCTTCTTTTTGGCTTCGCGGGCCAGCTTGGAGTCAGGCGCCATTTGAATTACCTTTTCAAAAGCTGCCTTCGCGCCGTCCTTGTTTTTCAGCTTCTCCTGCGCTTCGCCGATCTTAAAAAACGCCTCGGCATTGCCCGGGTTAAACTTCGTTGCCCGTTCATATCGGTGGAGCGCTGCGCGATACCCGCTTGGGGTTCCCTGATGCATGTAGAAATTTCCCACCTTTACATTGCGCTCCGATTCCAGCGGATTCAACACGAATTTTTCGGGCGCGATGGATTCGTCTTCTTCAGGTGGATTTTGGTCGTCTTCGGAAGGGGGCTCCTGCGCCGGTTTGGTCTGCGTCTGCTGTGGCGGAGACTTTTCTTGCTGTCCGAAAGCAGATGGAATGACAGCAACTTGCAGCAGACACGCACCCAGCAGCATTCTGCGTGTCACAATTGCATTATAAGCTGCACATGGAAAAGGACGAAGCGAAGGCGCGGCTTCGCGAGAAAGTTGCGCAGCTTCCCACGCAACCGGGCGTTTATCTTTACAAAGATGGGGAAGGGAAAATTCTTTACGTCGGCAAGGCGAAGAACCTTCGCGGCCGCGTTCGGAGTTATTTCAACGAGGACCGCCTGGCGGAGGCTAAGACCGGCACTCTTATCGCCGACGCTTGGGACATCGATTTCATCCAGGTCGACAACAACAAGGAAGCGCTGGCGCTCGAAAACAATTTAATCAAGCAGTACAAGCCACGCTTCAATATCCTGCTGCGCGACGACAAGACCTTTCCCTACATAAGGCTAACCAACGAGAAATATCCGCGAGTGTATGTGACGCGAAGGATTCTGAGGGATGGATCCAGTTATTATGGTCCGTTTTTTCCGGGCAACCTTGCTCATCGCCTGGTACATTTCATCCATCGCCACTTCAAAGTTCCGTCTTGCAAGATCGATCTGAGCCGGAAGCACACGCATCCGTGTCTCGAGTACCACATTCACCGCTGCCTGGGCCCATGCACGCCCGGCCTGACCACGGATGACGCCTATGCTGCCGCAGTTCATGATGTCCGCTTGTTCCTCGCGGGCAGGCACCGCGACCTGGCGGATGAATTGGAACAGCGCATGAACGCTGCCGCCGGCGAAATGCGTTTCGAAGAGGCCGCAAGCCTGCGAAACCTCATGTCGACGGTTCGCGAGATGGAGCAAAAGCAGAAGATGGCCGCCGTCGAAGGCGAAGACATCGATATCTTTGCCTATCACGCCGAACCGCCGCTCGTAGCCGTTAACCTCTTCCACCTCAGGAACGGCAAGATTGTTGACCGCCGCGAATTCTTCTGGGAAGATCAGGCCGAATTCAAACCGTCGGAATTTTTTGAGGCACTATTGAGCCAGTTCTACCTGAATAGCCGGCATATCCCGGGCCTGATTCACGTTCCCGCCGACTTCGAAGCCCGTGAGGAACTGGCAGAGCTCCTATCGGAGACGCGCGGCAGAAGAGTAGAAATTGCAACGCCACAGCGAGGAACGAAGAAGGCCATGCTCTCGCTGGTAGAAGCCAATGCGAAGCACAGCTTTGATCAGCGGTTTCGTGTAATGAAGCCCTCTTCCAAAGCGATTCAGGAAGCCCTGCAGGATGCCCTCAATCTGCCGGACCCACCACGGCGCATCGAATGTTTCGATATCTCGCACATTCAGGGAACCGACAAGGTCGCCAGCATGGTGGTATGGGAAGACGGCGCGATGAAGAAATCCGATTACCGAAAGTTCATCATACGTACCGTCGCGGGCAACGACGATTTCGCTTCGATGCGCGAGGTGATCACACGGCGCTACTCAAAGCTACAGGAAACACGCGAGCGCTTTCCGGGTCTGGTCTTAGTAGACGGAGGCCTCGGGCAATTGCATGCCGCGGCGGAAGCCTTGGAGGCCATCGGAATCACACTTCAGCCCCTTGCGTCGATTGCGAAACGAGAGGAGTGGATCTACGTTTACGGGCAGGAGGACGAGCCGGTGATCCTCGACAAATTCTCACCCATCCTACACCTTGTCCAGACCATTCGTGATGAAGCGCACCGCTTCGCCGTGAACTTTCATCGAACCCGGCGCAATGCGAAACGCCTCACCTCCGAGTTGCATGAAGTGCCCGGCATCGGTCCGAAGACAGTAGAGAAGTTGCTGCGGAGGTTCGGCAGCCTGGAGCGAGTGCGGCAAGCGTCGAAGGAGGAACTGGCAGCCGCAGTGGGCACGGCCTGCGCCAACAGGCTTATCGCTTATTTTCAGACCGATCTGACGCACTCACCGCTCGTGCAGATGGGCGCCTGATCTTTTTGCGACGAATCCGCCTGCTGACGAGCGCGATTCCGCACTATACGGCCATCCTTCTGCCGCGGAGGACGGCAAGAGTATAGTGTTTGAGGAAGCAAGCACGATGTCCAAATCCGCTGTGAGTCATTATTCGAAGCGTGAGAACGGATCCAGCCGCCGTGAGCTCTTCCGGCAAGGCGGATTGCTCACGCTAGTGGGAGCTTTGCCTGCGTTCGGCGAAACCACGACGCGAGCCGCGATGGGCTCCGTCACAAAAAGCGCGGAACTTTACCGCTCGATCGGCGTGCGGCCGCTCATCAACGCGAAGGGCACGTTCACGATCATCACCGGATCGCAAACACTTCCCGACGTAAAACAGGCCATGGACGAAGCGTCCCGCAGCTACGTCCAAATGGACGAACTGATGGATGGCGTAGGGAAGTGTCTGGCCGAGCTGACCGGCGCCGAATGGGGCATCATCACAGCGGGATGCTGCGCAGCTTTGACGCACACTACAGCCGCTTGCATTGCCGGCACGAATCCGGAGCGCATGCAGCGTCTTCCCGATCTCACTGGCCTGAAGGACGAAGTCATTATTCCCGAGTACTCGCGGAACGTCTACGACCATGCCATCCGCATGCTGGGCGTAAAGATCATCGAGGTGCGCGAAAGATCCGAACTGGATGCCGCGTTCAACGACCGAACGGCAATGATCTATATTTTGGGTGGTCCGGGAGATGATGGCCAGCTGGGTACGCAAGCGGTCTCCGAGGTTGCCAAGCGTCATGGCGTGCCCGTAATTGTGGACGCAGCCGCGGAGATCCTGACGATTCCGAATGTGCACTTGCAGCGCGGTGCAACCGCTGTTGCCTATAGCGGAGGCAAATGCATTCGGGGACCGCAAGCCGCTGGCCTGCTCCTCGGCGAGAAGAATTTGTTGCAAGCAGCCTGGGCCAACAGCGCCCCTCATCATGCCTTCGGCCGGTCGTTGAAAGTTGGCAAAGAAGAGATCATGGGAATGCTGGCCGCGGTCCAGATGTGGAAGAAGCGGGACCACGCCGCGGAGTGGCAGCAATGGCAGGGATGGCTCGAGGAAATCTCGGCCAGTGTGAAGCGTATCCCGGGAGTCACAACAACAATACATGGCGCCGAGAAGAGTCTCTCGAACCGCTCGCCGAGGCTTACGATCGCGTGGGATGGATCCCAAACGGGCATCACGGGCGAAGAAGTAAGCAAGGTCCTTCTCGACACCGAGCCCCGCATCGTGCTGGGTAGCGCGAAGGGTTCGCGGCCCGACGTAATGGCAAGCTCACTTTCGATTACACCGTACATGATGATGCCCGGTGACGCCAAAGTCGTCGCTGAGCGGATTTACGCTGTGTTGGCGAAGCCCCCCAGGGTTGCAGGTCCTGAGCCGCTTCCGCAGGGCGAGCCGGCGGCGGTTGCAGGCCAATGGGAGGTTCACATCGATTTCGATCGCGGGTCGGCGATCCACACCGTGACCCTAGAACAGCACGGTACCGACCTCGAGGGGACACATCACGGCGAATATGTATCGGGCGACCTTCGCGGCGCAGTCGCAGCGAACCTGATCCGCTTCCGCAGCTCGCAAAAGATTCAGGGCACGCGGCTGTTCTACGATTTCGCTGGCACAGTGGAAGGCGGCAAAATGGCAGGCAAGGTGGGCCTTGGCGAGTATGGCGAAGCGCGGTGGTCTGCCGAGCGGCATCAGTATCGCACACCGGGAGGAATCATTCGCCCGGTAAAACCGGCTTAGAGATACAGGAGGACAATTGACCAAATCGAATCGCCGAGGTTTTCTTGGTAAGGGTGCTGCCGTAGCAGCAGGGGCCGGTATTGCAACCGTTCCGGCAGTAGCACAGCAAACGCCGACAAAACGGGTGCTCTGGCACGACGGCAAGAAACCCGATAAAACTCCGCTTTTCAGCCCCGCGGTCGCTTACGGTAATTTGTTATTCCTCTCCGGAATAGGCGCACATTTTGAGGGCGATATCAAGGCGCATACGAACCATGTCCTGGACGAAATAAAGAAGAGCCTGGAGGCGGCAGGTTCATCCATGGAAAAGGTTCTGAAAGCTCAGGTCTATCTCGCCGATCTCAAAGACTACGACGCGATGAATGAAGTATTCCGGGGACGCTTTGGCTCTGAACCGCCTGTGAGGACCACTATCGCCGCGGCTGGCGTGCCCGGCAAATCGCTTGTAGAGATTGACGTAATCGCGTACATTTAGCAGGGCTCTTGTCCAGAACCCTTGTTGCCATCACCGGTGCATCCAGCGGCATAGGCGCCGCATTTGCGCGCAAACTTGCTTCCGGGCATGATCTGTTGCTGATCGCCAGGCGCAAGGATCGCCTGGAACAACTTGCGACCGAGCTCTCTGGTGCCTTTCAGACCCAGGTTGAACTGCTGGCTGCCGATCTGACGGAAAAAGCCGATCTCGCCGGAGTTGCGAAGCGAATCGAGCAAGAGCCTCGGCTTGCGCTGCTCATTAATAATGCAGGGTTCGGTACCAGGGGCCGTTTCTGGGAGGCTTCGCTCGAAAGACAGGAGGAAATGCATAAACTGCATGTGATGGCCACGGTAGGCCTCACGCACGCGGCCCTGAATAATATGGTCCCTCGCGATTTCGGCGGGCTGATCAATGTTGCGTCGGTTTCAGCCTTCGTGCGAAGCCCTGGAAGTACGAGCTACGCGGCCACCAAAAGCTGGATGACAGCTTTCACTGAGGGTTTGTATCTGGAGCTGAAGGGCGTTCACTCAAACGTTGTCGTCCAGGCGCTCTGTCCAGGGTTTACTTACTCGGAGTTTCACGACGTTATGGGGCTGAGCCGGCCGCGGCTCGCAGCGCCTGGCTTTTGGATGGCAGCAGAGGAGGTCGTGGAAGCCTCTTTAGACGGGCTGCGGAGGCGGAAGCTGTTTGTTATTCCTGGCTGGCGTTATCGCCTCCTGGCCGGCATCTTTTCCAAACTGCCCGTCCGCATGCGCCTTGCCGCTGAGGCCATCGGTGGACGAGCCAGAGTGGGGGAAGCGCCTCCCGCGAAGGCCCTGGACAACTAAAAGCTTTGCGAATGGTCCCGCGCAGACGCTGGCGAATCGCTGTACTGCTAGGCATCGGCGTGCTTGTGAACTATTTCGACCGCGTGAACGTGTCGGTCGCGCACGAAGCCCTTCACTCCGAGTTCGGTGTTTCAAACGTGGCGTTCGGCTACATTGTGAGCGCCTATAACTGGACCTATGCGGCACTGCAAATGCCGATGGGCGTGCTGCTGGATCGATTCGGTGTTCAGTCGATCGGTCGAATTGCCGCGCTGCTATGGAGCGTGGCCTCGTTTGCCGCGGGCGCGGCACCCGGCATAGCGAGTTTCATCGGCGCGCGGCTGCTTCTGGGCGTCGGCGAAGCGCCTACGTTCCCCGCATACGCGAAAGCCACCGGCCACTGGTTCCCGCGCCAGGAACGAAGCTTAGCTACCTCCATGTTTGATGCGGCTGCAAAATTCGCTTCCGGAATCGGCGTCCCGCTCATCGGCATTCTGCTGATCCGTTTCGGCTGGCGCCTAAGTTTTGCGGCCACCGGATTGGTGAGCTTTCTGTACTTTGTCGCGTTTTACGTAATGTACCGCGATCCGAAAGATGATCGTGGCCTCTCCGCCGAAGAATGGAACTATATCAGGATAGGCGGCGCAACAACAGACGCACGAGATCGAACGACGAAGGGCGCGCCGCTGACTTATTTACTGAGTCAGAAAAAAGTCTGGGGGTTGGCAATCGGCTTCGCCGCCTACAATTACTGCTTCTACTTGTTTCTGACGTGGTTGCCGAGCTACTTCTCTGCTCTGCACATGAACCTGCAGCATTCCATTCTGTTCACGAGCGTTCCGTGGCTTGTGGGCACGGCGGCCGATCTTCTGGTGGGCGGGTGGCTGGCGGACGCGCTGGTGCGCCGCGGTTACCGGGATACACTCGTGCGCCAAAGCATTCTGGTGGGCGGGATGGTACTCGGCTTGGCGGTCGGCGGAGCGATCTTCACGCGCGACCCCTTCGTTGCAGCGTTCTGGATCAGTATCTCGCTCGCCGGCTTGTCAGCCGCTGCGCCCGTGGCTTGGTCCATTCCCTCGCTCATCGCTCCGCGTGACAGCGTAGGAAGCATTGGTGGCATCGTCAACTTCGGAAACCAGATCTCCGGAATTGTCGCGCCGGTTCTGACGGGCTACTTCGCTGGTCCGACGAATTCGTTCGGTCGGGCGTTCGGCGCCGCGGCCGTCATCCTGCTGGGCGGGATTGCCGGCTATGTGTTCTTGCTCGGAAGAATCGAGCACGTGCCGGAACCTGAGAATTCCGCTCCCGCCGGTCGCGGCTCCGCCTGACTACTTTCGCGGCATGGCGCGGACAGCACCGGTAGAAATGCCTCCATCGACGAGAAGTGTCTGCCCGGTAATGTAGCCGCTGGATTCAGCCGCAAGAAACACGACCGCCGAATCCAGATCGCCCGCCTGTCCGGGACGCTTCATCGGAATGCGGTCGCTCAGATACTCCACCCATTCCTTGTCTTCGTACATTACCTTGTTCTGGTCCGTCCGAAACCAGCCGGGAGCCAGACAATTGACAGTTATCCCGTGTTTGCCCCAATCGTCGGCAAGGCTCATCGTCAACTGCCGGATACCGCCTCGGCTCGCCCCGTAAGGAGCTAACCCCGCGTAGCCGGCTACGCTCGTCACAGACCCGATATTGATAATGCGTCCATAACCGTGCGGGATCATTCGCTTCGCAACCGCCTGAGCAACAAAAAAGCTGCCGCGCAGATTCGTATCGAGAATCTGGTTCCAGTCATCCCATGTCACCTCGACCGCGGGCTTGCGAATGTTCATGCCTGCGTTGTTCACCAGGATGTCAATACGGCCGTACGCCTGCTCCGCCGCCGCCGCCATCTCCTCGATGCTCTTCTGATCGCGAACGTCCAACGCGAGCGAAACAGCGCGCCGGCCCAGTTTCTTGATCTCATCTTGAAAGGGCTGCAAGTGATCGCGATAACGGCTGGTGAGAACGAGATCCGCGCCCGACCGGGCGAGCGCGCGGGCAAACTGCTGCCCCAGTCCGCGGCTGGTTCCAGTGACGATAGCGACTCGTCCCGTAAGATCGAACAGTCCGTTCGTCATTTTCCGTCACCCGGCGTCAGAATGACCTTCATCAGGTTGGGCTGGCGTTCGTGCAGCCGCTCAAACCATACCGGCCCCTCTTCCAAAGGAGCGATCACGCTAATCAGGGGTTTCACGTTGACCGCGCCGTTCGCAAGCATTTCGATACAGCGCGGATACTCCCCGGAAGACGCCGCGGAACCCTGCAATCGGATCTGGCGGCTCACTACGGCTTGCAGCGGGATCTCGACCGTGGGTGCAATATTGCCAATCAGGGTGACCGTTCCTCCCTTTCGGACACTCTCGACAGCCGTCCTCACCGTAGGTGTGCTGCCCACCGCTTCCAGGGCCACGTCCACACCCGAACCTGCCGTAAGGCGTTTGACTTCGGCCACCGTATCGGATGTCTTCGCGTTTATGGTTGCGGCAGCGCCGAGATCCCTGGCCATTTCGAGCCGCGTGTCGTCGATGTCGGAAACGAAAACCTGCAAGCAACCCGCTTGCTTGAGCGCCTGCAAGACCAGCAATCCGATCATCCCCGCCCCGATTACCAGCGCCGCGTCGCCCTTCCGGAGATTCGATAACGAAACAGCGTGCACCGCAACCGCTAACGGCTCGATCATCGCGGCTTCGGCAAACGCGATGTTTTCCGGCAGTTTGTGAACCACGCGATTCGGTACCGCAACGTACTGCGCGAACGCCCCTTCACGCCGGTACTCGGGCGTCGAAACTCCCAGCACCTGTCTTCGCTCGCAGAGGTTCACTTCACCGCGGCGGCAATATTCGCATTCACCGCAATAAATAGTGGAGTCAAACGTAACGGGTTGGCCCTCGCGGAGGTCGGAACCACCCGGCCCGGCCGCCGCAATCGTTCCGGCCGCCTCGTGGCCCATGATGATGGGCGGAATCCGGCGGCCGGAAGAGCCATCATATCCGTGAACGTCGCTCCCACATATTCCACAAGCGGCGACCCGGATCAGAACTTCTTCCGGTCCGGGCCGTGGTATGGGGACCTCAATAGTTTCGAGCCGGCCGTATTCAGAGAGCAGCAGAGCCTTCATCACTTGGCATGGTAACGAACTCAGCCGCGCGTGCCGGTGCTCTTTGCCTTCAGATCCGCGAGCAGGCGGTCCACCTGATCGGATTTCTCGAGCGCGGCCAGCCGCTTCTCCACATCCGGTTCATCCGCCGCGATCTGTCCATGCCCAAGAGCTTCGGTTGCCATGACCTTGTCTCTTACGCGATCGAACGCGGCCTCATGCTCGAACTCCTTGAACGTCGCAGACCCGGTACGGACCGCGAGCCGAGCCCTGCGATGCTGAGCGATCAGCAGTTCTGTCTTCGTTCGAGTCTCGGTCATCTTCTGCTCCAGGCGGTGGAGAGCGTCACGCAGAGTTTGCACTTGATGCGACTGATCTTCTATTTGCTGCGCGAAATTTTGGGCCGCATTTTCGTAGGTCAGCGACCGCTCCAGGGCCACTCTGGCGAGATCCTCCTGATTCTTCTGGACAGCGAGTTCTGCTTTTCGCAGCCATTCCTTCTGCGCGTCCAGGTTCTCCTGCTGTTTTTTCTCCAGCAGGTGCTGGTCGGCAATCGCAATTGCCACCTGTGTCTTCACCTGCAGGAACTGGTTTTGCATGTCGAGCAGGAGCTGCTTCAACAGCTTCTCCGGCTCCTCCGCTTTGTCCACTAAATCATTCACGTTGGCTCGTATCAACGTTGTTACTCGATCTAATAAAGCCATATTCAACTCCTTTCTTGCCCCGTGGTGCTCAATGAGCAGGATCTCCATCGGGGCGGGGTTTAATTCCACGAACCTTGCCTAACAAGTCAGACATCTGCATGCCTGACAAAGTCTCAAACAGCGCCGGGATCTGCGCAGCGATCTTTGTCATATCGCCGGTGATCTTGTTCATGCCGGCTGCGTTGCCATCGCCCGTCGAGACGATGGTGATTTTGTCGATATTGGCCAGTGGCGCCGCCATAGCTTTGACGACTTCCGGCAAGCCGGTGATGAGCTTGTCGACGACCGCTGCCTGGTTCCATTCCTGGTAGGCCTCTGCCTTCACGTTCATCGCCTTGGCTTCCGCTTCACCCTTCTTTAGAATGATGTCCGCATCGGCTTCGCCTTGGAGCCGCGTAGCAGCCGCACTGCCTTCGGCTTCGATCGTCATCTTGCGACGGGCAGCTTCGGCCAGCATTTCAATGCGCTGTCGCTCGATCTCCGCGTTCTTCAGCACGCTGGCGATGAGCTCTTTTTCGTGCCGCGCGATTTCGGCTTCTTGTACCTTGACTTCCTGTTCTTTTTCCACCTGGCGAATTTTCACCGCTTCGGCAATGACCTGTTGCTGCATCACGTTCGACTGGATGTCGTAGGCTTTGTCAGCCTGGGCCTGCTGGCGCTTGATCGTCTCGATATACTGCGCCTTCTTGATTTCGAGATCGCGCTG
>DATBHS010000074.1:0-90488 GCA_036557345.1 Bryobacteraceae bacterium
GCGAGAACGCCGAGGAAAAGCACAATGAGGCCAACACGCCTGGCAGTCAATGTTCACCTCAACTACATTTCGATGCAGTCTTCGCGGCCGGAATCTCTTTCAAAGCAGAGATACCTTAGCGGCCGGTCTCCGCGAACCGCACTCGTTCTCGTCTCATCGGCGTCCCTTGACAATACGAATCATGATTGCTGGAGAAGATGAGCCCCCGTAAACCGCCGATTCAAAACCTTTTCAGGATTGGCGCGAAGGTCTGGAAAGCACTACCCCATACGCGCCCGCAGTTCCAGGAGCACACGATCCCAGATATCGATTCGAATCAGCCCTACCCGGGGATACTCGAGGTCCAGAATAACCAAAACTGTGAAGCTCAGCATAATCGCAAAACTGAGTACATGAACCCAGTTGCGCGTCTTGTTCGCCGCCATGAGGCTGCCGGCGAGCAGTGAACACGCAAACACCAGGACAATCAACATGACCGGTACCACTGCCGGCGGGTGAATCCGGGTACCTTCGGTCCGTGTAGTGGCCATGTCGATCATCTCGTTCACCGCGCCCAGGACAAGGGTCATAACGGCCGGCGAGCTCGTCTTCTGGCAACCGGCAACAGCGTTCGCCCATATTTCACGTTGCAGCGCCTCAACCTGCCGCAGTTCCACTGCGGTCAGGGTCAGATCCGGATGTTTTCGATGGGCCGCAAGTCTTGCGTCGACATAGTCCCGGAACTTTTGGCGAAGAAGCGGTTGAAAGTCTGCGGGCAGCAGGTTAATTCGCAGATAGGCGGTCTCGATTCTATTTGATTCCTGAACGATCAATTGCCGACGCGCATCGAACCGCGAGGCAGCTCCCGAAAAACTGAAGGCGATCAGCAGGCCCATGAGTCCGAATACCGCACCATCGACAATGCCGGTCGCACGTTCGGGCCCTTGCTGGCTGATCCGGCTTCCGGACCACCGCCCGATCTCCATCGCAACGAAAATTGCGACCAACAGGCTAATACCCAAAATTGAGAATGGAACAATTGAATAGTCCATAGCAATTGAACCGCAACGTACGCCATTGCGTGCGCCACTTGCGTACCGATGCCACTGCACCAGCATCCGGTGCATTTAAGTGATTACGAATCTATTGCGTCTGCGGCCGTGTAATTGGCATCACTAACCTGTCGAATTTAGTGAGAACCTCCATGTCTTGGCTGCGGCGAAAACGGCTAGGGGCGTTTCTGAAGACTTCATTGTGGGTCATCCCGGTTTTCGCCATGCTGGCGGCGATGATCTGCGCTCCCTTGACTCGTTATCTAAATGACGCCCTTACGCTGCCATTCCTCAATTTCGGCTTGCAAGGCGCCCGCGCGGCAATGGGGATAATTGCCGCTTCCATGCTTACGTTCGTAGTATTTTTCTTTTCGGTACTGCTGCTAACAGTCCAGATCGCGAGCGGGAGTCTGTCGCCGCGGATTATCGCACGTCCTTTCCAGTCGCGCGTTCTCAAGAGGTCACTTGGCTTATTTGTCTTTACCTTCGTTTACGCAACTTCTGTGCTGGGGCGGCTCGAAGAACACGTGCTTCAGTTGCCTGTTCTCCTGGTATTGTTGCTTAGCGTCCTGAGCATCGGCGTTTTCCTCTTCGTTGTAGAGCATATAAGCAAGGAATTACGGCCAGTCACCGTTGTGACGAGCGTTGCCCGGGAGGGCGCTCTGGTGATTCAGAGTAGTTATCCTCATCCGTGGGCAAGCGCTTCGAGTCTGAGACCGGCCCATACCACCGCTCTTGGGCAACATGGCTTTCGAACCGTCAGTCATAGTGGCCGGCCGGGAGTAATCGTCGCGTTTGATGTGGAGGGCTTAGCTGAGTTGGCTGAACGGAATGCTTGCGCGATTGAGCTTCTTCCGCAAGTCGGTGACTTCGTCCCTGCCGGCGGGCCGTTGTTTCGAGTCTTCGGCGGAGGCAGCATCTCAGATGCCGAATTGCGAGCTTCGATTGCTTTGGGCGTAGAACGCACACTCGAACAGGATCCTGCGTTCGCCTTTCGGATTATTGTCGATATTGCCGAAAAAGCGCTGTCGCCGGCGATCAATGATCCCACCACGGGTGTGCTGGCGATTGACCAGATTCAATTTCTGTTGCAGGAAGTCGGGAAACGCGATCTGATCGCAGGCGCTGTCCGCGATAGCAGCGGCGAGTTGCGCCTGGTTTACCGTACGCCAGGGTGGGAGGATTTTGTTTTGCTCGCTGTGGCGGAGATTCGACAATATGGTGCGAACAGCATACAGATCATGCGCCGCCTGCGCGCCATGCTGGAAGATCTGATCAGCCTTTTACCGCCTGAACGAGCCCCCGAGCTTCAGCAGCAGCTCGATTTGCTGCACAAGACCGTCGAACGGGAGTTCAACGATTCGCCTGATCGCGAACAAGCCGAGATCCCAGATTCACAAGGCTTGGGTGGAAGACTCGCCTCATTCTGAGGTCTTGACGGACGTTGAAACAGCAGTACGGTTTCGCCAGGAGATGACCCGGTTCGTGACTGCCCGCGCGATCACATACGGCAACCCCATGATCAATACACCGATCGTAACTGCCCCCATGATGCGTACCCAGCCAAACAGAAGGTACTGTACGACTCCGTCCAATATGATTGCTACCAACATGGGGATCAGCAAACTCCGCAGGGCCTTTTGAATCTGCCGCTTGCGGTTCTGAGGCCTGGCAAAGAGATCAAGGAGAAACGGAGGCTTGCCGGCTTTGGCGTCGTGAACACCATCACGGATTCCGAGGAGAATCGCCATGAGCGGCTGCAAAACGAACCGCAGGTTCAGCGGCCCAGTCAGCCGGGCAAAGAACCGCTCGAGTATGTTTTCAAAAGGTTCCATTGCCAGGCTTTTTCAAACCAGCACGAACCCCGCGGGACAGAAGTAAAACTCTGACACCCTCCGGGATCGCAGTGTCTCTGAACTGATTCTTTTGCGGTGCTCCGGGTCGAATTTATTTGTTTTGCAGCCAGGACTTTGTCTAGGCGTACGACCGCAAATATTTTGCGTCGGCAATCCGCGTTTCGGAATCTGGCGGATAACAGGTTGCGAGCCCCTCCCCCAGGGCACTGACGACTGAAGGCAAACAGGTCGCCAACATCCGCCCGAATGATCCCTCTACAGCGGTCGCTCGCAACCGCCCCTCTTGGAGCGCCGTGAAACATGCTAGATTTGAAAGCTACCAGACAATTTTCTAGCAACGTGCACGGATGCTCATGTTGGAGTGTATTTCGGCACTCTTTTTTCGCAATGTCTGCGGCTGCCTGCTCCTGAGTATTGCGGCGGGGATCGTCTACGCCGAGTCCAGTAGCACAGTGACCGGTATAGTCGTTGACCCCTCTGACCGGCCGGTGCCGGGGGCAAAGATTCTGCTTCGCAACCAGGCGACCCTCGTCGAGCGGGCTGTAATTACTAATGACGAAGGCATGTATGAAATCCCCGCTTTGCCAGTGGCCACCTATCGCTTGGAAGTAAAGGTTCCTGGCTTTCGGCCATACATGGTGGAATCGCTAACCACCGAGGTCGCCCGGACACTTGTCCAGAACGTGCGCCTTGAGATAGGAGACATTTCGCAGGAAGTGACAGTGACATCGCAACCGGCCCTGATCGAGGGGGTCACGACGTCCGTGGGACACGTGACGGATAGTCGCACGGTGCAACAAATACCGCTTAATGGGCGCCATTTTCTGGATCTCGCCGTGCTGGCCCCGGGGTCGGTCACGCCTCCGCAGAACGAATTCTCGAGCGCACCCATGCGGGGTTTGGGGGCACTGGCAATCAACACCGCCGGGAACCGCGAGGAAACAGTCAACTACATGGTCAACGGCATTACACTCAATGACCTGGTTTTCAGCGCCATCATGTTCCAACCCTCGATCAGCTCTGTCCAGGAGTTTAAGATTGACAACTCAACCTTCAGCGCTGAATATGGGCAGAGCTCAGGGGCTGTTGTCAACGTCGCTACACGCTCGGGCACCAATGAGTTCCACGGCGAATTATTCGAGTTCTTGCGGAACGACGCGCTCGACGCCCGAAACTTCTTCAACTTCACTTCCAGTGAGCCGCCGCCCTTCAAACGCAACCAGTTTGGGGCCAACCTTGGCGGACCCATCCTGAAGCGCCGGACGTTCTTCTTTTTCTATTACGAAGGGCTGCGCCAATCCCAGGAACTTAGTCTCAACAGCCTGGTCCTCAGCGACGTCCAGCGGAGATCCGTCACGAATCCGGTGATCGCCAAGCTGGTAAAACTGATCCCCCCGCCGAACTTCGTCGATTCTGCGGGAACGCCACGCTTTGTCGGCTCAGCGCCTGCGCCGGTCGATGGTGATCAATGGGGACTGGACGTCAGCCACATCTTCAATAAGAGCGACCAGCTGCACGGTTACTACACCATATACCGCACGAACACGACAGAGCCCGGCGGAGGAGGAAATACCATTCCCGGCTTCGGATACGTCCAACCGGCGCTGAGGCAGTTTTTCTCGTTGAACGAGACGCATTCATTCGGCTACGGCATCAATCAGGTGCGGCTCGGTTTCAATCGCCAATCCAGCTCCACGGAGCCTGCTGCACAGTTCAACCCCGTGGATTTTGGCATCCACGCCGGTATCACGCAGCCTATAGGTTTGTCCCAGATCAACATTGCCGGCGGCGCACTTAACTTCGGTGGTCCGTCGCGTTACCCATCGGGACGCGGCGACACAACCCTGGTGGCCGGTGACACAATGAGCTGCTTGTGCGGACGGCATTCGCTCAAGATCGGTGGCGAGTTCCGGCAATTCCTTAACAATAATTTCCGGCTCGGTACCGGCTTATTCAACTTTCCCAGCGTCCCTGCATTCCTCGCCGACACTGCGAACTCGTTCAACGTAACGCTCGGTAACCAATCGAGCAGTATCGTGCAAGGTGCGTTGGGCCTCTTCGTCCAGTCCAATTACAAGTGGCGGCCGAACGTGACGCTCGAACTCGGCTTGCGCTACGACTGGAACTTGTCGCCCGAGGAACGCTATGGCCGCTTCATCGTCTTTGACCCTCGATCTACCTCGATCGAACGTATTGAGGAAGAAGGTAACAAGATCTACCACGAAAACAATAAGAATTTTCAGCCGCGGCTCGGCTTCGCCTGGGACCCGTTCGGAGATGGAAAGACATCGGTGCGGGGCGCTTACGCGATCCTCGTGGACCAGCCTATGACAAGTGTGGTGATAGGTACAACCGGAAACCCGCCACTCGCCATGCCGCTCACGTTCACCGGCACAATTGGATTTGAGAACGCAATCAATCTGGCGCAGGTGGCCGGATTGGCGCCCATCGCAGTAGGCCCTGAATTCAGGAATGCTTACCTGCAGTCATGGAACTTCAATGTGCAGCGTGAGCTGTCGCCCAATCTCGGGGTGATGTCCGGTTACTTCGGGTCAAAGGGTACTCACCTCATCCTGAGACGCAATATCAACCAGCCAGTCGAGGATGTACGTCCCTATCCGGTTGTCTCCGAGTCAAGTCCAATTCTGCCAGGCACCGCGCTGGGTAACATTACTCAGGTAGAAAGCACCGGGAATTCGAGCTACAACGCTCTGTGGGTCTCACTTGACAAGCGGCTCTCACGCGGGCTGCATGTCAACGCGTCTTACACCTGGTCGAAATCGCTCGACTATAACTCGCTCAGCACGGAGGGAATCGTCGTCCAAGACAGCTATAACTTGCGCAACGACCGGGGCCTTTCGGATTTCGACGCGCGTCATCGCTTCGTCGCCAGCGGGATATATCAATTCCCGTTCCACAGCAACCTGTTCTTGGGTGGGTGGCAGGCCGCCGTGATCGTGCAGGCGCAGAGCGGTAACCCGGTCGACATCGTTACCGGTAACAGCACTGTTACGGGTGTCGCCAACACACTTCGCCCTGACGTAAGGGGACCGATCACGATTATCGGCAGACCAGATCTCTGGTTCGACACGTCGGTATTTGCGCCCGTTTCGGGTTTCGGCAATCTGGGCCGCAATGTGGTCGAGGGGCCATCCTTTAACAATGTTGATTTTTCGATCCTAAAGAACACGCAACTCGACGAGAATATCCGCATCCAGTTCCGGATCGAGGCCTTCGATCTTTTTAACCGCGCAAATTTTGGCGAACCGGGAAATGTCGCTGGCACCCCGGGCTTCGGCCGTATTACGAACACGCGGTTCCCAACCGGCGAATCCGGGTCATCGCGTCAGATCCAGGTTGGCGCCAAGGTTGTTTTTTGATGAGAGCATCACCGAGACTCGTCTGCACGGCCTTGCTCGCACTGGCCACGGTTTCACTATCATCGTCAGACGTGCAGGCGCCCCACTCTGCCTGGCCCAAGCGGGTGCTGATACTGTACTGGGACGACAGAGATAACCCTGCTAATGCCGACTTCGATCGCGATTTTCAGGCAGCTCTCCGGTTAGCCGCACCGAGGGACGTTGAATATTACAGCGAGTATCTGGAATCCACCCGTTTCCCTGGGGAACATCAATCTCTGTTCCTGCGCGACTATATTCGGCAGAAGTATGCGAACCGCACTATTGATGTTATTGTTACCACCGCGAGTGCGCCACTGGATTTCCTTCTCAAGTACCGCAGTGAGCTCTTTCCGCATACTCCGATCGTCTTCGCCGCTACTAGGATACCCAGTCCGGCTGAGCTTAGGTCAGGTGCAGGAGCCACAGGAATCATCTACGTAAGCAGTTATAGAAGAACTATAGATCTGGCCCTGAAGTTACATCCGGGAACAGAGCACGTGTTTGTCGTCAGCGCAACTCCGTCCCCAAATTCGTCTTTCGAGGCGATGGCACGTAACGATCTTCAGGGTTTTAAAAGCGCAGCAGCTATTAGTTACCTCACCGATCTTCCGCTTAAAAACTTGAAAGAAAGACTGAGCGCCCTCCCGGAGCGGTCCATCGTTCTTTACGTATGGCAGCGATCACGGAACCAGCAAGGTAAGCTCCTCGAGTCGCCGGAAGTTCTTAGCTTGATCGTGCCTTCGGTTCATGTCCCTATATACGGCATGTCCGCCAGAAACGTCGGTCTCGGAATTGTTGGCGGTTATGTCTGGACCACGGAGGCGAACGCGACCAGATTAGCCGAGATGAGTTTGAAGGTTGCAAACGGAGCAAGCCCGGCGGACATCCCGGTCGAGAACGCTCCTGTTGTGCCAATGTTCGACTGGCGCCAACTTCAGCGTTGGGGCGTTGGTGAAGATCATTTACCGTCGGCCAGCATTATCCGATTTCGCGAACTCACGATTTGGCAACAGTACAGATGGCGCATAGTTGCGGCGATTGCGGTTTTGGCGTTGCAGGCGTTTTTGATCGGCGCGCTCCTTGTGGAGCGCCACCGGTCCGGCCGGACCCAAAAGGAATTGCAGAATCACAAAGAGCACTTAGAACAATTGGTGCAGCAGCGTACCACGGAACTGGTAGATGCCCGCGATCAGGCCGTTGCCGCGAACCAAGCCAAGAGCGTTTTCCTTGCCAATATGAGCCATGAGTTGCGAACGCCGCTGAATGCCATTCTGGGTTTCTCGAACCTGTTGCGCGAAGGCCGCATCACGAACCGGCAGCGGCATGATCTGGACATCATTAATCGGAGTGGCGAACACCTGCTCAATCTCATAAACGATGTGCTTGACATGGCCAAAATCGATTCCGGACGCGTAGAAATAGTGAACGGTTCTATTAATCTTCCCGAATTAGTGCGCGACGTTACCGATTTGATGCGAATGCATGCAAGAGAGAAGGGTCTCGAGTTGTTCTTCGAGCAGCGCTCTGTAATACCGGAGTTTATTCGCGGCGATGATGAGAAACTGCGCCAGGTGCTCATCAACCTGCTCGGCAATGCCATCAAATACACGGAACAAGGAACCGTTACGCTGCGGTTATACGCAACGCCGGCCGAGCCCGGCGCCTTGATATTCGAAGTGGAGGACACGGGAATCGGGATAGCTCCGGAGGACCAGGCGCGCATCTTCGAAGCCTTCGTGCAGGTGGGGAAACGAGGCTCTCAGAAAGGGACTGGGTTAGGGCTCGCAATCACGCGGCGGTTCGTGAAATTGATGCGTGGCACGATTCAGGTCGAGAGTACGAAAGGAGGCGGATCGCGCTTCCGGGTAACGCTGCCGATGGAGCGGGAAGATTCCAAAATACGGAGCGCTACGCCCGTTGACGGAAGAGTTATGGGTCTGATGCCGGGTCAGCCGGAATACCGGATTCTGATCGTCGAGGACGAGCCGGAGAACTGGCTCTTGCTGCAAAGGATGTTGCAGGACACGGGATTCCAGGTGCGTGTGGCGGAAAACGGCGAGCAGGCCGTGGAATTGTTTCAACGCTGGCGGCCACACTTTATCTGGATGGACCTGCGGATGCCGGTCATGGACGGCATGGAGGCGGTACGCCGAATCCGGGCTTTGAATGGCGGGGCGAAGGTAAAGGTCGCGGCTGTTACCGCCTCCGCATTTGCGTCGGAGCGCGAGGCTGTGCTCGCGGCCGGCGTCGATGACTTTGTCCGCAAGCCCTATCGCGTGAACGAGATCTTCGACTGCCTGGCGCGTCACCTGGCGATCCAATATCGTTTCCGTAACGCGGAGTCCCTGGCGATTGAGCAGCCCCCACTGCCGCAACCAGAAGACCTGGGAGCCTTGCCGGAAGAGCTGCGAGACGAACTATCCGACGCGCTAATCCGCTTAGATATCAGCCACATAGATCAAGTCATCGTTCGCATAACGCAGAGGAACCCCACCCTCGGCTCCGTGCTTGGGCCCTTGGCAAGCAGGCTTGCATATTCAGAAATCCTTGATGCAATTAACAGTCTCAAAGGGGACACAGTTGGGCAAAGTGCATGAGCAATGTCAAAGGCACAATTCTTGTCGTTGACGACGAACCCGATTCTTTGCGGCTGCTGACGGATATCTTGGCAGCGGAAGGCTATCACGTACGCCCGGCCAATACCGGAACGTTAGCGCTGGCCTCGATTGCGGTCGAGTACCCGGACCTGGTTCTCCTTGACGTCCGGATGCCGGGCAAGGATGGCTTTGAAGTCTGCCGGCAGCTCAAAGCATCTGAAGAAACCAAGCGGATTCCGGTCATCTTCATCAGTGCGTCCACCAATCAGGAAGAGCAGGTGGAAGGCCTGTGGCTAGGCGCGGTTGATTTCGTCACTAAACCGGTCAGGCGGGAGGAACTGCTGGCCCGGGTTCGGACCCATCTCGAACTGGGCCGGCTCCGGGAACATCTCGAAGCCCAAGTAGCCGAACGTACGGCTGAACTGCGCGAAAGTGAAGAGCGCTTCCGGACTATGGCAGACGCCGCGCCGGTTTTGATTTGGGCCTCTGGTACGGATAGGCTGTGCACATTTTTTAATAAGGGATGGTTGGAATTTACCGGCCGAAGCATGGAGGAAGAGCTGGGCGACGGATGGGCGCATAGCGTGCATTCCGATGATCTAGAGCACTGCTATAAAACATACTGTTCCGCCTTTGACGCGCGCCAAAATTTCCAGATGGAGTACCGGTTGCGAAGAGCAGATGGAGAATACCGGTGGGTACTCGATTGCGGAGTTCCAAGGTTTTCGGGCGGCCTTTTCGCAGGCTACGTCGGGTCTTGCGTTGACATCACCGACTTTAAGCGGGCGCAGGAGGAAGCGCTTGCACGACAGAAGCTAGAGAGTATGGGCTTAATGGCGAGTGGCATCGCCCATGATTTCAACACTCTGCTGGGCACCATAGTTGCTTCCGCGGAACTTGCAGCCTCCGAGCGCGATGGGGATGCTTCGTCTGAAGATGAGATCCGGCGAATTAAGACCGCGGCAATTCGCGGTGCTGAACTCGTCCGTGAGTTAATGCTATACGCAGGACACGAGAGTCCAGACTTTGAGCCCGTCAATCTCGCAACCCTCATTGATGATATGGTGAATCTCCTTAAGGTTGCTGTTTCGAAGCGCCTGACACTCAATATCGATCTCGGCGAGGATCTTCCATCTGTTCGCGGCAGCTCGACACAACTTCGGCAGGTTGTCATGAATCTCATGTTGAACGCATCAGATGCGATTGGAAACCAGCCTGGGGAGATTCGTGTTTCAACCCGCCTGCTAAGGGTGGGACGCGAAGATCATGCAGTGAACGGGACAAACCTCGCTGAGGGCGAATACATTCGGTTGCAAGTCTCCGACACGGGTAGCGGTATGACGCGCGAAGTGCAAGCCAGGATCTTCGATCCGTTTTTCACAACCAAGCAAGCTGGCCGCGGTTTGGGACTGGCGGTGGTTCAGGGTATCGTTCGAAGTCATGGAGGGGCAATCAAGGTAAGGAGCCAGCCGGCAAGAGGAACGACATTCGAGATTCTCTTACCCTGTGCCGTCGAAGAGGTAAAACATGAGCGCTCCGCCGTTGCATCTGGACGCGCACAGCACGCGTGAGGATTCGAACTTGGGAGCACAGCTTCCCCCCCAAAGCCGCACAGCCACCAAAGCTGAGCTGCTGCACGCGTCAAGTGAAGGACGGGTCGCCAGTTATCTAATTCCCGGGCAAGCACTCGGAACAGGCTAGCACGTGCGTTTTCGAAGTCGGTATGATAGCGGGTTCTCCCTTCATGCAAATTCGAATCAAAAAGATACATCCCGGCGCATGCCTGCCGGAATACGCTCATGGGCCGGTGGAAGATGCGGGGATGGATCTTCGTTGTGTTGCCGGCGCCGTGCTCGAGCCCGGTATTCCGCAGGCGATTTCAACCGGACTCGCGCTCGAAATCCCAACCGGATACGAAGTACAAATTCGTCCGCGCAGCGGCCTTGCCTTGAAACACGCGATTACACTGCCAAATTCGCCCGCGACCATCGATCCGGGCTATCGCGGCGAGCTGAAGGTAATTTTGTTAAATATGGGCCGATCGGAATATGAGATTCATGCCGGGGATCGCATCGCCCAGATGGTCGTCGCGCGCTACGAACCGGTCGAGTGGCTGGAAAGTGAACTGGCGGAGTCAGGGCGCGGCACTGGGGGATTTGGCTCGTCCGGGCGCTAAGCTCTTTCAATCGCGGTGGTTTACTTCCGCCGTGAGCCTGCTCGCGAGCGGTTGTGTTTGGCCGGCGTACTTGTTTCCCGTTTTTTTGTAGTAGGGAACCGAAACAGGCGACGATAATTGTTCAAATGTGAAGGAGCAGATTCGCATACCTGGATACAGCGCCACGGGCATGATGCCCAGGTTGCTTAATTCCAAAGTAGCTTTACCGCGCCAGCCGGGATCAAACAAGCCCGCCGTGCCATGAACGATAATCCCGATTCGTCCGAGACTGGACCGTCCTTCCAGCCGGCCGAGTACGTCATCATCTAATTCGAGCGTCTCTTCGGTGATCGCCAAGGCAAATTCGCGCGGTTGCAGGATAAAAGCCTCGCCCGGTTTCACATGGATCGTCCGCATGATGTCCTGTATGGCGCTCTTCTCGCGCAGATCAATGTATGCGTGACGGCTGTGCTCGAAGATACTGAACTCCGTACCTAGACGGAAATCGACGGAGCAGCTTCCGAACTGTTCGGGAGGAAGTTCGGGCGAGATGCGGATCTTGCCTTTATCGATGTAGCGGCGAATATCAACGTCGGAGAGGACCATAAGGCGCGGATGAAAAGCCATCCTAGCATGCGGAAGCTGCTATATTGAGAGGGTCGCGGCAGGGCCGCAGTGCGCCGGGTTCTATTTCATTCGGCGGCACTCTTCTTCGGAGTGGGCGGCTAGCTCAGCTGGGAGAGCACCACGTTCGCAACGTGGGGGTCGTGGGTTCGAATCCCATGCCGTCCACCAGAATAAATGTCGTCCAGCCCGGAGACAGCGGTTTGCGCAATCATACGCCAAGATTTGACGCACGTGTACGTCCTTTCCGCGTCCTGCTGGAAATCAAACCCACAATTTCGAAATTGAGCTAGTAATTCCGCGTCCGCTTTCCGCATTCAGGAATGAGGCTCGACCGGGGCTCCCGACTTGTAACCGTCCCGGCAGTTCGCCTCAGTGGCGCAGCTTGTACGAGAACGCCACGCATAAGGAGAAGAAAATGGTAATCATCAAAAACTTCCTGGCGAATTGCGCAGCCAGGACGGCATCGCCGTCGTGTGTTCCGGCTCGGGGAGGCGACCCGCAATCGCCGGGACGTTCACGCGTACTATGTCTCATGAAGCGTCTCATCACGGTGATGCTGATCGACGGTATCGCCGGGACGTTTCTTGCTTTACCGGTCGCGGCGCAAGTGGACCAGCCCGCTTCCGTTACATATTGGGACCCGGCAGGACATCAAAACATCTTCAACTTCGCCGTAAAAAGCAATTCTCCGAACCATTTGTGCGTAAACTACTGGGATGGCGCTGGCTGGCATTGGGCCGACCAGGGCCTCCCTTCGGGAATAGCAGCTCTCCCATTTCAGAGGCCGGCGGCAGTTACTTATTCTGATCAGAACGGCCGTCAAGTCATTTTCGCCTTTGTTGTGGGGCCAAATGGCCATCTCTACGTCAATTACTGGGATGGGTTTAGATGGAACTGGGCTGACCAGGGCCTTCCTCCGAAAATAGCCGGTGTAATCGCTCCGTCCGCGATTACGTATCAGGACTCAGCAGGAAATCGGTTAATCCATGTCTTCGTCCTGACGAACGATGGCAGGTTGTGTGTCAATTACTGGAACGGCTCCGCCTGGAACTGGGCCGATCTGGGCTTCCCGCGTTCGAGCGTTCTAAGTCATGCCATCGCAATTAATCTCGCCGCGGCCACATATCCGGATTCAGCAGGATTGCAGCACATCTATGTATTCACTTCGACAAAGGATGGCGCGCTCTATGTGGATCACTGGAATGGTTTTAACTGGTCTTGGTCTGCGCAAGGACTCCCGCCAGGCGAGAGATACGTATGGGCACCCGCCCCGGTTGCCTTTCAAGACAGCCATGGAAATCAGGTAGTTTATTGCTTTGTGAGCGGCTATTACTCTAGCCACCTCTATGTGAACTACTTTGATGGTTATTCTTGGAAATGGGCCGACCAGGGGATTGCTCCGGATGGATCGGCCATGGGCGCCTCATCGGCGATCACGGTTCAGCGGTCATTTTGGGTTTTGGACCAGAACATCTTCGTCTTTGTAGCTACAGGTAGCCAACACCTTGCCGTCAATTACTGGGACGGCTCCAACTGGCATTGGGCCGATCAAGGTGTTCTGCCGGTGATGAACTCCGCCCCTTCAGCAATCAGCTACTGGGTGGCGGTGAACGATGGTCTACGGCTCGGGGGTTATCCGGCAATTTATGCTTTCGTGCCCGCTAGCGGAAATCTTTATGTAAACTACTGGGACTCCGTCCGGTGGAACTGGGCTAATTTGGGTGGCGTATAGAGCCGTAACTGTCTTCGCGTTGTTACTAGTCGATATTGGCAGTTTGAGCGCGTGCCTTGACTACTGACTTGCGGTAAGACTCGCCGGCCCGCTCCGCGCCGCGTGTTTTAACATTCGGCCACGCAAAAAGAGGTGCCCTCGGTGGAGCCTGGACTTGACGGCTGATATTGTTAACCCTAACTCGGTTGCCACGTCTTTGACTGGCAACTCGTGGATATAGTGCAGCTCAATCGGAACTCGGAGCAATGGCGGGATTGCGCGTAATTCACGGTGCAGGGCCTGGGTCACCTCCCGCCTCCCCAAGTCGATTTCTGGTGTTTCGCTCGTAATGGCCTCATACGTGTGCAGCCGGCCGTCATCCGTGATCATGTGACTGATGACGACCGGCTTTCTTTGGCAGGTTCGTAATCGCAGGAAACAGCGATTGATCACGATCCTGGCCAGCCAGGTAGAGAACTTTGACTGATAAGTGAAAAGCTCGAGTCGCGAATAAGCCAGCCAGAATGCATTTTGTACCTCGTCGCGCGCATCTTCGCGGCTCTTCAGAATGGAAGTCGCTACCCGCAGGCAAACATCGGTAGTCCGGGTAACCAATTCTTCAAAAGCCGAAATATTCCCGATTTTGGCCAGGCGCACAAGTTCGGATTCTGGAGCGTCTCGCCACACTGATCTGACGTTCTCGTCTGGCAGTCTCCGCCTGTTACTCATCGAAGCCACCTCCGCAGGGGATCGAAGTCGCAGAGCACGTCTAAGCACGCCAGCGGCCAGCCCTCAAGCCATGCGCTTTCAATGACTTGGCGCGGATCACTAGCGCCCGCATCTGTAACAGGCGCGCCCGTTTCCCGGTCCTTGTTACAGGTGTGACACTGCTCTAAAAGCTCCACCCCAAACTTGCGCTGGAGCCGTAGTCGCTCTTGCTGGTCGCCCGCGGAGGATTGCTGTCATAGTTCAGATAGGCACTAAAGTTCAAGTAAAGATTCTTGATCAGCTCGTATTTGATCGAACCCTTGGTGTCCACGCGGATTCGGCCCGCATCGCTTAGGCCCGGATAGGCGAAGGCCGTCATGGCCAGATTGGTTGTTTTGAAACGAAAATATTCCAGGATCGCTCCGGCCATTGCATCCGCACTGTTGAACGTAGGGGCATCGCTCGTCTGATAACGATCATGAGTCCAAACGGCGCCACCCACCAGAAGTATCCGGCTCGCCTCTGTGCTCTTGAGGATTTTCCCCCCACCGCCGCCCAGCACCGCTCTGAGGGCTAACTGTTGTTCATCGCTTCGTAGAAAATCGGACAATGCGATCACGACATAATTCTTAGCGTTCAAGGTCCGCAGCGCGTACGTGCTCACGTCATTATGCAAGTCGCTGGGCGCGGATAGAGAGCCGCTGAATGACGATTGCAGCTGGCTGCTGGCCAACCAATACCTTTTTACATAATTCGTATTTGCATTCAAGTTGTATTGTGTTTGATTGTTGCTTTTCGCGAAGTTGAAACCGGCACTTATCCCGCCATGAAAATCGTGCCAAAAGCTCTGTTCGGTCTGTTGGATCGACGAAACTCGCGATCTTGAAATTGTCGACGGCGATTGGCCGGACTTAACGGTCAGCGATGTAACTTGACCCGTCTCGCCGGTCGCGGTCGATATCGAACCTTCGTGAACGACCCCATCGGCGTCGGTCACAACGAACAGCTGAGAGCTCTCGATGCTTTCGATCTTGCTCCAGTCTACGCTTACGGTACCATCCACGTAATCCAAGCCCACATAGAGATAACCGTGATCGAGCTTCTTGATCTCGCATGTCCATTTGTCGCCGTTTTTAAAGCGAATGATATCTATGGAAGGACGTGCCTGCGCTGCCGTGCCGCATAGCATCGGTGCCAGGAGCGCGAGAAGTATATACGATGTTCGTGCTGCGATTTGATGCATCATTGCGATTCTCCGGAATTCTGCGCCTGGAGACATGGCAATGTGCTTCGTGCTCGTGCGAGGTTCAGAAAACGAGCCCGAACAGCACCTCGCCTTGATTTTGGTCGAGCCGGACAACATTGCCGTTGTCTGGAGGATTGTTCCAACGAAGCCAGCGCAGTTCGCCCGAAAGTCGAAGCCTGCTGATCCGCAACTCCAACCCGCCGCCAAGCACAAAGGCGTTGTGCGTCGGAGTAACAATGTTGCCGGGCAGGTCAGTGAAACTCCGATATGCGCCACCCGCCGAAACAAATGGCTTCAGCAGAGGAATCGGAAACCGAAACTTCGCGAGGTAGGGGATCTCCCATGAATGCGCATCAATAGTGATGTCATTAGTAGTCAGGTGATACTCTGCACTCCGGTAAATCCCATCGACCTCGAACGCGAATCCGAACGGGATTCGTAATTCGACAACCGGGCCGATCAAATAATCAGTCGATCGGTTGAGCACCGTAGCAGGCGTGGTAATGATGTCTTCGAGTTTAAGAATATCCGTGAAGGGCACTCCACCTTTCACACCGATGCCGACGCCGAAATCGAGATGCTGGGCGAAAATTGAACCGGTGAAGATCAGGAATAGGAATGCTCCCTTTGAAAAAGCCGTCACCGCGTAATCCTTTCCCTCATTAGACTTCGGAAGCTGGTATGCGTCTTTTTAAAAATTCTGAGAAGATTGCGGTGGGCAGGCCCTCGGCCTGCCCGGCTCGCAGCCCCGGTTGCCTAAGATCGGGTTTGTGGTGCAGACGGCCTTGACGTCTGGGATGGATCGGGCATGCCCGATTCCTACAACACGTGCCCGATGCTACGTAGTGGCGAGGCATGCCTCGCCTCGGGTTCTCACAGCTTTTAAAGCGAGTTAAGCGCCAGGCTCTCTCGCGGAAGGAGTGTTTGTGGGGGGACGTAGCTCGTAGCGCACAACCTTACGATAAAGGGTCATTCGGGAGCATTGCAGGATTTTAGCTGCTTCACTTTTGTTCCAGCGCGTTTTTTCCAGCGCCTTACGGATCTGTTCCAGTTCGGAGGTTTCCGACGAATGTATCGTAGGGTACTTATAGCTCGTATGAGCAACTCGGCGCTCGGATTGAAACTTGGGGGCGGCTTGAAACCGGATTGGCGTTTCCGTTGTGGATCTTACATGCCGGTAGATGGCTGAGTCACACGTTTCCACGATGGCCTGCTCAGTGATGCACTCAGAGCTGGAAAGTAAGAAGGCCCGCTCGATAACATTTCGCAGTTCGCGCACATTTCCGATCCAGGGAAGCTGTTTGAGACAGCGTTGAGCGCCGAGTGTAAGGCTGACAATGCCGCGCGGATATTGGGTAATAAAGCCCTGTAGAAAGTAATCCGCGATCAGTGGAATATCGTCTTGCCGCTCGCGGAGTGGAGGGATGTGAACATGAATCACGTTAATGCGGAAAAGCAGATCCTGCCGGAATTTGCCTTCCGATGTCAGTTGCTCCAGGTCGCGATTGGTTGCCGCGACCAGGCGGAAATCGATCGCCTGCGTTTTCCCCGAGCCAAGCGGACGCACCTCCTTCTGCTCGAGCACCCGCAGAAGCTTCGCCTGCGCGGAAGGACTCAAATCCCCGATTTCATCTAAGAAAACCGTGCCTCCATTTGCGGCAACCAGCATTCCTTCCTGGCGTGAGACGGCTCCTGTAAAAGCGCCCTTTTCGAAGCCAAAAAGCTCACTCTCGAGGAGGTTGTCCGGAAGTGCAGCACAGTTAATTGAGACGAAAGGGCGCTCTCTCCGATTGCTCATGCGATGCACCCGGCGAGCGAACAGTTCCTTCCCCGTGCCGGTCTCGCCGGTGATCAGAACCGGCGCGTCAGACGGCGCAACACGGTCGATGCATTGCTTGATAAACTCGATCTGAGGGGAGTTCCCGACGATTTCGTCAGGCTGAGGCAGGATTGCGGATCTAGCGATTGGCGCACCACCGCAATACCAAGAACGCGTTGGCATGATCGAATACCTCCAGCCCATACAAGCCCCTCAATCGGCGAGGCGCTCTATACGACGATCGGAATCTCTACAAGCCTATTCTCTTTGCGTGCAACCTATTTGCTGTTAAAAGCAAATATTCGGATCGCCAAAAATATTGGTAAAGAATAATAAATTTGCGCTAATTTAAGCCAAAAGTTAATCGGTAAATTTACGGGTTCCCCTGTTGGGTTTCTTCGGGTCTCCTCGAGCAAAGAAGGATTTTCAAAGACATAATAGTATCGGCCGAGTGCAATTACTAGCTAGGGAGACCACTAGGAAAAGGCCCCGTAGCGGACCATAATTTACGTAATTGAAACAAGTCGGAGGCGAATTGCCCACTGAATCAGCTCCGCAGTCGTTTGAACGCCGAGCGCTTCCATGGCTTCATATTTGTGAGTTTCCGCAGTCCGCACAGAAATCCTCAGGACGTTGCCGATCTCTTTCATGGTCCGACCTTCAGCGATTAACTGCAGAACTTCCCGCTGCCTGGACGTCAGTACCGGATCGATGCCGGGAGCAGAAGTCCTAGCGTCGACCAATATGTCTATCATGTCCTTGGCGACCAGCGGCGTGATGTAAGCTCCGCCTTGAACAGCTTCCTGAATGGCACGAATCAACTCTTCGCCAGCCGATTCTTTCGATACGAACCCGGAGGCTCCAGCACGAAAGGCCTCCGCTGCAATCTTCGCGTCTGCGTGCATGGTAAGAAATACGATCTTTGAATCAACGCCGCGGCTCCTCAATTGCCGCGCGGCATCGATGCCGTTAAGAATAGGCATGAAAATATCCATAACGATCACGTCCGGCTTGAGACGCGCTGCTTCCTCGATGAGAGCATGCCCATCTCGTGCCAGCCCAACAAGCTCAAAGGAGTCCTTCAAAAGCGCTGCAAGTGCCATTGGCCCATGCGGCCCCAAGCGCTTCGATCCAACAAGCTCAAAGGAGTCCTTCAAAAGCGCTGCAAGGGCTTCGCCTACCATCCTGTGATCGTCTGCCAACAACACTCTGATGCGGGGCAAGCGCAATCCTTTCTGTATACTGTTTCACTGATCCGAGCTAACCGTTGCTACTTTGGATGCACAATCCCAGATTTGGATTCCGCGAGGGGGTCGCCTGCCCGTTTCCCGCAAGCATCGTTATCTTGAGGATTGGTATGCTGCAGGCAGTAAGACCCGTGAGCCGCGCCCGGTTGCTCCATGCCGCCTTCCGGCACTTCCGTTCGCATCGGATGCGCCTGTTCGAAAAGAAGTTCGAGATTACGCCGCACACCCGGGTACTCGACGTTGGTGGC
This sequence comes from Bryobacteraceae bacterium, assembly GCA_036557345.1. Lineage (GTDB taxonomy): Bacteria > Acidobacteriota > Terriglobia > Bryobacterales > Bryobacteraceae > Bog-105. Next base: position 18,647 of record DATBHS010000074.1, read on the forward strand.
TCACCGTTAATATGGGAATTTGCCACGGTGCGCCCGCGGCTGACCATTCTCAACTTTCCTTCGGCTCTCGATCACCGGTCAGCAGTCAACGATTTGGTCGCAGCGGACGGCCGTATGCTTCCATTCAGGGACAAGACGTTCGATATTGTTTTCAGCAACTCAGTGATTGAACATGTGGGAACGCGCGCCGACCAGCAGCAGTTCGCAGACGAGGTGCGTCGCGTCGGCCGTTCTTATTGGATTCAGACTCCCAATCGCCTCTTCCCAGTCGAACTCCATTTGATGCTTCCTTTTGTTCACTATCTGCCAAAGCGCGCGCAGCAGGCTATCGTCACTCGTTTTACCGTCTGGCAATATCTGGTCGAGCCCAGCGAGGCAGAGCGTGAATCGTACATTCACCACTTTTTGCACGAGTTGAATCTGCTGGATCGCAACACGCTTCAATGCCTCTTTCCGGGCGCAACCATTCTCACTGAACGCGCTGCCGGTTTTCCGAAGTCACTAGTTGCCATGCAGGATTAAGCGTCACGTTCCCGTCCGTTGGAGGTGCCCGATCCTGCCCCTACTATTTCCCACAGTTCTCGAATGAAAGGTTCATGGCCGAGACCTGTGGGTTCAGCCTCTGCATGGCGGCGTGCGCTGACGAGAACTCTTTGTCTTCGGAGATTTGCTCGAGCAACTGGGCGCGTTCGTCGGAGGGTTGGCCGGAGGGCTCGTCGAGCTGTAAGCTCAACCCGCCGCACTTCGCCGCCATACTTTCCAATCTCCCTCCGTTCCAGGACGTCACAACGCCGCCATAATCCCAAGCCATTCCTAACAGTTTGAATGCGCCACTGTTCAGTTTCTCCAGCGTCTTAAGAGTCGTGCCGAGTGATATGCCTTGCGGTGTGTGCCACCGGCAGGCTGCGGCCGATTCCTCGCCTGTATCGCTCTGGCAAAACACGATGAAACTGACATGCGATTCGGGCTTGTCATCGTTCCATTGAATGGCTAGAGAGCTATCTGCGTGTTCCCTGTTTACCCACGTGCCAGTTTGAGGATCCGTATCCCCGCCTCCGGGGACGTAATCGTCTTCCACTTCCCTTGCTCCGAAATAGCGGACCAGGTCTGCGCGCGTCGTCTTGGGAGTGATTGGACCCGCTCGCTTACCGGGGATAATGAGCCAGTCATTTACATCAGCCGCCGGAATCAGGCCGGAAGAGAGCGCGACTACGCACCAGAGTACTAACTTCAATCTCAACCAGACCGCCTTGAAAGCATCATCTAAGCTGTTATGGCCTGCTGTCAAGCGGGCAGTCGTACTGTGGGAGCATGATGATCATCTCTTCGCGCGAGATATTCAAGAACAAGCTCTTTCGTGTCGTTGACGAGATTGCGCATGACCCGGACGGCTTCGAGATTCATCGATCGATCATCCGTCATCCTGGCTCGGCCGTTATGATGGCCGTCGATGAAAAGAGCCGTGTTCTTCTGGTAAAGCAGTTCCGTCTTCCCGCTGAGCAATACCTGTGGGAACTTCCAGCGGGCCGCCTCGATCCCGGTGAGGGTGCCCTGGAAGCCGCCCAACGTGAATTACGCGAGGAGACCGGCTACAAAGCCCAGCAGTGGGTAAGTCTCGCCGAATTCTGGGCAAGCCCTGGTTACGTGGGCGAAAAGATGCACATGTTTTTAGCGACGGAACTTACCGAGGGACAGCAGGAACCGATGGACGACGAGCGCATTGAGATTCACTGGTTTTCCATCGATGAGCTTGGCCGCATGATTCGTACGGGGGACATCAGTGATGCGAAGACGATGATTGGTTATTTCATGTATCTCGAGCACGAACGCCCCTGAGATCGTATTGCAATAACCTCCGCTCGCTTACTCGTTCGTGAGCGGCCGGTCCATCAGATCCCGAATAGCGCGGCGTGGATCTTTGCCCGCATGGAGTACCGCATACATCTGCATGATGATCGGGAGATCCACGCCCTCACTTAAACCGAGTTGGTAGGCAGCGCGGCACGTGGAAATACCTTCTGCGACCATCGTCATTCCAGTCAGAATCTCGTTCAGTTTGCGGCCTTGACCGAGCTGCACGCCAACGTAACGGTTACGTGAAAGGTCACCCGTAGCTGTAAGTACCAAGTCGCCTAAGCCGGCAAGTCCACTCAGCGTGCGGGCGTCGCCCCCCATCCTGACCGCGAGTCGCGTGATTTCGGCTAGCCCGCGCGTGATCAGCGCGGCGACGCTGTTGCTGCCCAAACCTAGCCCCCGGCAGATGCCGGCGCCGATGGCGATTACGTTCTTCAGCGCGGCTCCGAGCTCTACGCCCACGATATCCCCGCTCGTATAAAGCCGCAGCGATGCTGTAGCGAAGGAATGTTGAACGCACTCGGCGACGCCAAGATCCTGTGCCGCAACAACCACGGCGGCCGGCTCCCCCGCGGCAATCTCTTTGGCGAACGTCGGCCCCGATAAGACAGCGATCGGGGGCTCCGAAAGGCCATTCAGTGTCTCGGCAATTACCTGCGACATGCGCTGTAGCTTTCGCTCTTCAATGCCCTTAGTCGCGCTGACCATAATCGGATTCCGGGAAATGAAAGGTCTGGCTTCCGTTAGTACATCGCGCAGGTAACTGGATGGAATGGCGCTCAGCACAAGATCGGCTCCCGCGAGTGTGGTAGCCAAATCGGGCGATGCGCACAAGTTTCCCGGCAACTTGAAACCAGGCAAGTAAAGTCGATTCTCGCGGAAATCCGTCATTTCCGCGGCGCGCGTCGGCTCATGAGTCCAGATGCGAATTGCCTCGAAGCGCGAAGATAACGCGATGGCCAGCGCAGTGCCCCAACTCCCGGCGCCGAGTACCGCGAGTTGCTTCACGCTGTTTTGCCCTTTAGCGAAAAGGCATGCTCTGTTCCTGAGCGAAGCCGCTCAATGTTTGCGCGGTGCCGGCAAATGATCAAGACAGCCGCAAAAAAAGCGGAAATCAACAGGGGCGGTGGCGGATCGTACATCCACCAGTAGATAAATGGAAAGAGAAAGGCGCTCATCAGCGAGCCGAGCGAAATGTACCTGCTCATCGCAACGACAATCACGAAAGCCACCGCCGCGACCAAAAGCGCCACTGGCGCGATATAGCCAAACGCCCCAACAAAGCAGGCCACCGCCTTGCCTCCCCTGAATTTCAGAAAGGCCGGATAGCAGTGGCCGAGCATTACGGCTGCGGCAGCGAGAGCCATCCCTAAGGGACTGCCGTGCGTCAACCAGGCAGCCAGCCAGACCGCCAGCAGCCCCTTGAGGATGTCGAGAAAAAGGACGATGATTCCTGCCCGCTTGCCGGCAGCGCGATGGACATTGGTTGCGCCGATGTTTCCGCTCCCCATAGTCCTGATATCCAGGCCCAGCATCAACCGAACCACCCAATATCCGAACGGCAGTCCGCCGATCAGATACGCGAAGAGTGTCGGTATTGCAAGCGGGAGAAAGGAAGCGCCGGTCACCTTTGCATGCTAAGAAGCGGCCATCGCTGATTCGAATCGATAATCACGCAGCTTGCGGTAGATGCTCGCGTTCGATCCCGGGTCGCTGCGGAATAGGGAGAAGTTCGAAACAGAAAACGTGCCCAATGCGGCAGGTTGCATCTCCTCTACTTTCTCCCTCAAGCGCCGTAGCGGAACGGGATTCTTGATACGTGCCAGTGTAAGATGCGGCGAGAAACGCCGTTCTTCCCGCGCGATACCAAGCGCTTCCAGGCGCAGGTCGGTTTCCCGCGCCAGAGTGGCAAGCGCTTCGCCTCCATGCACACCGAGCCAAAGCACGCGCGGCGAGCGTTCGTTCGGGAACCAGCCCAGATCCTTGAGTTCAACGGTAAACGATTCCCTCGGCGCAAGAGCCGTGAGTTCTCCGTGCAGTTCGTCCAATCTCGTTTCCGGCCATTCACCGATAAACTTCGTCGTCACATGCAGGTTGTCGAGCGGGCTCCATTTGATTAACGCCTCCGCCCGAAGCGCGCTCAACAGACGTTCGAGGCGAACCAGAAGCTCGGGCGGCAGATCGATTGCCGTAAAGAGTCGCATGAGAATAAGCCCGTGTTAATGTTCTAGCGTACTTTGTGTGGGATGACAAATCTATCATGCCCCCCGAGCGTCCGAGATTTCGTGCCATTGCGCCGGCTACTGCGCGAGACAGAACCGCTCAAACTGAGCTTCTTTGAACGCAGGACAGTCGAGGTAGCTCGCGATCTGTTAAGCTGCGTGCTTCTGCATGGTGCGACCGCCGGGATGATCGTGGAAGCGGAGGCGTATCTCGGCTTGAAGGATCTCGCCGCTCACGCATCGCGCGGCGTCACCGAGCGCACCAGAGTCTTGTTCGGTCCCCCAGGCCGCGCGTACGTTTACTTCATATATGGCATGCACGAATGCCTTAACGTCGTGGCAGATCGCGAAGGAGAGGCCGGTTGCGTGCTTATCCGCGCTCTTCAGCCCCTGTGCGGAATTGCCACAATGTACGAGCGCCGCCGCTGGACCGGTGGCGTGGTCGGGCTCGCGAATGGCCCCGGAAAGTTGACTCAGGCGCTGGCCATTACTCGTGAAAATTATGGCCAGCGGCTTGACCGTGGTCCACTCACGCTTCGCCGCTGGCGCAACAAGCCCGAATTTGAAGTTGGCGTTACTCCGCGCATAGGCATTACGCAGTGCTCCGATTGGCCGCTCCGCTTCATATGGAGCGGAAACTCGTGTCTCAGCAGAAAGTAGAATATCCGCAATGAACTGCAAATTGTCTCTTGCTTTGCCGGCCACTTGCCTCTGCCTGCTGGCACAAACGGGTACTGGGTCCGATGCTTTGGATCAGCATGTGCGCGCCAAGATCCAGGGTTTTGCTGGACATGTGACACTGTATGCCAAAAATCTGGATTCCGGTACCGTGTACGGACTTCGTGCGGACGATCCGGTCCGCACAGCCAGTACGATCAAGCTGCCCATCATGATCGAATGCTTCGCAGAAGCTGCCGAAGGCAAGCTGAAGCTTTCAGAACCGCTGACACTGACGCAAGCGGAGAAAGTCTCCGGCAGCGGAATCCTGGAAGATCTCTCCGATGGCGATCGCCTTCCTCTTCGGGACATGATCGATCTGATGATTGTCTTGAGCGACAATACCGCAACCAATCTCATTTTGAATCGCATCGGAGGCAATGCGGTGAACACTCGTATGGCGCAGCTTGGGCTCCGCCAAACGCGGGTGATGCGAAAAATCCTCGGAGATCGCAACGATCTGAAGCCGGAGCCCAGCGGGATCACGCATGAAGGCGCGAAACCGGAGAACAAGAAATGGGGTATCGGCCGGAGTTCGCCTCACGAAATGGTGATTCTTCTCGAGAAGCTGTACCGGGGCGAACTGGTGAGCCCGGATGCTTCTCGAGAAATGATCGCCATCCTGAAGAGGCAGCGTGACCAAGACGGCATGGGACGGGACGTGAAGGATGTCGAAATCGCCCATAAATCGGGAGCGCTTGATGCGCTACGCAGCGATGTCGGAATTATCTATACAAAACGTGGCGCCATCGGGATGGCGATCACGGTCGACGACATGCCCGAACCCAACTGGACTCCCGATAACCCGGGAAATCTCCTGATCTCTTCGCTCTCAGAGATTCTGGTAGAGGGCCTCAGCTCGAATCCTTAGGCTCAGTATCGATAATGGTCCGGCTTGAACGGTCCTTCCACCGGCACACCCAGATATTCCGCCTGTTTCGTGGTGAGCGTGGTCAGCTTTACGCCGATCTTCTCGAGGTGGAGACGGGCCACTTCTTCGTCTAGTTTCTTAGGCAGCGTGTATACGCCCACCGTATAGGTGTCGCGGCTTTTCCAGAGGTCAACCTGCGCCAGTATCTGGTTCGAGAAACTGTTGCTCATCACAAAACTCGGATGGCCGGTTGCACAGCCGAGGTTCACCAACCGGCCTTCGGCAAGCAGGAAGATGCTGTGGCCGTCCGGAAACGTGTACATGTCGACTTGCGGCTTGATGTTGGTGCGCTTCACACCCGGCGCGGTATTGAGGCGATCTACCTGGATCTCATTATCGAAATGACCGATATTGCAGACAATCGCCTGGTCCTTCATGTATTGCATATGCTCGAGCGTGATGATATCGACATTGCCCGTGCACGTGACGTAGATGTCCCCGCGGCCAAGCGTCTCTTCGACGGTGGCGACTTCGAAGCCTTCCATCGCTGCTTGCAGCGCGTTAATCGGATCAATTTCCGTAATGACAACGCGCGCGCCCATTCCTCGCAGCGAATGGGATGAACCCTTGCCGACGTCTCCATAACCACAGATCACAGCGACTTTGCCGGCCACCATTACATCCGTGGCCCGCTTGATACCGTCCGCCAGTGATTCCCGGCAACCGTAGAGGTTGTCGAATTTCGACTTCGTTACCGAATCATTCACATTGATCGCCGGCACCAGCAGTTTGCCCTGTTCCTCCATTTTGTACAGGCGGTGAACGCCGGTTGTGGTTTCTTCGGAAACCCCGCGCCATTCCTTCGCAATGTTCCGCCAACGCTGGGGATCTTCTTTGTGAATTTTTTTCAGCAGATCCTTGATGACCTTCTCCTCATGACTGCTGGAAGGCGTGTTGACCCAGTCACTGCCTTGTTCTAACTCATGTCCCTTGTGGATCAACAGCGTTACATCTCCACCGTCATCAACTACCAGTTGCGGACCGTTCCCGCCAGCGTGGCTGATCGCCTGGTACGTACACCACCAGTATTGTTCGAGGGTCTCCCCTTTCCAGGCGAAGACGGGAATGCCGGATGCCGCAATAGCCGCTGCCGCGTGATCCTGCGTCGAGAAAATGTTGCAGCTTGCCCAGCGAACATCCGCTCCTAGGTCAACGAGGGTCTCAATGAGCACCGCCGTTTGAATCGTCATATGCAGCGAGCCGGTTACTCGCACGCCGCGAAGGGGCTTCTCTTTGGCGTATTTGGCGCGAATTGCCATGAGGCCAGGCATCTCGTGCTCGGCAATGGAAATCTCTTTGCGGCCCCAGTCGGCGAGACCCAAATCAGCAACTTTGTATTCAGACGCAGTTAGATTTAATGTGGCGGAACTCATGCAATGATCCTTCGTTATTATCGCGCAGGCTTATACGGCGATCGAGTCTTGCTGCTTTTGGACACGAGTATGTTCCGGGGCAGGCAGGTTGCGCAGAGCAGCATAACCGAGCGCAATTACACTCACAAACATCATGAGAACTTCACTGTCGCCCAGGTTGTACTCGAAGATGCCGCCCACCAGCACTCCGATTGTCACCGCAATTGTGCCGTGAAGCACAAACAATTCTTGGGAACGCGCGCCCTTTGCGCGCAAGATGCCATGGAAGCAATCCCAGACGCCCAACCCGATGAACCACAGCATGAGTAACAAGCCGGGAATGCCGCGCTCGGCCGCATACTGCACATAAATGTTATGCAGATGGCCATAATAACCAACTGGCAGCGGCCGTCTGATATCGGCGGGCACATAGGCGGTGAAGTTGCGGCTGATCTCTTCCGGTCCAAGCCCGAACCACGGATGGGCTTTGATCATTTCCAGGCCCGTCCGGAATGTCACTATGCGATGACGGTTAGAATCGGTCTCTCCGTGGGGCGCAACCAGCGAAGTGAGGCGTGCGCGCGTTCCGGAAGGGGCGATCAGCAACGCGGCGGCCACCAGCGCCGGGACAGCGAACATCATCTTAGGCCGCCAGAACCAAACCAGGTAAAGGGCCGCGGGAAAGGTTGCCAACCAGATACTCCGTGTCCAGCCGAGCAGAATGGCGGCCGAGAGAACGGCGATACTCGCGTACGCCCAGCCGGGCATTCTTCTATTCGAAAAAAACCACTGAGCGAGTAGCAGAGAGAGCACGCACAATTGCAACGCACCGAAGGTCATCCAGTGGCTTTCGAAACCCGTGATACGCCTGCCCACGTACGTGAAATAAAAATTCTGGCCGTTATGCACGGCACTCTGGTATTTCAGAACGAATTGGACAATCGCCCAAATGCCTGAGGCGCAGGCCGCAACCGTCCAGGCGATCATCAGCCAATAAATCTTTGAAAACTGCCGCTCGAAGACGCTGTATATCAGGGGAATCAAAAGAAACACAAAGAATTTTCGGACCTGGGCGCGGCCGCCCCATGGGTCGGGCGATAAGACGTCCGCAAGGGCAGTCCAAAGAAAGAATAGGGCTAGCGGAATCCAGATCCGGGGAAACGGAAGCTGTCGGCGGAAAACCAGCATCAGAATGATGCCGATTCCGAGAAATATCTGGCTAGCCGCGATGGAAACCTGAATAAGCGCCGCCGCGAGGATCGCAACAGACAAAAGAGTCCGATCCTGTAGCTCCTGCTTGGCAGGCATGAAGCCTCAGTATGACAGAATGAAAGGCGAAACCCTGCTATGCAGGTTTACCTTTTACGGCACGGAATTTCGGAAGAAGCGCGGGCAGGTTTGAGCGACGCGGACCGGGCACTCACACCTGACGGGCGGCGCAAGCTTCGCCAAACGCTTCATGCCGCGATCCAGGCAGATGTCAAACCGAGCCTGATATTAAGCAGTCCTTTGAAACGAGCTGTGCAAACGGCGGAAATTGCGAAAGAAGTTTTTGGATGCAAGAGTGACATTCTGCGAACTAACGCCCTGCTGCCTGGCGCCGCCGCCGGACAGGTTTGGGACGAGATCCGCGTCCATAAAGATGAGACGGCGGTGGTGCTGGTGGGACACAATCCTTTATTCGATCGCCTGGCTGGGTATCTTCTCGGTCAACCGGAGTTGCAAGTGGACTTCAAAAAGGGTGCCATCTTGCGATTGGACATGGAAGGGTTTCCGGTGCGTCCCAAGGGGATTCTGCGCTGGTATCTGACCTCGAAGCTGGCGACGAATCACAGATAGAGCTGGGTCCCGATGAGACTTCTTGCAACGCAGAGCGGAACTGTACCTGTCCGGTGCGCGCTTCTGCTAATCATCGGTGCGACCGGAGCCAGCACCCAATCTGCGACCGGGACGTCCCCCACTCAGAGCCCAAGCCAGTCGGCGCCGATCGAGTTTCAATCCCATGGCCTCGATTATGAAGCCGTGACGAAAAATGGAGTTACCGTGATGTTTGCAGCGCTGCCGCAACACGTTAGTAACTTCAACGTGGTACAGGTAACCGTTACCAATGGATCTTTGGTTTCCTGGACTGTCAAGGCGTCCGACTTCAGCTTCACACGGCAGGACGGAACAACACTACCTCCTGCCTCCGCCGATTACGTAGTAGAAACGCTACTGGAAAAGGCCAACCGAAACGATGTTATTAAACTGCAATTGTTGTATGAGAACAGCATTTACGCGCTGTCGAACTTCCGGTCGACGAACGGATACGAGCAGCGCCGCGAGGCCGCAATGGCCCAATTCGTGAATAAAGGATTCAAGGCGGCAGCCGAAGCGTCTGCCATCACTTTCGTTCCCACCAAATTGAAACCGGGGGACAGTACCGACGGGGCCATCTTCCTGGAGAACCGAACCAAGGAGAAGTCTCTGGGTACGGGGCGTTTCGTCGCCCGTACATGCGGAGAGATATTCGTCTTTGAGACCTATGGGGAGTTGAAGAGTCGATAGTGCCTGAATATCCTGGCTCGCCTCAGCTCCCTGAGTTCGTCGATCTCCACACGCATACAAACGAATCTGACGGTAGCCTTGCCCCAGGGGCCTTGGTGGAGCTTGCCAGACAGATCGGTCTGAGCGCTCTCGCGATTACCGATCACGACACAATTATCGGTTACGAGAAAGCGGTTCCCTTTGCCGAAGAGGTGGGACTCGATCTCTTATGCGGCATTGAGCTGAACACCAAGGTTGGGGCGAGCGCCACGTCAGAGGGCGTGACGGCCCATCTGCTCGCGTACTTTCCCGAAGGGCCGCCCTCGGGCGAATTCAGGACCTGGCTCACGGAGCAACAGGAAGCCCGAAGAACACGGAACCGCAAGCTGGTGCAATCGCTGCAGAACCGGGGACTGGACATTACGCTGCGAGAAGTGGAAGCTTACGGTCGGAGCCTTGCCGGACGCCCCCATTTCGCGCGAATTCTCGTCGATAAGGGCTACGCGCAGAATTCTCAGGATGCTTTTGACCGCTTTATCGGTGAGCAGGCGCCCAGTTTCGTCGAGCGGCAGAGCATCTCAACGGAGGAAGCAATACGGATCGTGCGCGAGTCACGCGGCATTCCAGTGTTAGCGCATCCGGTCCGCCTCGGGTTCTCCCGCGACCTCGAAAAGGAAACGCTGACTTGCTTCAAGCGTGCCGGGCTGATGGGTCTTGAAATCTATCATTCCGAACATCCACCGGAGCTGCAAGCCCATTACCGGCAGCTTGCCGTCGAATTGGAATTGCTGCCGACCGGCGGCTCGGATTTTCATGGAACTGTCAAGCCGGAGATCGAACTCGGTACCGGCCTGAATGGGAACGTGCGTGTTCCCCGCGAATTCGTGGAGCGATTGTGGGCGCTCGTTAGCTGATTCGCCGGTCTGCCAAGGAGCGCCTCGTACAATTAGGTCGTGTCTGAAGTTCTTCCCAGACTCCGCCTCAATTTGGATTTCGCTCCTTCGCCCGATCCCGCGCGGCCGGGCCTCTTCATTCGAGATCCCTACCACTATTCCGATGCGACGCTGCTGGTCCCGCCCCCGCTCGTGCAAGCGCTGGAGTGCTTTGACGGCATGCAATCCACACTCGATCTGCGCGCAGAACTCGTGCGCATAACAGGCGAGATTCAGGTGGGAGAGCTCGAAGAACACCTGTTTGTTTCGCTGAACGATGCGGGCTTCCTGGAAAATGACCGGTATCGGGAGCTAAAAGCGCGCCGCGAGGCGGAATTTGCTGAAGACGAGGTCCGCGAAGCGGTATTTGCCGGGTCGGCATATCCTAGTGATCCGGTTCACCTTGCGGATCTGCTCGCTGCCAGGGTCGGGAGACCGCAAGGGTCGCCAACTACGGTCGCGATCGCTGCGCCGCACGCCAGTCCCAATGGAGGTTGGCAGACCTACCGCGCCGCCTATCAGACCCTCCCTTCTTTCGAAGACGCGCGCGATCACACGTTTGTTGTTCTCGGCACGTCGCATTACGGAGCGCCGGATCGATTCGGATTGACCCGCAAACAATTCGTCACACCTTTCGGCGAGGCGCAAACCAACGTTGCTCTCGTGGACGAACTCGCCGCAAGCGCCAATGGCGCTGTGCGAATGGAAGACTATTGCCACTGTGTTGAACACTCGATTGAGTTTCAGGTCGTGTTTCTGCAGCATCTGTACGGGCCGGATATCCGTATTCTGCCGATCCTCTGCGGCCCGTTTGTAAAGAGTGTCTATGAAGGCGGGTGGCCCGAAGATAACGAGCGCGTGGCGCGATTCTTCGACTCTCTAGGAAATATCGCAGCGCGCGAGAGTAAGCGCCTGTTCTGGGTACTTGGGATCGATATGGCGCATATCGGCCGCCGCTATGGAGACCCGATCCGGGCGAAGGCCAACATCGGCGAAATGCTCGCAATCGAGAGCCGCGACCGCGAGCGAATCGCGCAGATCGCTGGCGGTGATATTTGCGGCTACTGGTCACTCGTGCAGGACGGAAGCGACGATCTTAAATGGTGCGGATCGGCGCCGCTTTACACCTTTATGAAGGTCATGCCTGGTCTAAAAGGTGAATTGCTGGACTATCATCAGTGGCAGATTGATCCGGACAGCGTGGTCAGCTTTGGCGCTCTGCGCTTTGATCGAACCTAGCAAATTTTTGGTTACTGCTGGCCGGCGCCGCCGCCCCACCAATAACCCGGTCTGGTACGGATCTTCAACCCTGGCCGGTTCACAATAACCTTAATCGTATGAAAACCGGGTTCATCCTTGTCGTTTGGTGAATAGCTGAGCAGGTACTGGCTGTTCAGGTCCTTGCCGATATCGGTGATGGCAGTTTCTAATCCCTTCTCCGTGCCGAAATTGTACATTGTCCCGCCGGTGAAGTAGGAAAACGCCTCGGCAGGAGTCTTTTTGAAGAGATCCTTAATCGAGTGTGCAATCGGGGGCACAGCGCTCAACCAGTTGCCATCTTGCTGCTGAGCGACGTTCGTTTGACTCGTTGCGCCTGGATTGCGCGTATTCGGAAGCGCCTCGGGCGGTATGCCCCCATTTGGCGGCCGAGGATAATCAGGCTTCTTGTAAAATGCAGTGCGCAACTTGGATATATCGATCGGATAGACGATCACGTTATCGAACTGCATGTCGCGAACGGTTTCCTGCAAGTGGGCCTGGCTTCCCTTGTCAACGTTGCGGCTCAGCAGAACAATCACCCGGCGGCGAACGTTCTGAGGGTCGTGACGTTTCAGCATGTGATCGGCTTCCAACACCGCGTCGATAAGCGCTGCGGTGCTGGACCCCGCATTGATTTTCTGCATTGCGTCGTCGAGCTTTTCGGGGTCGCTCGTAAACTCCTGGATATGCTGCATGCGATGATCGAACGCCAAGACTGCAACGTCTCCGTCGGTTCCTGTAACCAGCCCTTGCAGTAGCACGCCGGTCTTCCTGATGATCGGAATAACAGGCTCAACGTCGGAGTTGGCTTGCACGGCAAGAACGACGGAAAGAGGCTGCTGGCTGAAATCGGCAGCGATCTTTTGAGGCTTATCGTTGTCGAGCAGCTCGAAATCGGTGGTATTCAGTCCGTTGACATAGCCGTGCCCGTCTGGATCGAGCACGGTAGTGGGAACAAGAACATAGCGGACCGGAAGGCGAATGGTGGCATTGTCCGGAATATTTGGATCGTCGGCTCGCGAACCGGGCGGCACTTGGCTCTTAGGCGTAGGTTCGGGCGTGTTGGCCGGCAACTTCTTTGGAGCTGGCCCAAGTTGGCCCGGTTGCGGCGGCGGACCGGGAGGAAGCTGGCCGGGTGGCAACGTTTGCGCAATAAGAGCTGTGGAAATTGCAGACAAGAGCGCCACGCGGCTGAATGGCCGAACTCCCATATATTTAGTGATGTTTCCTCACGAGCCGGAGTTTCCGTACCGTTCCAGTTTCGCATTAACTGGGCGTCACAACAGCTTAATGCTCTGTCTTTCCCCGCAAAAGGTCAACGATATGAGCAACCAGCGGTTCAACTGCTTGCAGGCCATGCAGAGCCCCTCGCGGAGAACCGGGGAGGTTGACGATGAGAGAACGATTCCGTATACCGGCAACTGCGCGCGAGAGAACGGAGTATTTCGTTTGTTCCAGCCCTTTTGCGCGCATCAGTTCGGCAATCCCAGGTATCTCGCGATCTAAGATGCGCTCCGTGGCTTCGGGTGTGACATCGCGCAGGCCGACCCCGGTCCCGCCCGTCGTCAGTATCAGCGAGGCGCCGGAGTTGTCTGCCCAAACTTCGAGTTGAGCGGCAATCGCGGTTTCTTCATCCGGTACAACCGCTGCTGCGATAACGGACCAATTCAGTTCCTCGCACCGTCGGCGTAGTGCCGGACCTGACTCGTCCTGACGAGTTCCGGCAATGGCGGAATCACTTACGGTGAGGATTGCAACTTGAATCATCCTGTGAGTTTGCGGCGATACGTCCCGGATTTGCCGCCCGTCTTTTCCAGAAGGTAAATCTCGCGGATCTCGATCGCTTTGTCAAGAGCTTTCGTCATGTCGTAGATCGTGAGCGCCGCGACAGAGGCCGCGGTCATCGCCTCCATTTCGACGCCGGTTTGAGCCGCCGTCGAAGCCGTCGCGGTGATCTCGATACCCGTTGGCTCGATCCGAAACTGCACTCCCACGTGAGCGAGAGGTAATTGATGGCACAGAGGAATGAGATCGGAGGTCTTCTTGGCTGCTGAGATGCCCGCGATGCGGGCAATTTGCAGCGGATCACCCTTCGGATTTTCCGGCAAAGCCCGGATCACTTCCCCGGACATCGCAACGAACGCGCGAGCTGTAGCCGTACGCGTGGTGATTCGTTTCTGCGAGATGTCGACCATTGCCACATCGCCCGCGGGTGTGTAATGAGACAGCTTCTTCATGGCTTGAGCATGACTCGGACGCTGTTACCCGTGTCCCAGGTCTCGCGGTCGTGATCGGCTACTAGGAATGCATTTGCCTTGGCGAGGGCCGGCACGTCACTCGAACCCTGCCACGGAATATGGCGCAGATGCTGGCCATCCGGGCTCAGTCGGGCAGGGAGGAATCGCGTCAGTCCGGGTTTGTGACGGAACGGCGCTTCGAAGCGGGCCGATAAGAGTGGCAGTATCGGGTCGGACACCCCGGCAAGCAACTCCAGGGCAGGTCGGGCAAATAGTTGGAACGTGATCAACGTGGAACCTGGATTTCCGGGCAAACCGAAAACGGGTACAGGACCACGCGCTCCGAAGGCCGTTGGCTGGCCGGGTTGCACGCGGACGCGTTCGAAACAAAACTCGACGCCCAGCTCCCGCAGAACCGGTTTTACCAGATCGTATTTGCCGGCTGACACGCCGCCAGTTACGATCACAAGGTCGTGTTTCAAGCCGCGCTCGAGAAGTCCCCGCAGCGCGTCTTTCGTATCGCCAGCCACGGGAAGCACCATGGGATCTCCGCCTGCGGAGCGCACCAGCGCGCTCAGCATGTAAGAATTCGAGTTCCGAATTTGGTGCGGCGCCGGTGTCGCATTGATGTCTATGATTTCGTCGCCGGTTGCAAGGATCGCCACCGACGGTCGGCGAACAACGCTGGCTGCGCTTTTGCCCGTCATGGCCAGTGTTGCTATGTGACTTGCATCGAGCCGCGTCCCAGCTGGAATCAGAACCGATCCGGCTGCGGCCTCGGAGCCGCGAGCGTTGATAAACTGGCCCGGATCAGCGGGGCGATCAATCTTAACCAAAGCTCCGTCCTGCAGCCGCGCGGCATGCTCAACCATGACCACCGCATCAGCGCCATCGGGCACAGGCGCGCCGGTCATGATCTCCAGGGCTTCGCCCTCTGAGAGCGGTGGTTGCTGGGTATCGCCGGCGCGGACTTCTCCGCGAACTCTCAAAGTGCCGGGCACGCCGGCGGCTTTCAGCGCAAAACCGTCGCGCAGAGATCTGCGGAGCGCCGGGTAATCACGATCGGCCCTGGCAGGCTCTGCGAGGATTCGCCCGTACGCATCCTCGAGCGGCACAGAATCCGAATCTCTTCTCAGCTCGAGAGACCGCACTGTTTGAATGACAATCCGGCGAGCTTCTTCAAAATCGAGAGATGGGGTTACCTGCGCTACAGGCGGCACGCTTCGATAGTATCTATTTGTCGTTCAGTATGAATATGAAAGCGCTCTGCGTCCTTCCTTTGTTCTCTCTCCTCCTGCCCGCCGCAGATAGTAACTACCTTCTGTTGCAACGTCCTGCCATGAACTTAAATGCGATTGTCTTCGTATATGCAGGCGACCTTTGGTCTGTGAGCCGGTCCGGGGGAAAAGCTGTCCGGCTCACCACCGGCGCGGGCGTTGAGACGGACCCTGTATTTTCACCGGACGGTTCACAGATTGCATTCACCGGTGAATACGACGGCAATACCGATGTGTTTGTCATTCCTGCCGGCGGCGGAGTGCCGAAGCGGCTCACATATCATCCGGCCCCGGATTACGCAGTGAGCTGGACTGCGGATGGGAAATACGTGATCTTTCGCTCGGGGCGCGCGAGCCATTCGCCGCGATACACGCAGCTCTTCAAGGTTCCGCTAGAAGGAGGCTTGGCGGAAGCCCTACCCATACCGATGGCCTACTCGGGCGAATTTTCCTCCGACGGCAAACGCTTTGCCTACTCGCCAACTGGAGGAGGTTTCTCGTTCAACTACACGAACTTTGTCGCATGGCGCAGGTATCGCGGCGGCCTCGCCAGTTCCATCGCAATCACTGATTTCCCCGATTTGAAAACCGCCCGGGTTCCTCGTGAAGCATCAAGCGATTTCAACCCGGTCTGGGTAGGGGATAAGATCTATTTCCTGTCGGATCGAAGCGGTCCCGTAACGCTGTTCCGCTACGATGCCGCCTCGGGAACGGTAACAGAGGCAATCAGAAACAGCGGACACGACATTCGCTCCATAAGTGCAGGGCCGGGTGGGCTGGTCTACGACCAGTTCGGCGAGTTATTCATATACGAAACAAAGAGCGGCAAAACGAGGAAAGTGCCGGTCGAGATCACCGGAGATTTCCCGGAAGTCCGGCCGCATTTGGAGGACGTCAGCCGCCAGATCTTCGAATCGCGCATTTCGCCAACCGGGCAGCGCGCAGTGCTCGAAGCGCACGGCGAAATCGTAACCGTCCCAGCCAGTAAAGGCGATTCCCGCGACATCACGAACACCGAAGCTGTGATGGAGCGCCAACCCGCCTGGGCTCCCGACGGCGAAGACATCGCGTACTTTTCAGATGAATCGGGACTGTACGGTTTGCACATCGCTCAACAGAATG
Source organism: Bryobacteraceae bacterium (assembly GCA_036557345.1). Taxonomy (GTDB): domain Bacteria; phylum Acidobacteriota; class Terriglobia; order Bryobacterales; family Bryobacteraceae; genus Bog-105. Next base: position 35,077 of record DATBHS010000074.1, read on the forward strand.
GCGCCGGTACGGTGAGGAAATTCCCGCTGTTTGATAGCCCGACTTACTACTTCAATCCTCAATGGTCGCCCGACAGCAAACTCATCGCATTTGCGGATAACAAGCTGGACGTCCTTTACCTGAACACGCAAACAGGCAAACTCACCAAGGTGGATACCGACTATAATTTTGCGGCTCCGGGAGACTTGGCGTGGTCGCCTGATTCGAAGTGGTTGGCCTATACGCGAACTCTTCCGAACCGTTTCCATGCGATGTTCTTGTACTCGGTCGATTCGGGCCGGAGCACGCAAGTGACGGACGGCATCAGCGATGCTCGCCACCCGGCCTTCAACAAGGACGGGCAGTATCTGTTTTTCACGGCGAGCACGAACTACGGCCCAACCACCTCGGGGCTGGATATGAGCAGCGACGAGCACGAAGTCACCAGGCACGTGTATGCGATGGTTCTCAGTAACGACGGGAAATCGCCGGTCGGGCCCGAAAGCGATGAAGAGAAGCTCGAAGCGGCGAAACCCGAAAAGGAGACGCCCGAAAGGGAGAAGAAAGACGCGGAGACAAAGGCCACGCCCAAGCCCGTACGGATCGATCTCTCGAACATTGAGAGCCGCGTCGTGGCGCTGCCCCTACCGCCGCGAGACTACCAGGATCTGCGAACTGGCAAAACGGGAATGATCTATGTTCTGGAGGCTCCGCCGTCCGAAGAACAGACGGGCGGCCGGCTGTTACAGAGGTTCGACTTGAAAACACGCAAAACGGAGAGGCTGGCCGATAACATTGCAGCGTTCGACATCTCGGCGGATGGCGAGAAGATGCTGATCGAGGTTGCACGCCCTCCTGAACCGCCTAGCGCGGGACCGGTGCAGAGGCCGGTGCCGCAACTCGCTATCGTAGCTGCGTCGTCTCCGGTGAAGCCTGGCGAAGGCATGCTGAAAATCGCCGGGATACAGGTTCGTGTCGATCCCAAAGCGGAGTGGAAGCAGATGTATCACGAAGTGTGGCGGATCGAGCGCAGCTATTTTTACGATCCGCACTTCCACGGTGTGGACACTGTTGCCGCGGAAAAGGAATACGAGCCGTACCTTGCGCAGATCGCATCACGGGCGGATTTGAATTATGTATTTCAGGAGATGCTCGGCAGTTTCACGGTTGGTCATCTGCGCGGCGGCGGAGGCACTATGCCGTCGCCGGAACGCGTTCCAGGTGGCTTACTCGGCGCCGACTATGAAATTAGCGACGGCCACTATCGAATCAAGCAAATCTATCCGGGCGGCCCGTGGGATTCGCAGCTCTATGCTCCGTTGGCACAGCCAGGTCTCAAAGTGGCTAAGGGTGATTACATCCTGGCCATAAACGGGGAGGAGCTGAAGCCGAACGACGACATCCAACGTCTGCTGGAGGGAACGGCCGGACGAAGCGTCACATTGAAAGTGTCGTCCGATGCGGCCGGCGCGAATGCGAGGGACATCAGCGTCGTGCCAACCGCGAGCGAAGCGGGACTGCGGACACTCGCCTGGATCACGGCGAATCGGAAAAAAGTGGATGAACTGAGCGGAGGGAAGCTGGCGTATATCTACCTTCCCGACACCGCCAGGGGCGGCCTGACGAACTTCACGCGTTATTATTTCGCGCAGACAGACAAGGAAGGCGCAGTGATTGACGAGCGCTTCAACAGCGGTGGTCAGGCAGCCGATTACATCATCCAGGTGATGGGAAGAGAATTACTCAGCTACTGGGCGCCCCGTTACGGCGCCATCTATCGGACGCCGAGCGCTTCGATACTCGGACCGAAGGTGATGATGGTGAACGAATTCTCCGGTTCGGGCGGAGACGCGATGCCGTGGTATTTCCGGCATGCGAAGCTGGGACCGCTGGTCGGAAAGCGAACGTGGGGAGGTCTGGTCGGCGTATCCGGATATCCGGCGCTGATGGATGGCGGAGCGGTCACCTCGCCAAGTTTTGGATTCTTCAGCCCATCGGGTGAATGGGAAGTAGAGAACCACGGTGTTGCACCGGATATAGAGGTTGACATGGACCCGAAAGCCGTGGCCGAAGGACGCGATCCACAACTGGAGCGTGCGGTGGCAGTTGCCATGGAAGAGCTGAGAAAGAATCCGCCGCCGCAGCCGCGCAAACCGCCGTACCCGAATTACAATCGCACCGTGAATGCCACGAACCGGACAAGTACTTCAGGCGGGAAGTAGGGAAATGTGCAGAGGCTTGGAAGAACTAATTTCTGGATACAGTAGAAGGAGGGTGCTATGCAAAATCAAAAACTGACCGCTCTCCTCGCTACCCTTTCCCCTGGTCAGCAGGCCGTTGTCGAAGAGTTTGTGAAAGACCTCCAGAAGTCGGCTCGGCCCAAAGTCACTTTCCGGAAAGCCTTGGACGAGTTTAAGCGCAAGCATCCAGAACTCTTGCGGCTCCTTGCCCAGTGACCGTTTACCTATCCGTCAGAGAGCTAATCCAGATCAATTTGGAAATGGTAGCCGAATGGGATGGCTGTGCTGGTGTGCGTGATCAAGGAGCATTGGAAGCAGCCGTAGCCCGGCCACAGATGGGCTACTACTGCTCCGATGTTATCGAGGAAGCGCCGCGTTGTGCGAAAGCCTACTGCAGAATCATCCGTTCATTGATGGGAATAAGCGGTCGGCGATTACAGCGGCCGGCATCTTTTTGAGAATGAACAACTATGAGTTGATTTTTGTTGACCGCGAGATGTACGACTGGCTCATGAATCTATACGACACCAATCGTGTTAACAAAGCGGCAATTGAGGCCTGGCTGCGGACTCACGTGATCCCAGCCTGACCAATTCCGCATCGATCCGCCAAGAGTCAGATCATTTCAGCTTTCTCACCTACCTGCCCAAATGGCTGATGTGATGATGCCTCATATTCGCCATAGTGGGGCTATGAGTAGCACAGTAGCGACAGACCTCAGCGGAATCTCGCAGGCGCTGGTCGACTTAGTGAACCGGAGCGCGCACGGCGTTGTAGCGGTGAAGGCCGCGGCGTACCGAGTAGTAAGCGGCGTTCTTCTTCGAGACGGATTGGTCGCCGTGGCGGACCACGCGTTGCGGCGCGAGGATCAAGTTCCCATTCGCGAATCCGGCGGGAAGGAGGTCTCGGCAACAATACTTGGTCGCGATCCAAGTGTTGATCTGGCAGTGTTGAAGGCGGAGGGCTTGAGCAATCCGCCGTTGCCTCTAGCTAACGCAGCCGATCTGAAGCCCGGCACGCTGGCGGCGGTGGTGGGTCTGACCATGGACGTCGGTCCGTCGGTAAGCCTGGGCATCCTCGGAGCCGTCGGTGGGTCACGCAGGACGTGGCGCGGCGGCACACTGGATCATTTCTTCCGGCTTGATGTGAACTTATATCCATCCCAATCGGGAGCTGCGGTGGTGACGGCGGAAGGGCAGTTGATCGGTATGGCGACGCCCGGCCTGTTGCGTCATTCAGCCGTTGCGTTGCCGCTATCGACGATTCATCGCGTTGCAGAGGAGTTGCTCAAGGAAGGGCGCATCCGCCACGGCTACCTTGGCGTCGGATTGCAACCTGTTCGCATCCCGGCGAATCTTCGAAGCAGGGTCAATACCGCGGCGGAGACGGGATTGATTCTGCTAAGCGTAGAACCTGATTCTCCGGCCGAGGGAGCCAAGCTTCAAGTGGGAGATATTTTGATATCTCTGAACAGCAAAGCCATTACAGACATTGAGGATCTGCAGACTGCACTGCGAGGGGATATCGTGGGGCAAACGGTGAAGGTTCTCGCGCTGCGGGGCGGCGAGCCGGTCGACCTGGCCGTCACCATCACAGAGCGGGCGAGAGAGAACTGAGATGCCGATTCCCGTACCGGGGCGCGTCGCCGAAGCGCTCCGCAGATCCACCGTTCAAGTTCGTAGCGGGAACGGCTATAGCCAAGGTAACGGTTCCGGAGCCGTAATACGTCCTGAGCAGATCATTACCAACGCGCATGTGCTCCATGGAAGTCTGAGAATCGATTCGTGGGAAGGAAAGACCGTTGCGGCTTCCGTGCTCAAAGTTGATCGGCGCAGAGACCTGGCGTTGTTATCGGCGCCCGGTCTGGATGCTCCCGCCGCTTCGCTCGGCGATTCCGACAGACTTCGGCCCGGGATGCCGCTGTTTGCGATCGGCAATCCGCTCGGCTTCATCGGCGCCGTATCGAGTGGGGTTGTTCATGCCCTGGGTCCGATTGCGCCAAACGCTCTAGGCGGGCTGTCCTGGATTCAGGCCGATATTCGTCTTGCGCCTGGTAACTCAGGCGGGCCTCTGGCGGATTTTCAAGGGCAGATTGTCGGGTTGAACACGATGGTTGTGTCGGGCGGGCTTGCTTTGGCTGTGCCCAGCCGGGCAGTGCAGGCCTTTCTGGCGCGAACCGGCTCGCCCCCGGCGCTCGGAGTTGTCGTTCGTCCAGTGTCGGTCCGGAGCGGCGAGGTTGGATTGCTCATATTGGAACTGGTACCCGGCGGCGCGGCCGAATCGGCTTCGCTGCTTCCGGGCGATGTTCTGGTGCGCGCAAATGACAAGCCGTTCCGATTCGTGGATGATTTGCAAGGTGCGATAGAGCAAGCCTCGGACGCCCTGCTCCGTGTCGATTTCTATAGAGGGGATCATACGGCACTACGGCACGTTGCGGCGAGGTTGCGGGCGGAGCCGGTCCGAACCGCAGCTTGATTCGAATCGCCATCGTTGCGGATTCGTCTGCACGCGCTCGGCGCTTAGCCGACCTGCTTGACGATGAGGATGGGATCGAAGTGCTGGCTGCCGGCGCATCGCCCGCCCATGATGACGAGCATGCCTTGCTGGTGGATGTGCTGGTCGCCGCGGGCCTCACGCCAGATCAGTTGCCTACCATCGGTATTCCGGTTGTCGCTCTTTCCGAAAATGCCGAGGCGCTACCTGCCGCGCCCGGCGTGCGGGCCTCGCTTCCGCTAAACGCGTCGGCTGCGGAGATCGTCGCCGCCGTCATTGCTGCGGCCAGTGATCTGACTGTTTTGACGCAAGCACAGGCGCGGAGCTTATTTCGAAACGGGGCGGCGATTCGCCCCGAACGCCCTGATCTGATTGAGGCCCTCACGCCTCGCGAACTGCAGGTTCTCCGCATGCTCGCTGATGGGCTCGGAAACAAAGAAATCGCCGCAAACCTGGGCATCTCCGATCACACGGCAAAGTTTCACGTAACGCAGATCCTCGGTAAACTGGGTGCCGTCAGCCGCGCTGAGGCGGTTGCGATAGGAATCCGTCGCGGTCTGGTTCCCATTTAGGCGAGATTTAGACGACCGGAAAAAAGCATATAATCACCCTCATCTGTCAAAAGTGATCTGGACATAGGAGGACTGAAATGAAGAAGTATCTTTGTGTAGCTTCGCTGGCAAGTGTAGCCCTTGCATCCGCAGTACTCTTGGCCGCCCAAGCCGATCAGAACACCCCGTTTGTCGGAACGTGGAAATTGAACGTGGCGAAATCGAAGTTCAGCCCCGGACCAGCTCCGAAAAGTGTGGCAGTGACAATCGCCGCCGACGGGAAGGTAAGTGTAGAAGAAGTGAGCGCTGAGGACAAAAGCTTAACCTGGTCCTACACGTATTCAGCCGATGCTGCCGCTCCGATTGAGGGAATGGAGAACTCCACTGTAGTCGAAAAGAGGTCCGGGAATACGGTAGATCACGACTGGAAATTTGGCGATACCAATATGAAAGGTCACGGCGTTCTATCGAAGAATGGGAAAACGATGACCTACACCATGACCGGTACAGACGCCCAAGGGCGCGCTATCCACAACGTCGAAATCTATAACAGGCAGTCGATGTAGCGTCGCCGGGGCTGGTGAGATGTCTTCTACTTAGCCCCAATCTTTCTAACGTCCGAACACACTACTCTGAGCCGGAAGCGTAGGCGACCCCAGGGTTGGACGGAGAGATACTCAAGTTCGCTTGCCCTCCGTTTCAAGCCTCGAGATCCTTGACGGTTTTTTCTCTGCTGTCTATACTCGCAAGCGGGAGTGGGCTGTCGCACTGAGCCGTGTTTGCATGCAGCCCGAAGTCCCTATCGACATGCGAATAGGCGCTGGGATTCTGCTTCTTTGCTGCGCAAGTGTTGCTGGCGCGTGCAGCTTGGTGAGACTCTCTTGTAATTTCCTGGACGACAAGTCGCCCGTGGTTTTCATAGGAACTGTGATCTCGCCCGAAGATCCGGCCCAATTGCGCGGTTCCCTGGTCCTTTTCAATGTGACCGAACGTCTTCGCGGAAATGTCGGTGAGCAAATTTCGATCTACGAACCCGGAACTTCGTGCGATTTTCCGTTCGAGCTAGGTAAATCGTACCTCGTGTTTGCGTACCTTGAAAACGGGCGGCTCACAACCTCGGAAGCCACTTCCACGCGGCCAATATGGGCGGCTGGCGCTCTTCTACGGCAGCTCCGAGCAGTAAACCGACGAGAGCGACCAGTATCCTTGTTCGGGTATCTTGGCGAACGGGGGCCGCGTAGTGAACAGCCCATGGCTGGGATTACCGTCGACGCCACCTCAAAACATCGGACGTTTACCGCCCGAAGCGTGGCGGATGGGTCCTTTGAGTTCAATTATTTGCCTCCGGGTCTATATTGGATCAAAGCCGAACTGCCTAAGGGATACTTGCCTGCCCGAACTTACGCCCAAGTAAAGCCTGGCGAAAGTTGTGACCTGCAATATATGTGGGCATTTCATGACGATGGACAGTAGTAACTTGTCGCATGAGTCGCGCCAGCTACTCTCCAGAATCTTCGGTCGTCAGATCATATAGGGCGCTGAGTGCCTGACGAACAGTGTACGGATGACAGTTCGGAGCCTCTGAGAGCATCGAGCCGCGCCTCACGTCAGCATGGCAAATGCCGCCATCGGAATGTTAAACATCGCCTGACGGCGAGCCCATGCTATATCCCGTTCCAAAAGAGCCAAAGCCGGAACGCAAAGTAAGCATTCTCGGCCCTCAGACCTCCTCCGCCAGACCCGCTACTATTTCAGCACCTTCTTTACCCGTGCCCAGCTTTCTTCGCGGGCCTTTCGGTTCCCCTCGCTTGCGTCCGGAGCCTCGCCCGCGCGCATGAATCCGTGGCCCGCGCCTTCATAGACCACCGGCTCGTAGGTCTTGCCGAGCGCCTTCATATCGTCTTTCGCCCCCGGAATCGTGGCGTCGATGCGCGCGTCATTTCCGCCGTAGAATCCGTAAACCGGGGCTTTAATGTGTGCCATCGCGTCCTTATCGGGTGGCGGTCCATAGAAGACGAATGCGGCCGAGAGATCGGGCCGGTTAGTGGCAAAGCGAAAACTCTGGCCGCCTCCCCAGCAAAATCCGGCAACGAATAGTTTGCCTGTGGCTGCCGGCAGCTTGCGGGCATAATCCGCGACGGCGTTCAGATCGGCCGTGATCTGGTCCGGCTTCAGGTTGCTCACAGCTTCCGTGGCGTCATTTTGTGAAAAACTGGTTGTCCGTCCGCCGTTCGGTCCCATCCCGGAGAGAAGATCGGGAGCGATTGCAATGTATCCGGCGGCTGCAAACTCGTCGCTTACCTCCTGCGCCCAATCCGTCATGCCGAAGATCTCATGGATAACCAGCACAACTGAGGTTTTGGTCTTCGTTTCGGGGTAGGCAATAAACGTTTCGACAGACCGCCCGTCGTGCTTCACGGTGACCCACTCCCGATGCCGGGGAGACTGCTCCAGGCGCTGGCGCGCCCAGTCCTGGGCTGCAACCGGTACCGCCATACAAATTAAAACCGCAAGCATTCGAGTCATGTCACTGTTGTACTCCGATTCCCTACGACTCGGGCTCAGCAGATGCGAAAAATCCTACAAAAGGCTGAGACTCGCATTCTGGCGGATTCACTAACAGATTGAAATATGCTCTACCGTTCGCTGTTCCGCGCCCTTTCATCGGATCTCGCCATTGATCTGGGAACTGCCAATACGCTGGTGTACGTGGCGGGCAAAGGAATCGTCCTCAATGAGCCGTCCATCGTGGCAGTGAACCGGCAGACCGGAGAGATTGTCGGCTGTGGCTCAGAAGCGCGAGAGATGCTCGGGCGAACGCCGTCGAACGTGGTCGCGATCCGGCCGCTCCGCGATGGCGTGATCGCCGACTTTAAGATGGCGGAGCGTATGTTGAATTACTTCATACGGAAGGCGCACCGGCGCAAAAGCCTGGTTCACCCGCGGATCGTCATCGGCGTGCCGAGCGAAACCACCGAAGTGGAGAAGCGCGCGGTTCTCGATTCCACTTACCGGGCGAAGGCGAGCGAGGTACACCTCGTGGAGCAAGCCATGGTCGCAGCGCTCGGAGCCGGGCTCCCGGTAACCGAACCGAGCGGCAACATGGTCGTAGATATCGGCGGGGGCACCACCGACATTGCTGTGATCTCTCTCTCGGGAATCGTCTATTCGCGGTCGTTGCGAGTGGCCGGCAATCAGATGGACGATGCCGTGATGGAGTATGTAAAGCGGAAATACAATCTCCTCATTGGCGAGCGCACCGCCGAGCGGGTGAAGATGGAGATCGGCTCGGCCTATCGCCTGGAAAAGCAACTTACTCTCGAAGTCAAGGGTCGGGACCTGATCCACGGTCTGCCGAAGGCAATTACCTTGCACGATGGCGAAATTCGGGAAGCCTTGACCGACTGCGTAGGAGCGATCCTCGCCGGAATCCGAGGTGCTCTCGAGCACACACCTCCCGAACTCAGCGGCGATATCAGCGAGCGTGGAATCATCCTCACAGGCGGAGGTTCCATGCTCAAGAGCTTGGATGAACGCATCCGAAGCGAGACGGGTATGCCGGTCTTGATGGCAGACGAGCCGCTTGCTTCAGTTGTGCTCGGGACCGGCAAGATGCTGGAAGATTTCAAACTGCTACGCAAAATGGCCGTGAACTGAGCTGCGCGGGGCTGCTCCCTAGGTCGGGGCAATGCGTGAATCAAATCCCGCGGCTCGCCACGCTCTAACGGTAGCCTTCGACCAGCATGAGATTGGCGCGAAAGGGTACCAGCTCCGAATACAGAAGCGAGCGGCCATCGGGGGAAACAGAAAAGCCCCAAACAATGCTCCTTGAAAGCGTTGCTACCCTGGCAATTTTTCCGTTGGAAAAACTCAAGAACTGCACCTGAGGATGCGTTTGATTCGCGATGAAATAAATTCCGTCCTTCACAAAATCGAAGCAGTGATCGAAAACAGTATCGAGAACCTGGCGTTCCTCGCCTCCCAGAATAGGCATTTCCCACAAACTTGAGACTTCGGGATCCGAATGTGTCGGCTTCAAATAGTAGACGAACTGCCGGTCAGACGATTTGTATGCAAATTCGCCACCTTTGCGCGTCATCGGAAGTGGTCGTCCGCCTGTTTCGGCTGGTTTTCTCCACACCTGCAACACACCCGAGGAATCGGGAGCAGAGTAAAAGCCGTCGTCCTCCCAACCAACTGCCGTTGACCCATGCGGGACATTGTGGTTGCGGCTCATTATACGACCCGCTCGCCCGCCCTCAGCCGAAATACGATACAAGACGCCTCCGGACTCAAACAAAATCCATTTGCCGTCGGAAGACCAAACGGGATCAGCCGTGTACGGGCCACCAAATGAAGTCAACTGCACAGCGTTTGAACCATCGCTGTCGCAAACCCAGATTTCGTGGCTGCCTGAGCGGTCGGAAGCGAAAGCGATGCGCTTCCCATCCGGAGAATAGCGCGGCGTGTGATTGAGGTGGGTCGAGGAAATTAGCCGGTTAGGTATTCCTACTGCTTCCGGTCCGTTCTTGCCGGGTCGCAATGCGAGTCGCCAAATATCCGAGTCAAGTCTGAACTGGCGATAGACGATCCGCCCTTGTCGTGAGACTGCGGGCTCGATAGCTCCTTCCCTGCCGAAAGGTAATTGCTCCGCTTTCGCTGATGCGCCCTGCACGGGCGATATTTCCATTCTCCATAGCGTCGGGTTGTGGACTGAACCCGAAGCGAATACAATAGAGCGTCCGTCGGGCATCCACGCCGGGTTCCCACTGTACCGATTGAACCACGTAATCCGCCTGGGTGCTCCTTTCGGACTGAGATCCGCCGCGAGTTCGACTTCATACAGCTCTTGAACATTGGCAGTGTCGGTCCGAGAAAAGACAATGCGGCTACCATTAGGCGAAATAGCGAACTCGCCATCTCCAAATGAATGAGGGACCGCCGAGGTTAACCGGCGCTTTTCTCCGGTTTCCGTTGAGAGCAGGAAAATACCCGGACGTTCCGAAGCAGAGCTCCTGTCGCCGACCGCCAGCCATTTCCCACTGGGGTGCCAGGAAAGGCCTGGACCGGACAGGCCGATCGCCGCGACGGTGTTGACCTCAGCCACTTTACGCTCAGGCCCGCCGATTGCCGGAATTAGGACCACACCCTGCCTCTCGCCCGGCAAGCTCTTCAAGAACGCGATCCAGTGTCCATCGGGTGACCAGGCAGGCGAGGATTCTTCTGCCGCGCCTTTCGTCAAGCGCTGCGGTTCGTTCTCGCCGGTCAGCTTGACATAAATGTGATCGGTACCCTCTTCTGGCCCGCCCCAAACGAAGGCAAGGCGCTCGCCATCCGGCGAGAAAGCCGGTGAGTGTACGAATCCTGTGTAGCTCGTAAACGGGATTACTTTTAGAGGGCCGGCTTCCTGCAAGGACGACCCGTTGCGTGTTCGAACATAGAGCCAAGCCAGTCCGTTCACAAGAATCAGAGCGGTTACTACTAACGCAAACGAAAGTGGCCAGCGTTTCGTGCCCAGCTTGGGGCTTCCGTACGAGTTCGCATCGGCATGGCTTCGGTTTAGATCCTCACGGAGCTGTTCGAGCGCCGCTTTGACCTCCGCCATCCATCCCGAAGCGCTGGGCCGGATCTTTTCGACCGCATCGTTGAATGACGCCGCTGAGTTCGGCGGACACATCATCCGCGACAGCGCTGGCCGGCCGCGGCTCGTCATGTACGATGGCCGCAATTGTCGAAGCAACTGATTCGCGATGAAACGGCTGGTGGCCCGTCACCATTTCGTACAACATCGAACCGAAGCTGAATATGTCAGAACGTGCATCAACGGGCTTGCCCTCGGCCTGCTCGGGCGACATGTAAGCTGCCGTCCCAAGAATGATGCCGTCCCGAGTTTCGGCGCTTCGCGTATGATCATTCCCGATAACTTTGGCCAAACCGAAATCGAGCACTTTGGCTGTCCCAGTGCCCGTCACAAGTACGTTCGCCGGTTTGAGATCGCGATGAAGAATGCCGGCCCTATGCGCATAGGCAACGGCGTCGGCGATTTGTATTCCATAATGGAGCGCTTCTCTCGTCTTCAACCCGTTGTGAGGGATGAGTCGATCTAGCGGCCTGCCAGCGATGTACTCCATAACGAGATAGTCGACTTCGCCTTCGTGGCCGAAGTCGTGCACGGTGACCACGTTGGGATGATTTAACGCGGATGCTGCCTTGGCCTCGCGCAAGAAGCGTCGTCTGCGTTCGACATCTGCACTGAATTCGCGCGGCAAAATCTTCACTGCCACCTGCCGGCCGAGGCGGGTGTCCTGCGCGAGATAAACCTCTCCCATGCCTCCCGCGCCCAGTTTCCTTTGAAGTCGGTATGGGCCGATCCGATCTACAGTTCCGTGACTTGCGTCCTGCGCTATGAACGAATCGTCATGGGCAAGCAGCGACTCGACAAGCTGCCGCAAATTCTCATCCTTGCCACACGCAGTTTGAACAAATCCGGGTCGATCGCGTGGTTCGAGCGCGAGCGCCTCGTGAAAGATCCGCTCGATCCGGCCCCACCGCGCCTCATCTTCTATCGCGTTCGACACCGTTCATCTCGCTTTTGAGCCATGCCCGCGCAAACCGCCAATCCCGCAATGCTGTTTCACGCGAGACGCCTAACACCTGTGCCGTTTCCTCCACACTCAATCCGCCAAAAAAACGCATCTCAATAGCCTTGCTTTTCCTCGGATCGACTCGAGCCAGCGTCGTAAGCGCATCATCGAGCCGCGCGACTTCCCCGGGCGTTAGCTCAGCCGCGTGGACGTTCTCATTGAGCTGAACGCGCCATGCCCCGCCTCCGCGTTTTGTGGAAAGTCGAGCCCGCGCCGCGTCAACCAGAATCCGCCGCATCACCTGAGCGCATAGCGCCAGGAAGTGTGCCCGATCGCGCGCAGCGATCTCAGCAGCCTGCGCCAGTTTCACAAACGCCTCATTGACCAGCGCAGTCGTCTGCAGCGTCTGCCCGGCGCCTTGTCGGCGCCTCGAACGGTGCGCAGCCTGGCGGAGTTCCGCATACAACATCGGCACAAGCCGGTTCAGCGCTTCTTCCTGTCCACCGCGCCAAGCCATTAGAAGGCGCGTGACTTCGCCGGCCGCAGATGAGTTCACGCACTCTCCTCTTCTGAGTGTGTGGCTCAGTATACATCCCCACCGCGTTTCACAGCAATTCTGCACAGTCATGACACTTCTCGCGGCCCTTTCCCGAGTTTCTCGGCGGAGGCGGTATGCCGAATCTACTCGCCCTGTCGATATTCCCCGCGTTCCTCATCGCGTCACGCGCGAATGCAGTTGCCGAGCCGGTCCTGGTCTTGATCCACAATTACGCGAATGTAGATCCCAACGTGCTAAAACGGGCGGAAAAATCGGCCGCAGGCGTACTGTCGACGGCTGCGGTTCAAGTGCGCTGGCTTGATTGCCCGGAGAGCGCGCAGGCGGCGCACGAATGCCAGAATTCGCCCGATCCATCAGTTCTGGTGCTAGATCTCTTGCCGGCTGGCGTCACACGGCGCGCAGCACCACACGGCTCGTTAGGTTTTGCCGTTCCACCCGAACCCGGGCAGTTCGGCTCATTCGCGGGAGTGTTCTGTGACCGAGTTGAACGACTGAGTTCTCATGGCTACAGCGAGCCTGTGATTCTGGGGCACGCGATAGCTCACGAGATCGGTCATCTATTGCTCGGCCCAGGAGGACACAGTGAGACCGGCCTGATGAAGCCCGAGTGGCACCGAAAAGAATTAGAGCAAGCCGTAAACGGGACATTGAATTTTGACGCTGTGGAACGAGCTAGGATCATGCAAAACCTTAAGGCTCGAGTGCTAGCGCACACATCACAATTACGGTGAGGCCGCTGAAAAAGGATGAGGGTTCAAAGTGAGTCACAAGCCTTCAAAATCTTTCTATCCCTCCTTGTCTTAGCAACTTACCGCCATTCTCGCCACCCGCCCCGATCCGTTTTTTGACTTCCTCGTGCTACCGTCAAGCAGCTTATGTCTACACAGGCTCAAGTCGATGCCAATCGACGCAACGCTCAGCTCAGTACCGGACCCACTTCTGAGGCGGGTAAAGCTAGGTCTTCCCTGAATGCCGTCAAAACGGGCCTGACCGGCCGCACGGTTCTGTTGCCCGGAGATGATGCCGCTCTTTACGAAGCGCACGTAGCACGATTCAACGAGCGCTTTCAGCCTGCCGGTGACGACGAACAAAATCTGGTTCAATCTTTAGCGGATACCGAATGGCGTTTGTTGCGCATTCCGTCGTTGGAAGCCGGCATCTATGCCCTCGGCCGCCTCGAATTCGCCGAGCTCTTTCCCCATGAAGACGAAGCCGTGCGCCAGCAACTTATCGAAGCCAAGATCTTCCTCACCTATCAGCGCCAGCTCAATAATCTGAGTATTCAGGAAAATCGCCTCCGCCGCCAGCGCGACAAAGATACCGCCGCTCTGCGCGAGTTGCAGGAGAAACGCAGGCGTCAGGCCGGGGCGCGCCTGGAGGAAGCTGCCCGCCAATACATTCACGCCGTCCACGAAGGCCGGCACGGCATTTGGGAGCCTGAGGATTTTGGGTTCGAATTTTCACTCGAGCAAATCGAACTCCGCGCCCTCGACCTTGAACCTCATCTCTTTGCGCAAGCCGCCTGATGGACAGGTCGTGGGGCAGACGGTCTTGCCGTCTGCCGCGGGGCTCTCAACCCCGCAGTGTTAGGGACGCCCTCTGGGCCCGAGCCGAGGCCTGCCTCGCCCGGCCCAGATTCCGAGAGACAATGTTTGAGCTATGGGTTCAAACATTGTTTCCCTCTGCTGTGCGCTCCTCGCCGCTGTGGCGTTCGGCCCTGCCCGGCTCTTTGCGGCCGCTACGCCCTCTCCCGTGCTCCTCATTCTGGATAAAGAAGACAGTTCGCTTGCCATCGTCGACCCCGCAACGAAGACAGTTGTAAGCCGCGTGCCGACCGGTGAAGCGCCGCACGAGATTGCCGTGTCGGATGACGGAAAGCTCGCCTTCACATCGAACTATGGTGCAAAGACGCCGGGCCACACGCTCTCGGTCATCGATCTCGTCTCGCAAAAGGAGATCCACAGGGTCGATCTCGGTCCCATGGGTCGGCCGCACGGGCTCGCTTACTGGGATGGCAAGCTCTATTTCACGGCCGAACTGGCAAAGTTAATCGGACGTTACGATCCCTCCGCCAACAAGGTCGATTGGCTGCTCGGCACAGGGCAAAATGGGACGCACATGATCCTTTTCACGCGGAGCGGGGACGTGGCGTTCACATCGAACATTGGTTCGAACACTGTTACCGCGATCGCAATGTCGGGAAACTGGGAGGAAACCATAATTCCAGTGGGCAAAGGTCCGGAAGGGATCGACATGTCACCGGATGGGCGTGAAGTCTGGTCGGCGTCATCACGCGATGGAGGCATTTCGATCATCGATCCGGCAACCAAGACCGTCAAGCAGACGTTCAATATCGGAACGAGGCGCTCGAATCGTGTGAAGTTTACGCCCGATGGCGACCGCGTGCTGGTCTCCGACTTGGCGGGGAACGAACTCGTCGTGATTGATGCTGCCATGCGAACAGTAATAAAACGTCTGCAGATCGGCAAGCAGCCGGAAGGCATTCTGATCGTCCCGACTCAGCAAGCCGGTGGAGACGGACCGCGCGCTTACGTGGCTGTGGCCGGAGATAACAACGTTGCGATTCTCGACCTGAATACGTTCGAGGTCAGCGGGCGCATCGCTACGGGTCACGGTCCCGACGGCATGGCATGGGCGGTGCAAAAATGAGGCGCTGCCGAACGGCCGGTGCGTTCGTGCTGATTGCTGTGGCCAACATGCTGGCGCAATCGCCGCTGCCGCGCGCGCCCCATGCTTCGATTCAGACCGTATCGCCTCTCGGCGGTCACTACTCGGAACCTGGCATTGCGATCAATCCGCGCAACCCCCAACAGATTGTGGCGGTTTTTCAGGGAGGCGCGGCCGTACAGGGCATATCGAGCGCAGTTTATTCCAACGATTCGGGAAAAACCTTCACGCTCGCGCAGGGGACCAAAGCGGCAGAGTGGAAGGTTGCCGGAGATGTTTCCACCGCGTTCGATAATAAGGGAAATGCTTTTCTCTGTTACCTCACCTTTGACCGTCTGGGTACCTCTTCGTACTGGGCGCACGCCGCCGGACGAAATGGCATCTTCGTCCGGCGTTCGAACGACGGCGGCAAGATTTGGGATAAACAGGCGACCGCTTTGAAAGAATTCGCCACGGACAACGCCCCCGGTATGCAATTTGAAGATATGCCCCGGATCTTCGCCGATGTCTCGTCCGGCAGTCCCTACGCAGGCAATTTATATGTCGGCTGGATCGAGTGGCAGTTGACGCAATCGATCATGTTGTTTTCACGGTCGGTTGATGCGGGGAAGACCTGGTCCGCTCCGATACGCATCAGCACGCACGCCGGCCTGCCCCGCGACGACAACGGCTCGGTAGGTGGCATCGCCATGGGTATCGATCGCAAAGGAACAATCTACGCCATATGGCATGACGGAAATTCGATCGTGCTGACGACATCGCACGATGGCGGGAAGTCGTTTGAAGCCTCGCGCCCTGTGATTGAGACGGCGCCGCCCTACTTCGGTGAAGTCCCCGGCGTGTCGAGGGTGGAAGGTTTCCCGCAGATCGCGGTTGACGCTCGCGGCCAAGGTAAACTCTATGTCTGCTGGAGCGACTACCGCAATGGTGATATCGACGTGTTTCTCGCCTCATCGGCCGATAGCGGCCGAACATGGTCGAAGCCCATGCGCGTGAACAGCGATACCATCCACAACGGAAAGGATCAGTTCTATCAATGGATGGCGGTCGATTCTGTCACGAATAATCTGTATGTCGATTTCTACGACCGGCGCGACGATCCAAAAAACATCAAAGTGGGAGTGACGCTTGCGCGCTCAACAGACGGCGGACGCACCTTCACCAATTATGCCTGGACGCAAAACGCCTTCGACCCGGGGGGAGCGTTTCTCGGCGACTATACTTGGATCGCGGCGCACAACGATCACGTCTATGCCGCTTGGACTGCAACGGCGCCACAGAAGCCTGCCCCCAAAGGCAAAAACCCCGCCGAGCATTCAACCCGAAGAACCGAAACCATCATCGTGATCGGCACCGCCGATTTTTCTCAACCCAGATAGACGATTTGGTGGGGCGGCCTTTAGGCCGCGCGGGGCCCGGCCCGCCTCTCTTTTGGTTTCGCGTTGGGCCTAGCGCCTGTCACAATGCTCGTCCACAAATTTCATCAGTGTCGCAGGCTTCACGCGAACCTCAACAAGAGTCGCGTCCCCGCCATTCTCGAGCGATGTGATGAGTAGCCGCAGGTTATCGCCATCGTGTTGCGCGTAGATATTGGTGGATTCGCCGTCCCGCGAACGCACTCGGACCATCGGCTTCCAGGCGCCTCCAACCGCGCTATCCGTGATGTCGCTGAATCGTGAGGATTCCAGGTTCGTGTGTTCGAACACTGCCAGCCGTAGCCCGCTCGTCCCGGCGGGATGTCCCACGGCAACGATGAAGCGGGCCAGGCCAAAAAACGGAATGTGGATTGGTTTAGCTCCGCTCTCGCGGGAAAACTCCCGCACCATCCAGTCGAATTCACTAGCCGGTAAGGCCACCGGAGCGAGAAGAAGGAGAACCAGAAATGCCCGCATGGCCCGCATGGCTATTCGCCTCCTCTGTCATCGAAATTGTCCGCGTGCGACCGTGTCTCCGGACTGGCCGCCTTGCCATCTTTTCTCGTGTTTTTGTCCTGCCCATGCATTGGGCCGATCTTTGGAATTCCCATATGGCCCCCCAGCTCGTTCAAATCTTCCGGCCGGATGGGGCCGTCAATATGCACCACCGTCAGCTCTTTTGGCTCGGCGTCGATGATGAACAGCCCGTCAATTTGATCGCCAGTCTTTTTCAGGTAAACATCGGTATTCTCACTGTTGACCGATCTGACGGCAACGATTCGGGACCAGCCGGTGAGTTGAGAGCGAATGGACTCGACGTCGGCCATCGAATACTGGCCTTCTTTGTCGAATTCGAAACTCTTGACGTAAACCCCCTTGAGTTTGGAAACGAGTTCCTTCACGTGCCTCTCTTCCGCATCGCCCTTTTCAAGGAATCCGCCTGCGAGCTGAAGCATCGAGGAATCGAGCGTCACATCGACAGATTCCTTCGCTTGTTTCGCCAGCCTCTCAAAACTTGCCGGCCATTTGATTGCGTCCGCACACCATGCCGGCAGAATCAAAACAATCGCCAGAAGAGATCTCGATCCCATTCGTTTCATCGCCCCACCTCCCTCACTGCCACCTGCGCATCGTATAGTTTCGACCTGGCGATGCGCATGGCGAGCATAAGTTGCCGCTTGGCGGCTTCTCCCCGGGCTTCGCGCTCGTGCCGCTGAATGACGCCCCCCCCCGTTATCACCAGAGCTCCAGCCAGGACCGGGATGAGACGCCAAGAGCGAAGCCTTTGCAGAAAACGGCTGCCAAACTCGAGTTCTGACCGATCCTGCTGCTTTGCGTGCGCCAATACGCGAACGGTAAATCCATCGGATGGTTCGCGGCGCTCCAGCGCCTTTTTCAATTGCTCTTCAAACGGTGTCATGGCTGTTCCTGTAATCTGCAACTCCCAACCGCCGGCTCGTTTTAGCCCGCAACAACTCGAGTCCACGGGAAATCAGGGTCTTTACGCTGCTTACCTTCATTTCAAGCACTTCGGCAATTTCATTCGGATCCATGTCTTCCTGATAACGGAGCACAATTGCCATTCGCTGTTTCTCCGGCAGCGAGGCGACCATCCGTTCCAGATACGAAGACAGTAAAGAATCCTGTACCCGCTCCAACACCGTCGGTTCAGCCGTTTCTTCCAGGCTTAGTTCAGGCCGAATCTTCCGCCTCCGAACCAGGTCAATGGCGCGGTGACTGGTTACCTTTCGAAGCCAGAAAACGAGATGATCCGGTGATTTCATCGCGCCCCAGTTACGGTAAAGCTGAAGAAACACGTCCTGTGCCAGTTCCTCCGCCGCGACGCGGTCACGCAGGAAATGCCAGCCGATGCTGAACACCATTGCCTTGTGAGCATCCAGCGCTTCCGGGAAGCTCGGCAAAGCAGCATCTCTTTCATGTGAATCTACCCCGCCTGCAACTGTCGTTACCAACGCTGCGTGTTTGCCTTTCACCAGCTAAATACGAAGAAACAGGGCCGCGTGACTCAAAATTGTGAAGGAGGCATCATTTCCGGTAGTACGATTCAGGGAGGCGATGTCCTACACGATCAAGGTCGAGTACGCGACGGAACGAAGAATTCGCGAGCGGAACAAGGCCGTTTACCGCGTTGCGCACTGGCCCATCTGGATCTGGGTATTCTTCCTAGTCCCCGGTCCCTTGACGTTCGATCTTTTTGCGGAGGGGCCGAAGCTGAAGAACCTGGTATGGCTTGCGTTTGTCGTAGTGATAACCGGGATTGCAGGCTTGTTCGGACAATTGCCCGGCGTGGAACCCAAGCCCTATATTCTCCGATTCTGTGAGGACAGGCCAAACCCGCTCTACCGCCGTATCTGCTATACCTTCGCCTGGAATGCCTTGCTAAGCTTCGCGGCTTTGAACCTCGTCGGCTTGCTCGTGGCGGTCCCAACCCGCGTCTGGTATTTGAAACAGATCTATACGATCGGATATTTTCCGCTTTTGCTCTTCATATCGGTGCTGGGGGCGTCCGGCGTGTTGCCGCGGGTGAAGCGGTCAACCCGCGGAGAGGGAACCGAACGCCGCTATTTTTATGGCGCGGTCTGGGCAATTGCGCCCGCGCAAACCGTGCTTCTTCTGATGTGGAAGACTTTGCCGCGAACTCATGCGGCCGATGTCTTAAAACTCACCGTATTCTCGGCGGTGCTGGCAGTCATCGGCACAGCCGCCATGCTCGGTCGTTTGCCGCGCACTCGCCCCATTCTTCCCGGTGAGCTGATTGTGGCGGATTGAGTCTGCTCCTGCTCCTGTTCGGTTCACTGGCCGCCGTTCTTTTGGCGGGCTTGTTGTATCAAGGACTTGGCAGTTACCGCGATCACCGGCGAGTTCCTCCACTGGGACGCTTGATCGATGTCGGAGATCGCAGGCTCCATTTATACGATCAGGGAAATGGTTCGCCGGCTGTCATTCTGGAAGCCGGAATTGCCGGAACTTCGCTTGGATGGGCGCTGGTCCAGCCTCGAATTGCGGAGTTCACACGCGTGTGCAGTTATGATCGAGCGGGACTCGGATGGAGCGATGCCGCGGGATCCCTACCCTCGGTTTCCGATGCTATTGCGGATCTGCGCAACTTGTTGTCTCGCGCCGGCGTGCCGCCGCCATATGTGCTGGTTGGGCATTCCTTCGGAGGACTGCTTGTACGCGCTTATGCGCATCATCGGCCCGATCAGGTGGCGGGGCTGGTTTTGGTAGATCCGGTTTCGGTTGCGTACTGGAGCGACTGTCCCGCGCGCGAAAGAGCCCGGCTCCGGCTCGGTACCGGATTCTCGCGACGCGGCGCTTGGCTGGCGCGCTTTGGAGTCGTCAGGCTGGCCCTGGCTGGTCTGCTCGGCGGCGGCCGAACTTTTCCGAAGCTCATTGCCCGCGCCAGCGCCGGAAGAGGACAGGGCACTCTGGAGCGGCTGGTAGGCGAAGTACAAAAACTTCCCCGCGAAGTATGGCCCTTTGTTGCCTCTCATTGGAGCAATCCAAAGTGTTTTCGGGCGATGGCCGCGGCTCTTGAATCGTTGCCGGCCAACGCGCGGGAAGCGCTGAGCATTACAGTGCCCCAACACATACCTGTGGTCGTTCTTTCGGCAGTAAATTCGACAAAACTGGAACTGGATGAAAGAGACCGCTGGGTTCGGGAAAGCCAACGCGGCCTGCACATCCATCTTGAGCGTTCGGGTCATTGGATCCAGTTAGAGCAGCCCGAGGCTGTCGTGGAAGCTGTGCGCGACCTCGTTCGGTCGTTGTGACGACTTTACCTCAGTCGCGGAAAGAGCCGGCTGCCCGCTCCTCCGGAATCAATCCGGCCGTCGAAAGCCATGTTTCGTGTCCTGTACGGCTCATCAGCCAGACGAAAAGCAGTCCGGCAAAAAGCCATGCAATCACGACTACAGGCGCGTAGCGCAGCGGGGCGGCCGGGAGGGGATTCACCGATGCAATCCCTACGGCAACCAGCGCCGCGGTCGAGAAGACGGGACAGAGGATATGCGGCCAGGCGCGGAATTCCGCGCGCATTTCGTGCCGGAAGAATCGATAGACCCCGAAGTTGCTGACAGCGTATATCAGGACGAGACCCAACGTCATCACAACTCCCATGAAAAAGAACTCCTGATCCGGTCCGATCCAGAAGCCCAGGCCGAGACCGACCGCAAGTGTAAGGAACGTCTGCAGCCAGATTGCATTCGTCGGTGTGAGATGACGCGGATGAACACGGCCCAGAGCACGCGGCAGAACTGCGGAGCGGCCCATAGCGAAGAAGACCCGCGTGGCCGCGTTTGTGCTTGCGATTGATACCGCAAAAATTGAGTTGAGCACTGCGACGAAAATCAGGATCCACGCTTTGCCCCAATACTTCCGCGCGAGCACAAAACAGGGATTCTCGGTTGAATTCGAGAAGCCGCCGACGTCATGAGTGCCCCAACCGATGAGTACCGCCCAGGAGCAGAAAAGATAAAAGGCTCCGGTAAACAAAATGGCGGCCATGATGGCGCGCGGTTGTGTCCAGCGCGGATTTTCACTCTCCTCGGCGAGCGGGATCACCGCATCGAAGCCGTTAACGGAAAAAATGGAGAAGATTACGCCAAGCGCCAGACCGCTTGGTGTGGGGGCGCGCGAAGGCGTATACGAATCAAAGTTGATTCCGCCGCGTCCAGGGTGAGCGAATCCGAAAGCTGAGAGCGCGATGACGATGAGTATCTCTGCCGCCCCCAGCACGATCATCAGCTCCGTGGACAGCGCGATTCCACGATAAACAAAAAAAGTGAGGACAGCGGTAGATGCGAGGAAAAACAGCCACCACGGGCACCATAGGCCGTACTCCGCGCGCATGGTTCGCTCAAAAAACAGGCCCATGAAGGCGATGTTGATGGCTGTGGCCGCTGGATCGTACAAAAGGTACAGCCAGGCTGTCAAAAGGCCAGCTCGCGGATGGATGGTTCGCGCGATGTACGTGTAGTAGCCCCCGGCTGAGGGGATGTGGCGCGCAAGTTGAGATAGCGAAACTCCCAACGTAAGCATGATCAAGACTGCAATCGCATAGGCCAGCGGCGCGGTAACGCCTGCATTTAAGGTGACGAACTGAATACTGAAAACCAGGCCGACCGCGGGAGCAATATGCGTAATCCCCTGCATCAGGACAGCCGGGAACTTCAATGCGCCTGCTCGCAGTTCAGTGGCGCCGGCGAGATGGCGCTCGTGATTACGGAGAGAGGGATTCGACATGCTGACGCAGCGGGTGTTGCCTTTCACAGTAGCCTAGGACAGCGAACGCCCGTTAGGAAATCGGCAAGATCTCTGCAGCAGACGTTCAGCCTGTGGGACAAGAAAGCCGCTGCTCACCCTTGCGAACTCGCAAAGCAAGTCACTCCGAATATAATTGCGTCACGTGAGACGTTCTTCCGTTGTATTCCAGGCATTCGTCGCCATGGCTGTAGCGCTGGCCGCTCCATTTGCTGCAGCCGCGGCGGATGCGCTAGCCAGCCAGGTCACGATTTACCGTGACCACTTCGGAGTGCCTCACATTGTGGGCGAGACCGAGCAGGCCACCTTCTTTGGTTACGGCTACGCCCAGGCTCAAGATCACCTGACCGAAATGATGTTGCAGTACCGGGATGCGCAGGGACGCCGCGCGGAAGTGCAGGGCATCAACGCACTGGGTGACGGCTACCTGCACTTCATTCCTTACGAATATCGCTGGGATGGCGATTACCTGCAGCGGCTCCTGCGCACGAAGAAGTGCGTCGAAGAACATCGTGACCAGATCGATCCTGCGACGTACCTCATCCTCGATGGTTTTGCGCGCGGCGTGAATGAATACATAGCGGAGAATCGCAATCGCATCGAAAGCTGGATTACTCCCATTACGGCCGAAGACGTCGAGGCGCTGGAACGGAGCCAGTACATGCGCTTCTACAGCATCCACGATGCTCTCGAGAAGCTCTCGGAAACAACCTTCAGCTTTCCCGGTTTCGGGTCGAATCAGTGGGCGATTTCGCCGGACCGCTCAGCAAACGGTCGCGTCATCCACGTCGAACATACACACATGCCCTGGGCGAATCGCTTCCAGAACTACGAGGCGCATCTCATTACGCCTGGGAAATTGGATGCCGCCGGAATCAGTTGGTTTGGAAGCCCTGTGTTTCTCGACGGTTGGAACGACAAAATTACCTGGTCAGCCACCTGGAACGAGCCGAACATAGCGGATGTGTACGAGGAGCGTTTGAATCCGAAGAATCCAAAACAATATCTATACGACGGCAAATGGCACGACATGCACGTCGAATACGAAACGTTTCGGATCAAAGACGTGCATGGCCTCGAGAGCGTAACGCTGCCGATGTATTACACGCTTCATGGACCGGTTGTGAAATATGATCCGGAAAAGTATCACGCCTACTCCGTGAAGCTGCCCAACTTTGAAGGCGTCAACTATGCAACCGGACTGTATCTCATCATGAAAGCGCGCAACTTGACGGAGTTCAAAGCCGCGGTTGCCCGCCAGCTCATGCCTCGTTGGAATTTGCTGTACTCCGACGAAAAGAATATCTTCTGGGTTCACAACGGCAACGTCGCTAGGCGCGATCCTTCTTACGATTGGAACAAGCCTGTGCCGGGTTGGACATCGAAAACCGAGTGGGGACCGTATCTCCCGTTTAGCGAGTACCCGCAGGTGTTGAATCCTGCATCCGGTTTTCTGCAGAACTGCAATAATCCGCCCTGGGTGTGCACGCGAAATTCGGGGTTAAAACCATTGCAGCCAACTTCCTATTACCTTCGCGTAAAACCGCGTGCTAACGCCGGATTAGAAGTCTTGAACCCGCGCGGCGAGCGGCTCTTTCAAGTGCTCGGCGGCACCAACAGATTCACGATAGAAGATATGACACGGCTGGGATGGGATACGCACATCATGGCGTCGGACGTGGTTGTGCCGCTTCTCGAGCGCGCTTATCGCGGGCGGAATCAAACGCCGCCCGACGTTGAGCAGGCGTTGAACGATCTCCATAACTGGAATGGGAGCTCCAGTAAAGATTCCGTGGCCTACACTTACATTCACTTCTGGGGCGAGGCCTACCAGCGAATGTTCTCGAAGACTTCCTTTGAGCGCTTCCTATCTTACGAGCGCAAGAAAGAAGTCGATATCGGCTCTCCGGAGGAGCAGCGCCGCGCACGCGCAGCATTCGAAGACGCAATTCGGACCATCAAGAGCCGTTACGGAAGCATCGCCGTACCTTGGGGCCGTATCAATGTTGTCGTTCGCGGAGGAACGTTTCCGCTTGGCGGCGAATCGGAGTACGACGTGCTTCACCGCGATGAAGGCGTAGAGCAGGACGACGGAACCATTCACTGCAATGATGGCTGGGGACATCTGATGATCGTGGTCGAAGGTAACCCGAAACAGATCTGGACGCTATTGCCTTACGGTGAGTCACAGGACCCTAAGTCGCCCCACTATGATGACCAGGCTCGCTTGCATAGCAAGCAGCAGGTGAAGCAATTTCCCTTCACGCCCGAAGAGATCCTGTCAAATACCGAAGCCGTCTGGGGAGATCGCAATCGCCTAAAACGGCTGACGGCTGAACGCTGAAGGCTGACAGCTTTTTCACCGCTTATACCCGAATTTTTGCAACAGTTCCACTCGGGCTTTCACATGCGATTCCGTCTCGACCCCGCTCGGTGAACTGCCGTCAATCACGCCCAAAATACCGCGGCCCTGGTCGGTTTCGGCAACAATCACTTCGACCGGATTCGCAGTGGCGCAATAAATATTCACTACCTCCGGAACGGCGTGAATACGGCCCAGCACGTTGATTGGGAAGCCGTTTCGCAGCGCGACCACAAAAATATGCCCGGCCGCCAAGAGCGAGGCGTTCTGAACCGCGTTCTGTTTCAGCGCCTCATCGTTGCCATCGAAGCGGATCAGACAGTCGCCCGAAGCCTCGTTGAAGGCAATTCCGAACTGCAGATGCGGCGACGTGTTGACGAGCGCTTCGTAAATATCTTCCACACTCTTGATGAAATGGCTTTGCCCGACAATGATGTTGCCGTTCTCTGGAATCGTGAGGCGAATCGCTTTTAGCTCCATGCAGGCCACTATAGCCGGGTTCTGTCCGGTTCCTATAATGCGGGTGTGCACAAGTCCTTCAGCGACGTAACTCTGCTGGAGCACATTCGCAAGCTGCCTCACGCGCGCGCCACATATAAACAGCTCGTTCGCGAGTTGCGTCTGCAGGGCGAGAAGCGCGATGCGCTAGAGGACACGCTCGACCGGCTGGCGGATAAAGGTCTCCTTGTGGAGCTGCGCTCCGGGCATTATGTGGCGGTCGGCACGAATCCTGAATATGCGGCGGGGCGTGTATCGATTCACCGCGATGGCTTTGGCTTTCTGATTCCGGACCAGGTCGATCAAGGCTTCCCCGGAGACATTTTTCTTCCGCCCGATGAGGCGGCCAAAACCATGCATGGCGACCGGGCGCTCGTTCACGTCCGGCGGATCGCGATTGAGGGCAGGGCAGAAGGCGAAATCCTTCGCATCCTGCGTCGAGCGCACGTCACGGTGGTAGGTGAATTCCGAAGAAAAAGGCGCGGGAACTTCGTTGTGCCCTCTGACGAACGTATCCAGCAATGGATTGAAATTCCGGAGGGATTGGAATTGCCGGAGACCCGCGCCGGCGTAAACCGCGTCGGTGCACAGAGGCGCGAGATCGCGACTGTCGAAGATCTCGACGGAATGGTCGTCAATGCCGAGATTCTCGAATTTCCCGAGGACGGTGGGCACGCGGTTGGGCGCGTAATCGAGCTGCTCGGATACCCGGATGACTTCGGCGTCGATGTCGAGATCATGATCCGCAAGCACCATCTCCCACACGAATTTCCTGACGATGCGCTTCGTCAGGCACAGCAGATTTCGCACGAAATTCCCACGTCAGAGCTAAAAGGTCGTCGCGATTTTCGGAATCTGAATATCGTCACCATTGACGGCGAGACCGCGCGCGACTTCGATGATGCCGTATGGGTCGACCGGCTGCCGAGCGGGCATTTTGCGTTACAAGTACACATCGCTGATGTCAGCCATTACGTGAAGCCGGGGACCGCCATCGACGAGGAAGCGCTTGTGCGCGGCACCAGCGTCTATTTCCCCGATCGAGCGGTCCCGATGTTACCGCTCGAGCTTTCAACCGATATCTGCTCGTTGCGGCCGCACGAGGATCGCCTGGTGCTTTCCGCTTTACTCGAAATTGACCGCCAGGGTAATGTGGTCGCGCAAGCCTTCACACGAAGTGTAATCCGAAGTGCCGAGCGCATGACTTATACAAACGTCTTCCGGGTCCTTGAAGGGGACGCGGCCATGTGCGAGCGCTACAGCATTCTGGTTGAGAATTTCGAGCTGATGCGGGAGCTTGCGCTCACACTCAACCGCAAAAGAACAAGGCGCGGTTCCATCGATTTCGACATGCCGGAAACCAACATTGAGCTCGATCTGTCGGGCCAGATGGTGGGCGTAACCCGCGCGGAACGCAACATCGCTCACCGGATCATCGAGGAGTTCATGCTGGCGGCGAATGAGGCGGTCGCGGGACACCTGGAGGCCGCCGGTATACCCGCGCTCTATCGCATCCATGAACGGCCGGAGGCCAAGCGAGTCATGGATTTCGAAGAGATCGCGGCGCATTTCGGCTATTCGCTTGGGATTGGTGCCATACCTGTCAAGAAGTTCCCGGTGATCGATAAACGGCACGATGGGCGCAGAATCCGTAAAGAGATCATGCTGCCGCGAGAGGACTTTAATATCTCGTCCCGGAACTATCAACGCCTGATCGCCAAAATCGCCGGCAAGCCGGAGGAGCGCATTCTCAGCTATCTCATGCTTCGATCTCTCAAGCAGGCGCGCTATAGCAACATCAACGAAGGCCACTTCGCGCTGGCGGCAGCGGCTTACACGCATTTCACATCGCCCATTCGCCGATATCCGGATCTCGTTGTCCACCGTGTGCTATCGCATTATCTGGACACGAGAGAGCCCCTGCTCGAAAACGCCGCGCTTCATGAGCTAGGTAACGACACGTCTTTCACCGAGAGGCGCGCGGCCGAGGCAGAGCGCGAGTTGATTGAGTGGAAGAAAGTGAAATTCATGCAGGACCGGGTGGGAGACGAATTCGACGCGCTCATCATAAGCACCACTAAATTCGGCTTCTTCGTCGAGTTGACGGAACTCTTTGTCGAAGGCCTGGTGCCGATCGAAACGCTCCTCAGCGACCGGTTTCACTACCATGAGAATGGCCGCAAAATCATCGGCGAGCGCAGCCGCAAAACATACTCGATCGGCGACAAGGTGCGCGTGCGCCTCGACCGCGCCGATACAGTAGAGCATAAGCTGCAGTTTGCTGTAGCAATTGACCAAGACCGTAGCAGACGACGAAAGAAGAAATGAATGCCTGATTGTCATCCCTTTCTTGTAGTGGTCGGCGGCTTTCTCGGAGCCGGCAAAACGACTTTAATCTTGAAAGCAGCGGAGTTGCTCCAGCGCAACGGAAAACGGGTGGCGGCTATACTCAACGATCAAGGCGCCGAACTTGTCGATACGACGTTGGTCAGAAACCACGGGATTTCGGCCGAGCAAGTCGCTGGCGGTTGCTTCTGCTGCAGATTTTCTGACCTAGTAGGAGCGGCAGAGCGTTTGAAACAATATCGGCCCGACGTCATCTTCGCAGAAGCTGTCGGCAGTTGCACTGACATTTCTGCCACCACACTTCAACCGCTGAAACGCGACTACGCGGGAGCTTTCCGGCTTGCGCCGTACACCGTCTTAGTCGATCCAAGCCAGTTGCTGGAAGTACGTTCGGGCGCTTCTGATCCGGAGATAGCATTCCTCTTTCAAAAACAATTGGAGGAAGCTGACCTGGTCTGTATTACGAAAACAGATCTGTATCAGGAAGACGTTTCGCTCGGCCAAAGTCCCGTGCGGTACCTTAGCGCAGTCAGCGGCGCCGGCGTGACCGCCTGGCTAGACGAACTGGGATCGGGAGTCCTGCCGGTTGGAGGTACCATACTCGCGATCGACTATGAGCAGTACGCGCGGGCGGAAGCCGCATTGGCATGGCTGAATTGCCGGTTTCGCCTTGACTTTGTCACGCCTTTATCTCCCCCCGTCGTGACGGGTCAACTGCTGGACGGTCTGGACGCACAACTCATTGCCCAAAACGTACGAATTGTTCATCTGAAGATGATGGATGAGACATCATCCGGCTATATAAAGGCAGCCGTCACGGCCAATAATCAGGAGCCTTCGGTGGAAGGCGATCTGACGGCGTCGCCAGCGCGCAGGCACAACCTCCTGCTGAATATACGCGCGATGGCAAGTCCAGAGATACTTCAGAATATAGTCTTGCAGCAGATCAAACAGCCCGCGGGATCGCTGCAAATCGAGTCTTTTCAGTGCTTCAGCCCCGCGCCGCCGAAGCCGGAATGCAGGCTGAGCACCGTGGTGTGATACGTTTATCGCCAAAGGCAATGTATGTCGCGTCTAACCACCACCTTTCTCGTCGCAGTGGCATTAAGCGTTATGCCGCTTGATTCTGGAGCCGCTGGTACGCATCCTACCGGGTTGCTGCTTGTCGCGAACAAAGGCGATCATGCCCTCGGTATTGTCAACCCCACGGAAGCCGAACAAACGGCCGCGGTCCCTGAAGGCGGAATCACAGGTCACGAAGTGATCGCCTCGCCCGATGGCAAGACCGCTTACGTCCCCATTTACGGAAATTCCGGCGTCGGTAAGCCCGGGACCGACGGTCAAAAACTGGCTGTTATCGATCTGGAATCGCGGCGCGTAACCGGCGACATCGATTTCGGCCATGGCGTTCGTCCCCACTGCCCCATGTTCGGCCCGAAAGATGGCCTGCTATACGTCACTACTGAACTGGATAAATCCGTAAGCATCATTGATCCGCGCACGCTTAAAATCATCGGCTCCATTCCCACTGATCAGCCCGAGTCTCACATGCTCGCGCTTTCTCACGACGGGCGCAGGGGATACACGGCGAACGTCGGCCCCGGCACCGTGTCTGTGCTCGATATGGAAGCGCGCAAGACGATCAAAGTGATCCCGATCTCGGGCCAGACGCAACGCATTTCTATTACACCCGACGACAAATTGGTTTTTACCGCCGACCAGACCAAGCCGCAGCTTGCCGTCATTGATACAGCCTCAAATAAGGTGACGCATTGGATTCCGCTCCCCGGCTTAGGCTACGGAACGGCATCCACGCGCGATGGGCGCTGGCTCATCGTAGCTGTTCCGACGGTGAATAAAGTTGCCATTGTCGACCTTGGCACGCTCAAGGTGATTCATACCCTCGATGTGCCGAAGGCGCCCCAGGAAGTTCTCGTCCGGCCCGATGACAAAGTTGCGTATGTCTCATGCGATGCAAGCCATCAGGTCGCCGCAATTGATATCCCGAGCTGGAATGTTGAACGGCTGATCGAAGCGGGAAAGGGCGCTGACGGGCTAGCGTGGGCCGCGCACAGGGGTCATTAACGTTGCGATCGCTGTTCCTTGCCGCGGTCCTGGCATTACAACTGGCCTCGCAAACACCCGACGCGAAACAATCGCGCGTTGAACGAGGCCGGCAATTTCTCGGGCTTCCCCCTCCACCCGATCCGGCAGCCGTCGAGCGCGGCGCCAAAGTTTACGCTCAGAACTGTGCCTTTTGTCATGGCCCTAAAGCGACCGGAGCAGAAGGGCCTAACTTGATCCGATCTACTGTCGTCCTTCACGACGAGAAGGGTGAACTGATCGGTCCGGTTGTTCAAAACGGGAGGCCCGATAAAGGCATGCCCGCGTTTTCCGGGATGACTCCGGCGCAGGTGTTCGATATTGCCGAATTTCTGCATGCGCGCGTGCAGGAGGCCGCTAACCGCTCCGGCTACAAAATTCTGAATGTTGTCACGGGAGATCCCAAGGCCGGCGAAGCGTTCTTTAACGCTCACTGCACGAGTTGCCATTCGGCCGGCGGCGATCTGGCTGGCATCGCGAGTAAGTACGAACCTGCCGATCTGCAGGCCCATTTTCTTTATCCCGACAAAGCTGCGCCACCGGTCACGATCACCGTAACCTTGCAGGATGGCCAAGTCGTCAGCGGCACTTTGAAGCGGCAAGATGATTTCAATATTTCCATGGTGGACAACTCCGGCACGTTTCACTCCTGGCCGGTTAACTCGGTGAAATTCGAAGTCAAGGATCCGCTCGAAGGTCATCGCAAGCTCCTGGCCCTCTATGCCGATTCCGACATGCATAACGTCCTTGCCTATCTGGTGACACTGAAGTCAGAACCGCGGCCGTCAGGGAGCGTTTCCAAATGAGACCGGCCCTCCTGCTCTTCGCCTCTGTGGCTGCCCTCTTCGCCTCCCTTCTCTCCGCCCAGATCCTGGATCCCGCGAAGCTTCTTTCGTCTCCTACCGACACTTGGCCTACATATAACGGCGACTACTCCGGCCAACGCTTCAGTCCGTTGAAGCAGATCAATGCGGAGAACATCGGCTCTCTCGCCCTGAAATGGATGCACCGCATCAATGTCGGAGCCATGCGCGGCGTTGGCGGCGCGCAAATCAAATCCACTCCGCTCCAGGTGAATGGCGTCCTTTATTTCACGATTCCCGATCACGTCTGGGCTGTTGACGCCCGCACGGGCGAGGAGCTTTGGCACTACAGTTGGGTCGATCAGGGCGGTCATTTGCTGGGCAACCGGGGAGTAGGGATGTACGGCAACTGGCTCTATTTTCTGTCGCCCGACGGCTGGTTCATTTCACTCGACGCGAAAGATGGAAAAGAGCGGTGGAAAGTTCACGTTGCCGATGCCAAGCTTCAGTACTTCACCACTATGGCACCGCTCATCGTTCGCAATCACGTGATCGTCGGCGTGGGGGGCGACGCCATGGATGTCCCCGGCTTCCTGGAAGCGCGCGACCCGGAAACCGGCGCTCTGCAGTGGCGCTGGAACACCGAACCGCGGCCCGGCGAACCCGGCGCAGAGACCTGGCCCGACAAGGGCGCTATGGAACACGGCGGCGGCATGACTTGGATGCCTGGGACCTACGATCCGGAGCTGAACCTTCTTTATTGGGGAACCGGAAATCCCAATCCGGTGTACGCGGGTCAGGGCCGTAAAGGAAACAATCTCTGGACTTGCTCCATCGTGGCGCTCAATCCCGATACTGGCAAGCTTGTCTGGTATTTTCAGGCTTCTCCCCACGATACTCACGATCTCGACAATGTGGAAACACCGATTCTGTTCGATGCCCATTTCGACGGCAAGCCCCATAAGATGCTTGCCCAGGCCGCACGTAACGGCTTCTTCTTTGTTCTAGATCGTACGAATGGCAAGAATCTGGTGACGAAGCCGTATATCGGCACGAACTGGGCCCAAGGCGTGGCCGCGAATGGCGAGCCCATTCCGAATCCAAAGAAGGATCCGCAGACCGACGGCACGCTGCTCAATATGCCCGGAGGTGGTGGCACAAACTGGTTTCCGCCGAGCTTCAATCCTGAAACCGGGCTGTTCTATGTCAATGCGGAAGAGGGATATAGCCTGGCCTACCTTACGGACACGGACGAAAAGCCGCAAGGATACGGCGGTAACGGACATACTCTCTACTCGAAATCGGTTCTGAAGGCCATCGACTACCAAACCGGAGAACCTCGCTGGACTCACGAATTTCCGGGAAAAGGTTTGGCGCAGTCAGGCATTCTCAACACGGCCGGAAAGCTGCTTTTTAGCGGTGATCCGTCCGGCAATCTGATTGCGTGGGATCCTGCGAATGGCCGCATTCTCTGGCATTTCCATCTGAGCGCGCCTGTGACGAATGGCCCGACGACTTATTTGTTGGACGGCAAGCAATACCTCATCGCAGGCGCTGGCGACACACTCTACTGCTTCGCGCTGCTTCGGTGAGGTGTGGCGGCCTACCGCACTCCTGGAATATAGGCTGGAACGCGTTTTCGATAT
Organism: Bryobacteraceae bacterium; assembly: GCA_036557345.1. Lineage (GTDB taxonomy): Bacteria > Acidobacteriota > Terriglobia > Bryobacterales > Bryobacteraceae > Bog-105. The sequence continues at coordinate 66,627 of DATBHS010000074.1, forward strand.
GCGTCAAAATTTGGGCCGAATCTTCCCGCAAGAAGGCGCTCTTCGGCGCGTACACGAATTTCCGTTCCGATCACGAAGATCACGGCGCCGACCACCGCCGTTGACCAGTAGCCCAGCATCAGCGCGAGCGCAATGAAGATGCAAAACATACTCGTGTAGATCGGATGTCGGATCACCGAGTAGGGTCCGCTTTGGATCAACTCGTGATCGATGCTGAGCGCTGCTTCCAGGCGCCATTGTTTGCCGAGCGCGTGGACGCTTGTCCAAGCGAGCAGAACCGCAATTACCTCGAAGATCAAAGAAGCGATTACCCGCCCCGTCGTGAACGTGTTCCAGCCCGCGTAATGGAAAGATGCGAACCCGAATGAAATACCTTGGAGCAGCATGCCCCAGCGCGACGCGGGTGCTCTCACGTCGGCCTTGGCCCCTCCGCCCCGCCGCGTGATAACAAATGGCATGAACCAGGCAACCCAAAGCGCGACAAACGTTGCAAAAATCAGGAGTTGCAGCCCACCCATGGCTTACGCGTAACGCCGCAGGATGGCCGGCAGATTTTGAGAGAAGGCCGAGCGCGCGATTACCACATCGCAGCCCTTCTCGAGCGCCGCCTTCTTCAAGTCGGCTTGCACGTGCGAAACAAATCCGACCAGATCGATTCCGCGGGTATCCTGGTCACTCTTCAATGTTTCGATAACGTCCAGCGGGTCGACAGCGGTGTTATTCAGATCCAGGATGATCACGGCAGGTTTCTGTTTCGCTTGCCCGAGAGCGTCGTCGTGTGATTTGACGAACACCGCGTCGAGTCCGGCGCGCTTGGCCGCTTCCTGAATCTTGACCGTAAACATCAAGTCGCTAAGAACAGCGATCACTTTTTTCTTGCGGTTGTCCAATCTCAATTATCATCAAAGAGGTTATGAGCGTACTTGTTCAGCCGGCAGTAGAGGTGAATCCTTTACAGGATCCGCTACGGTTTGCGCGCCGAGTCCCCCCTTGCGCCGTAGTTATTTTCGGCGCAAGCGGCGATCTATCCAAGCGAAAGCTCCTCCCCTCGCTGTACCGTTTGTTCTACGAACGTCGCATTCCTCCGAATTTCGGCGTCATAGGCAGTTCGCGGACTCCCATGTCCGATGACCAGTTCCGGGAAAAGATGAAGGAATCTGTCTCGAAGTTTCTCGAGGACGCGCCTTTCGATGATGACGTCTGGAGATCGTTCGCGCGATGCCTGTTCTACGTTCCTGGCGACCTCAACAATCCCGCTTCTTACGATGATCTCCGCGACAAGCTGGACGAAGTGGAGAAATCTCACCAGACAGCCGGCAATGTCCTGTTCTACCTTTCCACTCAGCCGAGCCACTATGCGGAGGCGATTCTGGAACTGGGCGCTCACCGCCTGAACCAGGGGAACGGATGGCGGCGCGTCATCATCGAAAAGCCCTTTGGACACGACCTGAGCAGCGCTCGCAAGCTGAACGACGAGATTCACAAGGTTTTCGACGAGTCCGACGTCTACCGGATCGACCACTATCTCGGAAAGGAAACGGTCCAGAACATCCTGGCATTTCGGTTCGGCAATAGCATGTTCGAACCTTTGTGGAATCGCCGCTATGTCGATCACGTTCAGATTACTGCGGCTGAGTCGATCGGCGTAGAAGGGCGGGGAGGATATTATCAGGAAGCCGGCGCGCTGCGTGACATGATTCAGAATCACCTCAGCCAGGTGATGGCCACCGTCGCAATGGAACCGCCGAGTGTTTTCGATGCCACGAACGTGCGTGATGAGCGGGCGAAACTACTGCGTTCCGTTCGGGTGATGAAGCGTGAAGATGTTTCGACGTATGCGGTTGCGGGCCAGTATGGTCCGGGGAAGGTCGGCGGTCAGGATCTGCCGGGTTTCCGCGAGGAACCGAGCGTAAATCCCGATTCGCAAACGGATACGTACGCGGCGGTTACGTTTCTGATCGACAACTGGCGCTGGGCCGACGTACCGTTTTACGTACGCACAGGCAAGCGTCTGCCGAAGCGGGTCACGGACATCGCAATTCAATTTAAAGCACCGCCTCTGGGACTGTTTACGCAGGAAACCAAGACCGGCCCGCGCGAAGTGCGACCGAATCTGCTGGTTGTGCGCATTCAACCAGAGGAAGGCATTTCGCTGCGCTTCCTTTCGAAGAGTCCGGGCAGCGGCATGCGAGTTCGTCCGGTCTCAATGGATTTCAATTATGGTTCCAGCTTCGGCGAGCGCACACCGACCGCCTATGAGACATTGCTCGTGGATGCGATGGCGGGAGATCCCACCCTGTACACGAGGCAAGACATGGTGGAGGCGAGCTGGCAGATTGTGCAGCCCATTCTCGATGTCTGGGCGAACACGCGGTTTGATTTTCCCAATTATCCGGCCGGAAGCTGGGGACCCGCGGCTTCGGATGAGATGCTTGCCCGGCAAGGCCACGTCTGGAGAGTGCCGTGAGCAATTCGGTCATTTTCCCGGCTCAGCCGGAACAAATTCTGAAAGGCCTTGGAAAGCTGTGGACGGCTCTCGGCGAAGAGGAGAAGCAGCACGGCCAGCCAACTGTTTTGCGCGCTTGCGCCATGACGCTCATCGTAGCTACGGATGAAAACGACGGAGGATTTTCCGCGTCTCAAACCATCTCCGAGCTGATGCGTGAGCACCCAAGCCGTGGGATCGTCCTTGCCGTGTCCGAGCAAGCCGAGAAGGCTCTGGAAGCGCGTATTCTGGCGCAATGCTGGAAGCCGTTCGGCAAGGCTCAACAGATATGCTGCGAGCAGATAGAAATCATCGCGCGTCCCGAGAGCTGGCCAAATGTCGGGCCAACGCTGATCGGCCTGACTGCCGCCGATTTGCCGGTTATCTTCTGGTGCCGTCATCAGGCTGCGCTTAGGCCTACCGCAACCCGTGACCAGCGGGCAGGACTGGAAGCCCTTGCGAGCATCGCGACGAAAATCATCATCGATACTTCTGGCTTAGAGACGAGGCCCGCATTCGATCTGATTGCTGGTTGGCGGGCGCAGGGCCGCATCGTTGCGGATCTCGAATGGACGCGTCTGACCGGCTGGCGCGAGCCGCTGGCGCACATTTTCGATAATCCTGCGAGAGACAACGCCCTATCGAAATTCCATACGATCGAAGTCGCGTACAACGGGGAACGTCCCGGCTCGTCGGCTCTCTATCTGGCGGGCTGGCTTTCGCGTCCCTATCGCGCCGCAGTTAGATTTGTTAAGGAGGAAGGATATGGCGGAGCAATCGAGCGAGTCCGCCTACGCTCCGATACGGACGCAATAGAATTCGAACGCTCGAGTCCCGATTGCACAACGCTGCGCACTACAAACGGGCTCGAAAGAAGATATACCTACCAGGATGCCAGCCTGGCCACACTAATGACTGAAGAATTGTCCATTCTAGGACCGGATGCAGTCTTTCGTAATGCTTTCAGCCGCGCTCAGGAGCTTGTCCTTGAGTTTGAATAACTCACCGCAGCTAAAAATCCGTAAGACACCGGAGGCAGCAGCCGAAGCTTGCGCGAGCTACATCCTCGAGCAGTTGTCCGAGGCGTTAAAATCACAAAGCCGCGCCACGCTCGCGATCTCGGGCGGCAGCACCCCCAAGCCTCTCTTTTCCGTGATGGGCAAGGCCGGCTTTGACTGGTCAAACGTGCACATTTTTTGGGTGGACGAGCGCTGCGTCCCCCCGACCAGCGATCAAAGCAACTTTAAGCTTGCCAGCGACACGCTGCTTAAGGCCGCGCGGATTCCGCCAGAAAACGTTCACCGCGTCTACGGCGAGATGGATCCTTCGCAATCGGCAGCACGCTACATCGCCGATATCAAGGCATTCTTTGCGTTAAAGCACAGCGAGTTGCCGGTTTTTGACTTGATCCACCGAGGCATGGGCGCTGATGCCCATACGGCGAGCCTGTTCCCCGGGAGCCCGCTGATCAGCAATCACACTGACATCGCAGCACACGTCTGGGTAGAGCATCTGAAGATGGACCGCGTGACGCTTCTACCCGGAGTTCTGGAAGCGGCGAAACGGACCGTGTTGCAGGTCTCAGGCGGAGACAAAGCGGATGCTGTTCGTCATGTACTCACTAACGAGGAAGACCCGATCAACTATCCGTGCCAGATTGCCAGCCGGAATTCGAGAGCGATCTGGTTTCTGGACGAAGCCGCAGCCGTAAAACTGTAAGTGCTAAGAGCGCTCTTAGTTCTGGCGATTGTATGCGTCAGCGCGCCTGCCGCGGAACCTGCCTACAATCGGCTGATCTTTGCAGGCGACGTCATGCTGAGCCGCGGTGTGCTCAGGCAGATATTGACGGCGCATGACCCGGCTTTGCCCTTTCGAAAGATCGCGCCACTTCTATTGGGATCGGACATCGCGTTCATCAATCTTGAATCGCCGTTTTCCGATCGCGGGCCATACCGGGATGGCGGGCTCATTTTCCATGCGCCGCCCGAGATGATTGCAGGGTTGGAGATGGCACATATCGCCGTGGCATCAACGGCAAATAACCATACGCGGGATTGCGGACCACACGGCGTGGAATTTACGATCGCGTGGCTGCGGCAACACGGTATTCAGCCCCTCGGTACCTCTGAATCGGAGGCGAAGACTCATAGGGGCATCATTTTGGAACGAAATGGAATTCGTTTCGGCTTCCTCGGCTACACGTACGATCAGCAAAACGGCAACTGGCGCGATGTAGACAAGCGAATCGCGCTCGCAGATCCGGCGGTGCTTTGCCGCGACGTTCCTGAACTGAGGAGGCGCGCCGACGTGGTGATCGTTTCTATGCACCATGGCGTCGAATACATGCCGAAACCATCAAAGGCGCAGATTGCGTTTGCACATGCGGCGATAGATGCGGGAGCCACGCTGGTGATCGGCCATCATCCGCATGTTGTGCAAGCGGAAGAGACGTACCATGGCGGCCTCATCTTCTACTCGCTGGGCAACTTCATTTTTGATCAGTATCAGCGCGAGGCGACACAGCACGGCGAGCTGGTTCAAGTCTCATTTCTGGGTCGGAATGTTCTTGAGACTCACATCATGCCGATCAGGATCACCCGAACCGGGCCGGAGCTGGAATCGCCTTAACCGCCGGTCGGGCGCTCGACGTGCCCACCGAACTTGTAACGCATAGCTGACAGAACTTTTTCCGCGAAAGTGTGTTCCCGGCGTGAGCGGAAGCGCGTGAAGAGGGCAGACGCAAGCACTTCCACTGGAACAGCCTGTTCAATGGCGGCTTCGATCGTCCAGCGGCCTTCGCCCGAATCTTCGACGAACCCGCTGAAGTTCGATAGATCGGGATTCTCAGCCAAGGCCATGGCAGTCAAATCAAGCAGCCAGGATCCAATGACGCTGCCGCGCCGCCAGAGTTCGGCGATATCGGCGACATTGAGGGTGAATCGCTCGTCTTCGGGGAGGTCCTTTGAGTCCTTGTGAACCAGGAGATCGAATCCTTCAGCATAGGCCTGCATGACGCCATATTCAATCCCGTTGTGCACCATCTTCACGAAGTGTCCTGAGCCGGGAGGCCCCGTTCGAAGATACCCCTGCTCGGCAGTGCCTCCAAGTTTTTCGCGTCCCGGTGTTCGCTCAATCTTCCCGAGGCCAGGCGCAAGCGTTTTAAAGATGGGTTCCAGTTGCTTGAACGCCTGTTCTTCGGCTCCGATCATGAGACAGTAACCGCGTTCGACGCCCCACACGCCGCCGCTGGTCCCCGCGTCAAGGTAGTTGAGACCCTTCTTCTTTAATTCAGCGGCGCGGCGTATATCGTCCTTGTAAAAACTATTGCCGCCGTCGATGATGGTGTCGCCTTTTTCCATTACGGCTGCCAGGCTTTGGACAGTGTTTTCCGTCGGATTGCCGGCGGGAACCATCACCCATACCGCGCGCGGCTTCGAGAGCTTCTTGACCAGGTCCTCGAGAGAACTTGCGCCGTCCGCGCCTTCACTGGTCAACTTCTTCACATTGGCTGGATTGAGATCGAAAACCGTGCAATGGTGACCGCCATTCTGCAACCGGCGCACCATGTTTGCGCCCATCCGTCCCAAACCGACAAGTCCAAGCTGCATCTATTGCTCCTAGATACGGTAAGTTTACCGACCTGTGAGATTCGCTCGGAAGGCGCAGGTTTCAAAGCATGTTCGCTAGTGGCGATAATTCGCCAAGAGCTTGTCACCGGGTTGCGGCGCGATAGTCGTGCTCACGAACGTCACGGTGGACCCGCTGAGTGTGTAATCTCCGTTTAGTTGCTGAAGCACGCCGTTTTTGTACAACTTCAGGCTGTTTGCCGGGTTCGGCGCCGCGGCGAGGGTGAAGGCGAGATTCACGCCGTCGATGATGCCGCCAGGGATTTCCGCATCTGCAAAGGTAGCGGTTGGACCAGTGCCGCTGATTCTGTAATACGCCTGGAGAACGTCTCCGGCGCGCGGAATACTGGCAGCGTTGAACGTAATTGTCGAGCCGGATAGAGTGAAGTCGATATTGTTCGACTGGACGAGGCCGTTGCGGTATAGAGTCAGGCTGCCACCTGGCGAAGGCGGGTTCGCGAGAGTGAAGGACGCGTTTGTTCCGTTCGCCGTTCCGGTCGGCATTTCCGCATCCACAAAGATGGCGTTGGTGGTCGATGTCGCCAACCCGAGGTTGTCGATCTGCGTCGTTAACGAGCTCAGCGAAGCATTGATCGAGGCCAGGTCCGCGCTGAGGTCCGACACCTGGCTGATAGAGATCGGAAGCGTCGCATATTGAGTGCTCCCCGAGCCCGTTCCTCCGGTTCCACCCGATCCCCCGGGTCCAGGGCCTTGATTTGAGGATTGGCGAACCTGGCTTAAGGTCAGCGGCGTCGGGCTTGGCGGCACTTGCCAGATTTCGCTCCAGGTCACCAATCCGTCGTTGCTGTTGTAAACAGCTTGATAGTAAGTTCCAGTGGAAGCGGTGGTAGTCGGCACCAGCAACACAGAGAGAGCTCCGTTGTAGATCTTTGCCGAAGTGCTCAAAGGCGAGACAGTCCCGCCGGTGGGTCCAGTGAAACCATTCCAGGTGATTACCACGGTTCCGGTGAACGGAGAGCCGTTTGCGTTATAAACCGTGTCGCGTATCTCTGTCAGGGATTGTGCGACTGCGCCGGTAGTAATCAGCATCGAGCTGAGGAAGATTGCCGATAAAAGATGGCGGAGTTTGAGCATGGAGCCTCGCGTGAGAGTCACCGTACGAATCGTACGGCGATTTCAGTCAAGCATGCCCGCGCATTTACTCACTACGCGAAGCGTCCGCATGACTCGTTGAAGAGGCTGATAACCGGCTGAATTGACGAAAGTTAGCGAAAGTAGTGGGAATATTGGCGACGCTGTGACCGAAGGTTCTTAGAAGCGGCGTTTACACCAATCGTCCACCGCTTCGGTCAATCCGTTCGGCATTCAAATAGGGCCGAAGGGCATGCGGAACGACAATGCTTCCGTCCTGCTGCTGATAGTTCTCGGCGATGGCGACCCAGGTCCGTCCCACAGCCAGCCCACTGCCGTTGAGAGTGTGCACAAATTCGGCTTTCGCTTTGGCGGATTTCGCGCGAATTTGCGCGCGGCGGGCCTGAAACGCATCGCAGTTAGAACAAGACGAGATTTCCTTGAAGGCATTCTGACCGGGTAGCCAGACTTCGATATCGTAGGCCATCGCGGCGCTGAATCCCAGATCTCCGGTGCAGAGGGCCACTGTTCGATAAGGCAGCTCCAGCCGGCGCAGAACCTCTTCGGCATCGCGAGTCAGTTTCTCGTGCTCTTGACCGCTCTGGTCCGCGCGCGTGAATTTTACTAACTCGACTTTCTGAAACTGATGCTGGCGAATAATGCCCCGTACGTCCCGGCCATAAGACCCGGCTTCGCTGCGAAAACACGCCGTATACGCACAGAGCGAGATGGGGAGAGTATCCGCATTCAGAGTTTCATCGCGGAACAGATTCGTGACGGGCACCTCTGCAGTAGGTGCCAGCCAGAGGTCGTGTCCTTCGCAGCGGAACAGGTCTTCGGCGAATTTGGGAAGTTGCCCGGTTCCATACAAGCTCGCCGAGTTGATCAGAAAAGGCGGCAACACCTCCTGATACCCGTGCTCTCTCGTATGCAGGTCAAGCATGAAGTTGATGAGGGCTCGTTCCAACCGTGCGCCGATTCCCCAATACACAGCGAAACGAGCACCCGCGATTTTTGCCGCGCGCTCGAGATCCAGGATTCCGAGCTCGGGTCCGAGGTCCCAATGAGCCTTCGGCTCGAATGTGAACTCCGGCGGAGTGCCCCAACGACGTACTTCCTGGTTATCGCGCTCATCCCGGCCAACCGGAGCACTCTCGGCAGGCAGGTTGGGAACGCGAGCGAGAAAGTCGCGGAACTCGGCATCGAGCTTACTTACCTCGCCGTCCAATTCCGCGATGCGCTCACCTATCGCTCGCACCTTTTGCTGGCGTTCGGAGGTATCTTCGCCCGCTTTGCGCAATTTGGCGATTTCGGCGCTTGCCTGATTCCGCTCGGCCTTAAGCTGCTCGCTCTCGGTCACATACTGCCGGCGGCGGCGATCCAGATTCTGAAAGGCCTCCGTATCCAATACAAAGCCGCGCGTCGCCAGCCGCTGCTGAATTTGATCGACGTTGTTTCGAAAAAAGGTGAGATCGTACATAACTCAAAACCGCTTGCGGACGCGCGTGGCTTGGTTTGGAGCGTTACAGTATCAGTTGCGCTGCTCTATGCGGACCCAGGGTTGGCCGTTCGCGGCGCCCGTGTACTCCGCGCGCGGGCGTATTAGACGATTGTTGCGGTATTGCTCCAGGATATGCGCTGTCCAGCCCGACATACGGCTGACAGCAAAAATGGAAGTAAAAAGATCCACGGGAATGCCGAGCGAATAGTATGTAGAGGCTGAGTAAAAGTCGACGTTCGCGTTCAGACTCTTCAAATCGCGGACGGTTTGCTCTACGCGAGTGGATTTCTCATACAAGTCCGTATGCCTGGTGCGCTTGCCGAGCTCCGCGCTCATCGTTTTCAAGTGAATGGCTCGAGGGTCGAGCACATGGTATACGCGATGACCGAAGCCAGGAATCTTCACCCTGCTGTTTAGATCGCTCTTCACTTTTGCTGCCGCCTCGTCTGCCGACTTTGTCGAGAGCAGCATCTGGATAACCGCTTCGTTCGCTCCGCCGTGCAACGGCCCCTTCAGGGCGCCAATTGCCGAAGTCACGGCCGAATATATATCTGACAGGGTGGCAGCCGTGACACGAGCGGCGAACGTAGAGGCGTTCAATTCGTGGTCGGCATGGAGGATGAGCGCGACATCGAAGGCGCGCTCCATGATGTCGTCGGGCTTTTTCCCGCTGAGGGTGTAGAGGAAATTCGCCGCATACCCGAGATGGGGATCGCCTGGTATAACCTCATTCCCGTTTCGCAGGCGATTGAAGCTGGTGACGATCGTCGAAACGCGCGCCATGAGTTTGACGGCTTTCTCGCGATTCGCTTCCTGAGAATTGTCGCCAGCCAGCGGATCGTACAGGCTGAGCATCGACACCGCGGTTCGCAGTACATCCATCGGCGAGCTGCCTTTCGGAACGGTCGCCAGAAAGGAAGTTACCTCGTTCGGTAGCTCTCTTTCGGTTCTCAATGAACGCTTGAGCGCTTCCAGTTCACTTTTGTTCGGCAGCTTGCCATGCCAGAGCAGATGGATAACTTCTTCAAACGTGGCGTTTTCAGCCAGAGTGTTGATGTTGTATCCGAAGTAGCTGAGGATACCCCGGTCGCCATCGATGTAACAGATTTGGGACGATGTCGCAACTACGCCCTCGAGACCTGCTCCTGCGGTCGTCGCCATGAAATTCGTTTTATTTCTCCCGCTTTGATTCTATATAACTTGCTTTGCCCTCCCGAGTCTTTGCGGGGTGCCGGAGTTGGTACGATCATCTGTGCTCTCGCGAGATAATGCAAAATGGTGACGTCGTCCAGCCAGGTCTCCCCGCAGCTGACGTCCTCTGCCGTTCCCCCCGAACTGGACAGCCAAGCGCTTATCCGGGCGCTCCGACTGATGTACACATCGCGCTGCCTGGATGATCGCGAAGTTCTGATGAAGCGGCAGAACAAGATTTTCTTCCAGATTAGCGGCGCCGGACACGAAGCTGTCCAGATTGCCGCAGGAATGGTGTTGAGGCCAGGATTCGACTGGGTAGTGCCGTACTATCGCGACCGGGCGCTGATGCTGGCGCTCGGAATGACGCCGGAAGACATGCTTTTGCAGGCGGTGGGCGCGGCGCGCGACCCGAGCTCCGGCGGACGGCAAATGCCTTCGCATTGGTCTTCCCCGGCTCTGCGTATCCTCACAGGCTCATCACCCACCGGCTCACAATATCTGCATGCAGCGGGTTGCGCTCAAGCGAAGAGCTTTGTCGATTCCAAGTCGGATGAAATCACACTGGCCTGTTCCGGGGAGGGCGCCACCAGTGAAGGAGAGTTCTGGGAATGCATCAATATCGCTTGCCTGGAACGGCTGCCCTTGCTTGTGCTGGTTGAGGACAACGGGTACGCGATTTCAGTTCCGGTTGAAAGGCAGACAGCGGGTGGAAGCATTTCGCGGCTTCTCGAAGGTTTCCCGGATCTGTTGCGTGTAGAAGTGGACGGAACCGATTTCATCGATTCCTTCCAGGCCATGAATCACGCATCGGAATACTGCCGCAGAGGTCATGGACCCGCTCTCGTCCATGCTTCCGTGATTCGGCCATATTCGCATTCGCTCTCCGACGATGAACGTCTCTATAAACCACGGATCGAGCGGGAACAGGAAGCGGCGCGGGATCCTCTGAAACTCTTAACCGATCTGCTGCTGCGCGAAGGACTGCTCGACCGCAGCGCTATGGACCGCATGATGCGCGAGATTGACGAGGAAATCGCCGAGATTTCGCAGCGCGTATTGCACGAGCCTTCGCCAGCGCGCGGTTCGGTTCTGCTGCACCTTTATTCCGAGGATGCCGACCCGAGCTCAGATACTTTTCACGTCGAGCCACATTTTCGAGGCGAGCCGCGAACCATGGTGGATTCGATCAACCAAACGCTCGTCGAAGAGATGCGCCGGGATGATCGTGTGCTCGTGTTCGGAGAAGACGTCGCTGACTGTAGCCGCGAGCAATACTTGTCCGAGGTGAAAGGCAAAGGGGGCGTATTCAAAGCGACGGCCAATCTGCAGCGTGAATTCGGAAGCAAGCGCTGCTTTAACACGCCAATTGGCGAAGCGGGAATCATCGGTCGCGCGGTGGGTCTGGCGGTTCGCGGATTGAAGCCCGTTCCCGAGATTCAGTTCTTCGACTATATCTGGCCCGCGATGATGCAGATCCGGAACGAAGTCGCTACGTTCCGGTGGCGGTCGAACAACAGCTTCTCCTGCCCCATGGTGATCCGCGTGCCGATAGGCGGATATCTGACCGGCGGCGCGATTTACCACAGCCAGTGCGGTGAGGTGAGTTTCACGCACATGCCCGGGGTGCGCGTCGTATTCCCCTCGAACGCGCTCGATGCCTGCGGCTTGCTACGGACCGCGATCCGATGCGGAGACCCGGTGCTCTTTCTGGAGCACAAAAAACTGTATCGCGAACCTTACAACCGCTCGCCGCATCCCGGCCCCGATTTCACGATCCCGTTCGGCCGGGCGAAGATAGTAAAGCTCGGCCACAATCTGACCATTCTTACCTACGGCGCGCTGGTGCAGAAATCGCTCCAAGCCGCATTGCAACTCGAACAGCGCCGGCGCGATGCCTCAGTGGAGGTAATCGATCTGCGTACGTTATCTCCTTACGATTGGGAGACGATTCATGCCTCGGTACTTAAAACCAGCCGCGTGCTGGTGGCGCACGAGGATACGCTGTCCTGGGGCTACGGCGCAGAGGTTGCGGCGCGCATTGCCGTCGAGCTTTTCACGGATTTGGATGCACCGGTGGGAAGGGTAGCCGCACTGGATACCTGGGTAGCCTACAACCCGCAACTGGAAGACGAGATTCTCCCTCAAGTAGCGGATATTGTCCGGGAAGGCGAGCGGCTGCTGGCGTTTTGAGCGCGAGAAAACCCGCACAACAACACGACCCTGCAGTACATACTATGGTGAAGGATAAATTCCATACATATCCATCAGGCGTGATCCCGAACCGATCCGGTTGGCCGGTATCAGGTCATTGCAAAACGCGTCATTTATGAATTGCGGTGACTAAAATCTCGCAGGTACGCGCGCAGTTCATCTCGCACGCGACGAAACAATTCAAGCCGTTCCTCTTCCGACCCACTTATAGCTGCAGGGTCCTCAAAATCGTGATGTAGTCTTTGCGCCTTGCCGAAGAATATGGGGCAAGTTTCGCGCGCATTGTCGCAGACAGTAATAACGTAGTCGAACTCTTTCCCAGCAAATTCATCAACATTCTTTGAGCGATGACCGGAAATATCAATGTCCAGCTCGCGCATGACCGCAATCGCTTCCGGACGGACAAAGCTTGCTGTTATACCAGCGCTTTCCACATCAAAATACTCTCCAGCATCATGCTGCAGGAGACCTTCGGCCATCTGGCTTCGCGCTGAATTTCCAGTGCACAGTATCAGCACTCGCTTTTTATCGGTCATAACTGCTTTCTATTCGGGAGAACGAGAAGCGACCCTGGCCGCGGCATCTTTGGGCAGCGACGGCGCCAGCCAACGAAACAGAACCGTCGCTACAGCGGCCCCGGCCAGTTCAGCGATGATAAACCCCAGCGCATCCACGGGCCGAATTCCCGCGAACGTATCGCTTGCCGATCGTGCGAGCGTAACGGCTGGATTGGCGAAGGATGTGGACGCCGTGAACCAATAGGCCCCCGTGATGTAAGCGCCAACAGCGAAGGGCACGGCGGACGAACGCAGGCGCGCACATCCCCAAATCACACAGAGCAGCCCGAACGTTGCGACGAACTCGCTGAAGACCTGTGCCCCGCCAGCCCGGACGTGACGCGATGCGCTGAATATCGCCTCGCCGAACATGAGATGCGCCGCGGCGACACCCGCGAAAGCCCCGGCCAGTTGGACAGCCAAATATCCTGGCACTTCCCGCCATGCCAGCCCGCCTTGCGAGGCGTCGGCCAGTGTTACGGCGGGGTTGAAATGCGCCCCGGAGATCGGACCGAAAGTCAGGATGAGCGCTACCAACATCGCTCCAGTTGCGAGTGTGTTTGCAAGAAGAGCGATTGCCACGTTTCCCCCGGCCAGGCGTTCGCCCATGATGCCGGAGCCGACAACAGCGGCGAGCAGAAAAGCGGTGCCGATGCCTTCAGCAGCAATACGTCGCGGCTGCGTCATGCGCAACAGGCCGGAGCACAGCAGCTTGCAGGTTTTGTGGCACGAATGAAGGCGCTCATAAACTTGCCTTCTACGTGTGGCGCAATTGCGTCTACATCGAGGCCTTGCCCGCTCAGGAAGGCGCGTGCATCCCCAATGTCGTAAACCCGCGTGGCCTCAATCTCGATGCTGGTGAAGCCCGCCGCAGTCAATTTGAAAGTGTACTCTTCCTCCCGAAGCGCTCCAGCGACACAGCCAACCCACAGGAGCATGCTTTCACGCACCTGTTCGGGCACAGCTCCACGGGTGACCACGTCGGACACGGCGAAGCGGCCACCCGGTTTCAAGACGCGGAACGCTTCCCGCAATACTTGGTCCTTGTCGCCCGAAAGATTGATTACGCAGTTGGAGATAATGACGTCCACGCTGTTATCCGGAAGCGGAATATGCTCAATCTCGCCTTTAATAAACTCGACATTCTCCACCCCTGCCTTGCGCTGGTTCTCACGCGCCACCGCGAGCATGTCATCGGTCATGTCAAGCCCATACGCCTTGCCGGTCGGACCCACTCGGCGAGCCGACAACAGCACGTCAATGCCTCCACCTGACCCGAGATCGAGAACCGTTTCACCCGGGTTGAGCTTTGCGAGAGCCGTAGGATTGCCGCAGCCAAGGGAGGCTTTAAGAGCCTCCTCCGGAATCTTGTCCGCCTGCGCGTTGTCGTACAGATTGGACGTGATCGGATCACAAGACGCAGCCGCGGACCCTTCACAGCAAGAGCTCTGTGAGCAACAATCCGCGGGCAAGCCCTCCCCGGAGATGACACGGCGTGCGGCCTCACCATACTTCTCCTTGACAAGTTCTCTAACTTCCATACTGTTCATCGGTTTCAAGTCTCCCTAAGCCTTCTCACTGACGAACTCGAAGAACTCTCGGCTCCGGCACGGCGGTTCTACCTACAAAGCTGCACAATCGCATGCGGCTCAACCGCTCTGTTTCGTGTGCAGCACTCGGCGTAAAGAAAGCCCAGCAGTTCCTCGAGCGCGTCGGCATTGGCGGAATACCAAAGGAACGTGCTCTCCCGGTGCACGTTTACGAGATCTTCGTTCTTGAGCTTGTCCAGATGATGCGACAGCGTGGAGGGGGGAATATTCAACTCTGTGCTGATATCACCCGCAATCATGCCTTGCGGGTGTGCCGAAAGCAACAGCCTCATGATACGAAGGCGGGGCTCGGTCCCCATGGCTGAAAACATGTCCGCGTACCGTGCCACATTCGGAACGCTCTTTGCTCTAGCCATCGGTGCCATTCCTCCATATTCCGGTGATCGAAAGAACACAGCAGGGACGGCCTCCAGCGCTTTGGTCCGTTCCATATTTCTATAATTTGCGAAATATAGATGGCTGTCAAGTTTGCTCGAAGGAATCTGATCCGGGGGATCGCTGCCTGCGGGTGGCGGTACGGAATATGCAGATAAGCGGCTGTATCCTTTTACCGCTGACGTCCCAGCAATAGGTTGGAACGTGTGCAGATCCGGTTGTCCGCGGACAAGTGGCCCGCGCCGCATCTGGGTTTCAACTCTACAAAGAAAGAAAAAGGCCGGAGAGCTGATCTCTCCGGCCGGAATGGTTTGGTTGTGACTTAGTGAGTTATTTCTTTGCCGGCTTGGCGATGGTTCTCGTGTGCTCCGGCTGTGCAGCAGCCGCGGCCATTGCAGCATCGTGCAAATGAAGGTTACCGCCGACCATGCTTGCAATCGTCTGGAGTTCGAGTCCCTCCGCTTCCTTGGTGAAGAGCAGACACTTTCGCTCCTCATCAAAGTCAGCCTGAATCCAATCGCCCGCGACCACCTGGTTGGTTGCCATGAGATTCGACAGGGGATGTACCAGAAGACGCTCAATGGCGCGTTTCAGATGCCGGGCGCCATACTTGACGTCTGTGCCTTCAGTCAGTAGAAAGTTCTTGCCGCTATCCGACACGGTGATGACGAAAGACTTCTCAGCCGGGGAGAGCATGATGCGCTGTTGTACCTGGCCCAACTCGAGGTCGAGAATGCGGCGCAACTCCGGCTCGCCGAGCGGCTTGAAAACGACGACTTTGTCGATCCGGTTCATGAATTCCGGCGTAAACTTCCGGCGCGCGGCTTCTACGCCGCTCTTGGACATCTTTTCGTTGAGCTTCTCGGTATTAGCGGGGACTTGAGCGGCAGCTAGCGTCTGAAAGCCAAGCTTGGGGCTGACGAGTGCGTTCATTTCCGACGCGCCGAGGTTACTCGTCATGAAGATCAGCGCACGGGAAAAGTCAACCTTGCGGTTGTCGCCAAGGGTCAGGGTCGCCTTATCGAGAATGCCCAGCAGCAGGTTCCAAAGCGCATCGCTGGCTTTCTCGATCTCATCGAAGAGGATGAAGCTGAGCTTCATCGTGTCGGTATGATGCTGGTTTATCACTTCCTGGCTGAGCAGCGGATGTGTTTCCCGGTGTCCTAAGTAGCCGGGAGGCGAGCCGATCAACTTTGCAATTTCATGGCTGTGCTGGAACTCGGCGCAATCGATCTTGATCACCGCTCGCGGATTCCCGACCAGAGCTTCTGCCGTGGCCTCCACGGTCCGCGTCTTGCCGGATCCCGTCGGACCCAGGAAGAGGAAGTTGCCTACCGGCCGTCCGGGTGCCGACAGACCCGTAACATGCATCTGGTAGATGTTGACGATCTGTTCGATCGCTTCGTCCTGACCGACGATCAGCTTCAGTAACGTCTTCTCTAAGCTTTCGGCGTCTTTGCCCGTCCTGCTCGGATCGAGCACTTTGCGGAGCCGGCTCATATCTTCTGATCCTTCCTTCTACCCATGACCGAGTGCTGCAGCTCCCTTTCGGTCGCGCCCAGCCTCGGCCTCAAATCCTGTTGACCTGCACTCAACAGGGAGCAAGCCAGGGGCCAAACACCACCACGCTGCTTCCTACTTGCTTTCATCGTCAGAGACACCTTTTTCATGAATAGTCGCTAGGCTGTTTTCCCCATCGGGCTTTTCTGATTAGTTCTTTGGGGGCCGGGAAGGTCTCACCTCAACACGGCTGATTAATGTTCTTTCTGGCATTTTTAAAACATCAAGCACGATCTGTGCGATATCCCCGGGCGCAATCTTCCAATCCGACCTGGTTGAGGATTGTGCGCCACCGAACTGTGTGTCCACGCTGCCCGGCATGATGTAGCTCACCTTCACGTTGTCGTGCCGGTGGTCCATCATCATCGCCTCGGTAAATCCAGTCAGCCCGAACTTCGCGGCATTGTAGCCGGAACCGCCGGAAAAAGGATTTTTGCCCGCCAGACTGCCGATATTGATGATCCAGCCGCCTCCCGATTGCCGAAAGCGTTGCAGGGCTTCACGGCTGCAATAGAAGGCGGCAGAGAGATTAGTGGCGATTAGACCGTCCCACTCCTGGGCACTGAGCTCGGCGGCGACACGGAAGAGGCCAAATCCCGCATTGTTGACAAGAATGTCCAGGCCTCCAAGAGCCTCGTCGGCGAATCGAAACAATCCTGCGACTTCATCGCTCTTGCTCACATCTGCCGGGTAGGCGGCGACTGTGCGTCCTTGGGCGCCCCGCCTCAGTCGGTCCGCCGCGGCGTCCAGCGCCTTTCCGTTGCGCGCGCAAAGAACTGTGTTGGCGCCGGCTGAAACCAAGGCCTCCGCGATTGCAAACCCAATACCCCTTGACGAACCGGTTACCAGCGTTCTCTTATTGGTGAGAAACTCGCCCATGAAAATTGCTTAAGGTGTATTCCCCCATCTGCGGATTTCCGGCTCTTTAGCACCACCGCTTCTGATATGGATGATTCCTCTCATCCATGGCCGGTTGCCCCAATCACAAGAACTTTGCCGCAGTATCAAAATTTTTACTATTCCTATACTGATAGAGAGTCCTCGCCATGAGTGTTATCTGGCTGCGGACAGCTGCCGCCTTATACTCGTGCGGGCTGCTGTACGCACTGATCTACCTGTTCCGAAAGAGCACACGCCTGTTCTTTCCGGCATTGATCGCCTTCGGCACAGGCGCAGTGCTTCACCTCGTCGCCATTGTTGAGCTCTGGGCGGAATCCGGCCACTTGCCCCTTAACAACTTCTACGAGACCAGTTCGCTCTGCGCGTTCCTTATTGCTGTACTTTTCCTGTTAGGTTACACCTATTACCAGATTTCGATCTTCAGTGTCTGTATTTTTCCACTGGTTTTTTTCATGACCCTGATCGGGGCTACGGAATTTCCTATCGCGCCATGGAGCAGCCCGTACGTGCGGAACGCATGGCTCGTTATCCACGTATCAACGGTGTTAATTGGATATGCAGCATTGATCTTTGCGGCCGTGGCCGCTGTCTACTATTTGTTACAGGAACGCCGGCTCAAGAACAAAAAGGTTACACCTTCATCCAATCGGCTCCCGCCGCTAGCGACACTGGACCGCATCATCACCCAATCAATGAATGCGGGCTTCGTGTTCATCACGATCGGAACGGTGACCGGGGTTATTTGGGCGTTTGTCGAAAGTGGGACAAACTGGATAGGCAACCCGAAGATTGCCTTCTTCCTGTTCACCTGGGCGTTCTATCTGGCGATGATCTTTTTGCGAGTTTCGGCCGGCTGGCGCGGACGCCGGATAGCGTGGCTGACGGTCAGCGTACTCGGGTGTTCCATTATCACGTGGGCAACACATGCCGGGTTAGGGAGCTTGCTTCGGCGATGAGGCTGGCCGTCGCAGGCGTGAACCATCGCACGGCTCCGCTTGAAGTGCGGGAACAGCTCGCTTTCCGACTCGAAGATATTCCGGCTGCGCTGCTCCATATGCAGGCACGCGGAGCGAAAGAGGCTCTGATCCTTTCTACCTGCAACCGCGTGGAACTCGCGGCCGCTCTGGATGATAGTGTTTCGCCCGAATTTCTATTTGAATGTCTTATAAAGGAGCGGGGCGGTGTAACGCTTGATTTCATCAAGCCACACCTATATATATTCGAGGGCACGGAAGCGATCCGGCATCTCTTTCGTGTGGCATCCAGCCTGGATTCCATGATCGTAGGCGAGCCGCAGATCCTCGGGCAGCTCAAGGAAGCGTATCGGCAGGCGCGCGATCAGGGAACTCTTGGCACGGTGCTGGATGCCGTGCTGGGTCGCGCTTTCAATGTGGCTAAACGCATCCGCTCGGAAACCGAAATTGGCCAGAGTGCCGTCTCGGTGAGCTACGCTGCGGTTGAATTAGCCCGCGAAATCTTCGGCTCACTCAGCAAGAAGCGCGTGCTCATCATCGGGGCGGGCAAAATGTCGGAGGGCGCTGCCAGGCACTTGTTGCGTGCCGGAGCGCAGGAGATTCTCATCGCAAACCGAACACGCGAACGGGCTGAAGAGCTCGCGCAGTTATTCCGTGGTGAAGTCATTCTCTACGATCTTTTCCCCGCGCGCCTTCCCGAGATGGACATCGTGATTACGTCTTCCGCGGCGCCGGGATACATATTGGGCTCCGAGATGGTGCGGCGCGCTATCGAAAGCCGAAAGAACCAGCCGATGTTTCTGATCGACATTGCCGTACCGCGGAACGTCGATCCGGCGGTGAACAGCTTGGAGCATGCGTTTCTGTACGACATTGACGATTTGCAGCGGGTTGCCGAGCGGAATCTCCAGGCCCGGCGTGAAGTTGCTTACCAGGCGGAGAGCATTGTCGCCGAGGAGGTCGTCCGGCTCGAAGCCAGGTTCCGGGAACGGGATGTCACACCCACAATTGTCAGCCTCCAGGAGCAATTGGAGGCGATCCGGGCGGATGTGCTAGGACGCTATCGTAGCCGCCTGGGTCCTCTAACGGCAGACCAGGAACAGGCCCTCGAAGCCCTTACGCGGGGTATCGTTAACAAAATTGCGCACGGGCCCATTTCGGAGATGAGGCGTCAGGCGGCCTCGAACCCGATTGAGGAGAGCCGCGATGCCGAGCTGATCACCACGGTGCGGCGCATTTTTCGGTTGGGAAGATGAATGGCATTCACGCGGTTAAGCCACTCACAATCGGTTCGCGCGGCTCGCAACTTGCCCGCTGGCAGGCAAACTACATCGCATCGCGGCTACAGCAACTGGGAATTGCAAGCCGCATTGAGATTATCCGGACGACGGGCGACCATCTCCAGACCGCCTCCCTGGTTCAGGCGGGTGGAAAGGGCCTGTTCACAAAAGAGATCGAAGACGCCTTGCTCGCGGGCAGCATCGACCTGGCGGTACATAGTCTGAAGGACCTCCCGACGGAAATGCCGAAGGGCTTATGCATTGCCGCGATTCCTGAACGGGAAGATCCGCGCGACGCTCTGGTAGGAGCACGCCTGAGCGAGTTGCCGCCCAATGCGGGCGTCGGCACAAGTTCGGGACGCAGAGCGGCTCAATTGCTGGTCCTTCGACCCGATTTGCGCATCGAATCAGTTCGAGGCAACGTCGATACGCGACTGCGGAAGCTGAAGGAGCGGAAGTATCACGCGATCGTGCTTGCCGCGGCAGGACTGCGCAGGTTGGGACTCGAGTCCGAGATCACCGAGCTTCTCGATCCCGAACAGCTCTGCCCGGCACCAGGGCAGGGCGCGCTTGCGATCGAGACGCGCGATAACGACGAAGCCTTTGCGATTTGCCGCCAACTGAACCATGAGATAAGTTGCCAGGCCGTTCTTTGCGAACGCGCCGCGCTAGCGCGATTGGGCGGCGGCTGCCAGCTACCGGTTGGCGCATTTGCCGAAGTGGCAGGCGGCGGCTCTTTGCGTCTCACTACGGTCGTCGTTTCGCCTGACGGTTCTCGTCACTTGCGCGCGAGTGCTGAAGGCCCACGCGAGCGGCCCGCGGAGCTCGGCGAGTTAGTCGCCGAAGACCTGCTTTCCCGGGGGGCAGGCGCAATTCTTAGCGAGATCAAATAGAGTGCGACCGCTTGAGGGCGTGCGGGTCGTTGTGACCCGCGCGGTGCATCAGGCCGAAGAGCTGGCTGGACCACTGCGGGATCTCGGAGCCAAGGTGATTTTGGCGCCGGTGATTGGGATCGCGCCGCCTGCCGACGCCACGCCTCTGCACGATGCGGCGAGACGCGCGGACGACTACGACTGGATCATCTTTACGAGCGCAAACGCGGTTGAGGCATTCGCTACGCTACTGTCCGCGCCACCGGCAGGATGCCAAGCGCGCATTGCCGTGATTGGTGCCGCTACTCGGGAATCCGCCGAACAGCATGGATTCAGCGTGGCCCTGATTCCCGAGAGATATGTCGCGGAGTCGCTTGTCGAAACCTTTGCAGCGACGGATCTGAACGAGAGACGCATTTTGATTCCGAGCGCAGCGGTAACCCGCGATCTCATACCGGACGAATTGCGGAAACGCGGAGCGCACGTGGATGTAGTGGAAGCCTACCGGAATGTCCTGCCACCGGAGGCCGCGGAGCATGCGGTTGCCGTCTTTCGCGAGCCATACCCACATTGGGTGACATTCGCCAGCTCGTCAGCGGTAGGTAACCTTGTGCAGCTCGTCGGAGTCGCTCAGGTCAGTCCGGTGAAGATCGCGACGATTGGGCCAGTCACATCTGAAACCGTTCGCAAGCACGGGTTGGAAGTTGCAGTAGAGGCAGAAATCCACTCAATTGAAGGGCTGGTGCGGGCGATCCGTAAACGCTGATCACGCTGGCGACTGGGTTCTGGGCTGCTTTCTGCAGAGCTTCGGCCCGCCAGCCGCCGGCGTCTGTGGGCCAGCGGCCTGCTGACCGGGCGATGGTGAAGACGTCTCCTGGGCTACGCAGGAAAACGGGTAAGTAAACATCCAGGGCGCGTTGACTAAAGCTATCCGTCGAAATCTTTGGATCATCGTTCGGTCGCCGGCAGCAGTTGCAGTTAACCCCTTGGAGTGACTCGAACGCTCGAGTGATCTAAAATCTTTGGCTCGGAAGTGACGAGCATGCCAATCCTGGCCGACGACAACAACTTATTAAACCCTCTCGTCACGTGAATCTCTCGAAACGTGAGAATAAAGTGCGTCCAGGCAATGCAGGAGCTTTTTAAGGAGAAGTAACGCTGCCAGTGGCTCGGATGTCCCATTTCTTCCTCTTTCTTTATCTCATCGTTTCCGGATGCAACTCGGGAACGAACGATAAGCAGACTGCTACGAAATCGCCCATGGCGAGCTCACCGGGAAGTGTTCAACTCGTAGACGGGTATCCCAGCCAAGATTCTGTCGAGAAAATCTATGACGACCTCGACTGCCAGCGCGCCGTGCAGGCCTACATCTGGGCCACCCCCGCCGTCGGTATGGAAGCGCTTGATGAAGGCATCCGCGGCATGGGACTTTCGCTGACCAGGATCGGTATCTTCGAGAATTTTTCTCGATGCCAAGACGGTGGTTGCCACGGGGAATGGACAGTCGATCTACGCCTTCGGCAGCATCGACCTCAACCAGGCAGGGCCTGTGGTTATCGAAACACCGCCGGCCGTCCTCGGCTTCATCATGAGCCTGTGGCAGCAGCCGCTCGAGGATATCGGTCCGCTCGGCCCCGACAAAGGCAAAGGCGGCAAATACCTGCTCATTCCTCCGGGCTACGACAAACAGCCTCCCACCGGGTACTTCATCGTCAAGTCGGACACGAACCTTATTAATTGGACCGTCCGTGGCTTCGTGAAAGAAGGCAAAACGGAACCTGCGGTAAACGCTATCAAGACGATGAAGATCTATCGTCTTGCCGACAAGGACCATGCCCAACTGGTTGAAGCCGTGAACGTCTCCGGCAAGCACGCCGTTCTCATCCCGCTCGGTGATAGCCTCGACGGGCTGGGTTATTTCGAAAAGGTCGCCCGCTTCGTCCAGCGCGAGCCCGTCCGCGAGCAGGACAAGCAGTTCCTCGGAATGCTTGCTCCTCTCGGCATTGAGAAAGGCAAGCCCTTCAACCCCGATCCCCGCACCAAAGAGATTCTCACCCGTGCCGCCAAGGTGGGCCATGCCCTGGTCGCGACCATCTCCTACGACTCGCGTTACCCGCGGAAGCTGCGCTGGCCTGGCACATCGCGCTGGGAAGAGCTGATCCTCACGGAGCATCCCGATTACGTGAACCCCAACTACGTTGAGCTGGACGGCCGCGCCGCGCTCTACTACCAGGCTGCCGGAGCCTCGAAAAGCATTCTGCTGGACGTCGTCGGCGCAGGTTCCAAATACGCCGGAGCCTTTAAGGACAGCAAGGGCGACTGGCTGATGGGAGATAACAACTACCGCCTGCACGTCCCGGCTAACGTTCCCGCCAAGGACTTCTGGTCCGTAACCGTTTACGACGCCGAGACGCGCTCTATGATCGATACCGATCAGAGCCTCTCGGGCCGAGACTCTTACCAGAAGCTTAAGGCGAACACCGACGGCTCAGCCGATCTCTATTTCGGTCCGACCCCGCCTGCCGGTAAGGAGAGCAACTGGGTCAAGACCATCCCCAGCAAAGGCTTCTTCCTCTACTTCCGCTGGTACGGCCCGCTGCAGGCCTACTTCGACAAATCGTGGAAGCTGCCTGATATTCAGGAAGTCAAGTGACCGCGGCCGCCGCGGAAAGAGGAGATGATGAAGATCTTCGGAAGCCCTATTGGAATCGCACTTATTAGCGTCGTTGGGTTCTTAGCCGGTTGCTCGCCTTCGGGGTCATCCTCATCCTCGGCGAACCGAAGCATCACGCCGGCAGAAGCAAAGGCCATTGTTCAAGACGGATATGTGTTCGGTCTGCCGCTCGTGTACATCGCGCAGCAGGCGGACGCACAGACAAATGTTTCCAGACCTGAAGGTGGTCGAGCACCGTTCAATCAATTCGACCACCACCGTGAATTTCCTGACGCGAAGAACAACAAGATCGTCGGGATGAACGTGGACACCCTCTACTCGCTGGCAAACCTCAATCTCAGCACCGAGCCGGTCGTGCTGGTAGTGCCGCCGATGCAAGGCAAGCGGTGGTGGATTATGCAGGTCATCGATGCGTGGAATGACGTGCCGGCGGCGCCGGGCTCGCGCACGAACGACGATAAGGGAGGCGCCTTTGTCATCGTAGGTCCGAGCTTCAAAGGTGAATTGCCCGGCGGCCTCGAAGTAATCCACTGTGAT
The DNA here is from genome assembly GCA_036557345.1 of Bryobacteraceae bacterium. GTDB lineage: Bacteria > Acidobacteriota > Terriglobia > Bryobacterales > Bryobacteraceae > Bog-105. The sequence goes on from DATBHS010000074.1 coordinate 90,075, forward strand.
ACCAGCCTCTCCGCACTAGGCGGACGAACCTATACGGCCGGGCCGAGCGACTACGCAGCCGTCCATAAGATTCAGGACCAATACCAGTTGATTCCGCTGTCTCAATGGAAGGTTTCGGGGACTCGCTATACACCACCGGCCGACGTTCCCGTCAAGCCGAATGTCGATAGCAAAACGCCGGTCCCGGCTCAGGTGTTCCGGATGACGCCGTAGCAATACTTTAGCCGCCTGAGTGAGTTGCTGATGAACAATCCGGCGCGCGAGGCCGACGCTCCCGTCATGGCCAGGCTTGCCAAACTCGGTGTTAAGCCGGGCACGCCGTTCAAGATGGATGCGTTCGATGCCGGGACACGTAAGGCGATCGAAGACGGCGTTGCCGCGGCGCAGCAGGAAATCCGCGACGAAGAATCAAAA
>DATBHS010000075.1:0-29003 GCA_036557345.1 Bryobacteraceae bacterium
GCCCTTAACCGTTCTGAACTATGCATCAAAAGGCGCATCGGCGAAATTAGCCGCGCTTCTAGCCGCCGAACCGTTCGACGCGGTTCAACTGGAGAGCGTACATCTGCTCTCATACCTTGACGTGATCCGGCGAGCCGCGAGCCAGCCGGCCGTGATTGCTGATTGGCACAACGTCGAGTCGGAGCTGATGGCCAGATATGCCGCGAAGACCGGGAACTGGGCCAAGCGGCTGTTGGCGTACCGGACGGCTCACCTGCTGGAGCGTTCCGAGCAACGGCTTCTTTCCGAGGCCGATGTTCATCTTGTTGTAAGCGAGCGCGAAAGAGAATTACTCAAAAGTCGCTCCCCGAAAGCCGAAGTGCACGTAGTTCCTAACGGCGTTGATACCGCTGCATTCAAGGCCACGGGAGCCGGGCGCAGCGGTTCAAACGAGGCCCGAAATACGTTGCTCTTTGTCGGTTCCATGGATTATCACGCCAACGTAGACGCGGTCGTCTGGTTCATACGCGAGATCTGGCCCGCGGTTTCGAGCCAGTTTCCCCACCTGAGCTTCACGATTGCCGGCCGCAATCCTGGCCCGAAGGTTCGGGCGCTAGCATCACGGAGCGTTCGGGTTACGGGAAACGTCGCTGATGTCCGACCGTATTATCTTTCTGCCGCTGCGGTAGTCGTGCCTTTGCGCGTTGGCAGCGGCACACGCCTCAAAATTCTCGAAGCCATGGCTGCGGGCGTTCCGGTCGTTTCTACCACTCTCGGCTCAGAAGGTCTCGATGTGACCGATGGCGTACATTTGCTCGTGGGCGATTCGTCCAGCGAGTTTACTTCCGCGCTCATTCGCCTGCTACGGAATTCAGCGCTTGCAGCCGCGCTGGCGGATGCCAGCGAAACGCTTGTTGCGGAGCGTTACGACTGGTCCATCATCGGCCAGCTACTTTATGATATCCACGAGAAAGTGTATGGCAGAACGCACTCTCTGAACTACCCCTAGCCGCTTGAGTAAACGACCGCAACTGGTGAATCTTCCAGTAGGAACTTTCATGGCGGTGCGGCCATTTAGCAAGTACGATGGAAAGGAGCGTAGCTCGTATCTGTCCGCTCCTAAACCGGCAATGATCGTCAACACTGAGCTGCACTCGACTGTCTCTGACCCGGGCACCTTCGAGCGCTGGCGGGGCAGAGTGCGATCGCCCGTCTTGCCTCGCACTCTGGCGACATTTGCGGTCCTGTTTGCGTTTACTGTTCTCCTTCAAATTGCAAGCGGCGCCTATCGCAGCGAATTCGGATCCTACCCAGACGAACCAGCCCACTATGTTACCTCCCTCATGGTTCGCGAATACCTGAAGGCGCCTGACTTACTTCATCCTCTCGCCTTTGCTGAGAACTACTATGCCCACTACCCGAAAGTAGCCATCGGGCACTGGCCACCGGTTTTCTACATCGTTCAGTCGGTCTGGATGCTGCTGTTCTCGGCATCGCGTGTGTCAATCAGGCTTGAACTCGCATTCACGACCGCACTTCTCGCTTTGTCTCTTTATAGCGAAACAAAGCGTCAGTTTGGGGTTAACGCTGCGCGTCTGGGAGCGTTCCTGCTGATCTGTCTGCCGCTCGTGCAGAGTTGCACCGACCAGGAAATGTCGGAAACCCTGCTCATGCTGTTTTGTTTCTGGAGCGCGGTGTTTTTTGCGCGCTATCTCGTTTCCGAGCATTGGAAAGACAACATGTGGTTCGGGATCTTTCTTTCACTTGCCGTTTTGACGAAAGGAAACGGCTGGCTGCTGTGTCTGATTCCTCCTGTTGCGCTGCCCCTTGCGCATAAGGTATCGCTCATTCTGCGCCGCTCATTCTGGGTTTCTGTCCTCATCGTGGCGGTGTTGTGCCTACCGTGGCAGTTGATGACGATGGGGGTGGCTGCAAAAGGGTGGACCGGCGGTTCCGTACCGAGTCTCCATTACACGTTAACTGCCCTTGGGGCGTTTGCCGTCATTATCGTCCGCATGACGGGTCTGGCACTTTTCGCGTTAGGTGCGCTTGGCATTCTGATTCAGGTCGGGCAACCACTGGTTCGGGGGAAGCGTGTAGCCCCCGTTCCCGCGGTCATGCTGGGACTGATTCTGGCCACCTGGGTCTTTCATTCCCTTGTCCCGGCCGGAGTCGAGGACCGGAAAATGGTGATCGCTGCGCCGGCGCTGATTCTATTCCTGATCGCCGGCTTGTTCTGGCTCGCCGACCATCTTCCGGTTTTAGGAAGCAGGACGATGTGGCGCCGGGGTCTACTTACAGCAGTAGCGGGCGGTCTGTTTGTGGCCGAGACCTTCGCCGTGCCGCACGATCGGCAGTTCGGATACATCCAGGCGGCCCGCTTCATCGTCGCGCACCCGGAATTTCACGATGCCAGGGTACTGAGCTCGTCGAACTCCATTGGCGAAGGTCTGCTCGTCTCCGAAATCGCTATGCTCGAGCCTCGTCCCACAGTAACCATTGTGCGGGCGACAAAGACACTCGCGCGAATGAACTGGGATGGTTCTTCATACCAAAGTCTGATCAGCTCACCTGAGGATGTCCTTGCCTCGCTTAGCCGAAGCAACATCGCTCTTGTCGTTGTCGACAGGTGGCCCTTGGAGAGCCAATTTCCGCACAACAAGGTTCTGCTAAAAACTATTGAGACAAACCCGTCGCACTTTCAATTGCTCGCCACGTTTGCCGGGGAAAACCGTTCTCCAGCTGGACAGATTCGCGTCTTTCGCTTCCGCCAGTAAACCGCAGGACCGAGCCGCGCTATACTCAAAAGATAAAGCGCCGTTTCCCACCGTGGGGTAACTGCGCCTAGCCTCCTGCTATCCCTGAGTCCGTAAGCAATGTTCGACAACTTATCCGATAAGCTGCAGCGCGTCTTCAAGAACCTGCGCGGCGAAGGAAAACTGACCGCGGCCAACATGGAGGAGGCGCTCCGCGAAATTCGTGTCGCGCTTCTCGAGGCCGACGTTCACTTCAAAGTCGTCAAACAATTCATTGAGCAGGTCAGAGAAAAGGCGATGGGAGAAGAGGTTCTCACCGCGCTTTCTCCCGGACAGCAGGTAATCAAGATCGTTCGTGATGAGCTTACGAGGATGCTGGGCAGCCACGCCTCCCGGCTTCGGTTTGCAAACGAGCCGCCGACGGTGATTCTGATCGTGGGTCTGCAAGGCTCCGGTAAGACAACCAGCGCCGCGAAGCTCGCCCGGCTCCTTACGAAAGAAGGCAGTAACCCGCAGCTTGTTTCGGTGGACGTTTATCGACCCGCAGCCCGGCACCAACTGAGTATTCTGGCGAAGAACATCGGCACTCCGATTTATGAGGGGGCCGCGGACGAAACGAAGCCCTTGGATCTCGCCCGGTCGGCCCGTCGGGAATCGATGCAGACGGGCCGGGACGTCCTCCTGGTGGATACTGCGGGACGGCAGCATATCGACGATCAGCTTATGCAGGAATTGCACGAACTGAAGGAGGCCCTCAATCCCACCGAAGTCCTGTTCGTTGCCGATGCGATGACCGGGCAGGATGCTGTCAAATCCGCCGATGAGTTTCACAAACGCCTCGGTATAACGGGCGTCATCCTCACGAAGATGGATGGCGATGCGCGTGGCGGAGCGGCACTCTCCATCCGCTCTATCACCGGGCAGCCGCTGAAGTTCGTGGGCGTTGGTGAAAAGACGGATGCCCTGGAGGCATTCTTTCCCGACCGGGTCGCGTCTCGCATTCTCGGGATGGGCGATGTCCTCTCCTTGATCGACAAGGTTCAGGAAAACATTGATGAGAAGACCGCCGAAAAGATGCAGGAGAAACTGCTGGGCGACGAATTCACGCTTGAAGACTTTCGCGACCAGATCAAGACAGTTCGGAAGCTCGGCTCACTTGGGGGTCTGCTCGACATGATGCCAAAGGTCGGGCCTCTCAAAGAACTCAAGGACACGAAGATCGACGAGAAGGAGATTGACCGCGTCGTCGCCATTATTGATTCCATGACGCCCAAGGAGCGGCGAAACCATATGATGATCAATGGCTCGCGGCGGCGTCGTATCGCCAAAGGCAGCGGTACGAGCGTTCAAGACGTGAATAACCTTCTGAAACAGTACGCGCAGGCGCGTAAAATGATGAAGAGTTTCACTGGCCAGGCTGGATTTCTCGGAAAGAAACTGGCAAAAATGAAACTGCCCGGGCTGCCGGGCTTCTAGTGCGGTACAACGCAGACAAGTTTGTAACAATATTAAAAAGAAAAGGTTACGATGTTAGCAATTCGCCTGGCGCGGTTTGGCGCCAAGAAAAAGCCCACCTATCGAGTGGTGGTTATCGAGAAGGAACGGGCTCGTAACAGCCGCTCAATTGAAGTTGTCGGTCATTACAACCCCGTTGCCAAGCCTGCGCAGATCCAACTGGATCGCGAACGGATTCAGTACTGGATGAAGAACGGGGCACAGCCGTCAGAGACGGTAAGCCGTTTGCTCAAATCGGCTCCAACAGAGGCTCCCGCAACAGCGTAGACCCCAGAGTTTCTCTTTGCGCCCGGGGCAGATGAATTGAGAAGAATAACAACATGAACGAGAGCAACGGCGTGAAAGCGTTGGTGGAAGAGATCGCTAAGGCTCTGGTCGATACACCTAGTGGAGTGGTCGTGAATGAAGTCACAGGCGAACACGCCACGGTATTCGAACTGCGGGTGGCGGCGGGCGACCTTGGCAAAGTCATCGGCAAGCAAGGGCGGACGGCGCGCTCGATCCGGACCCTGCTCGGTGCGGTCGGTACGAAACTGAATCGCCGGTTTTCTCTGGAGATTCTGGAATAGCGTTGGATGAGCCCGCGCTTTTCAGCGAGGCAAAGACTCAAGAAAGATTCGCCCATGGACCGCGAGAGGGTCGTGATAGGCGAAGTGCTCCGTCCTCGCGGAAATCGCGGAGAAATGTTGGTGCTGGCTCAAACGGATGTACCGGACCGGATTGAACAACTCAAGAGTGCCACGGCGCGGTTAACTGACGGCTCGGATGTCCCGGTAGAGATTGACAGCGCCTGGCGGCACCGTGATGACTGGGTTGTGAAGCTTGCGGGGATCGATTCGATCGAGGCAGCGGAGCGTTTTCGCAGAGCGGATCTGTGGGTGCGGTTCGCGGATCGCGGAATACTCGCCGACGGCGATTTGTTTCGATCGGATCTCGTCGGCTGCCAGGTGATCGACAGGTCGACTGGTGAACTCTTGGGGACAGTAGGAGGCTGGCAGCAGCACGGTGGCCCACCACTCATGGAAGTGACGGTTCAGGGGCGTGAAGTACTGATTCCTTTTGTAAAGGCCTTGTGCGACGTGGATCTGGGACAGCGAAGTATTCGTGTCGACCTGCCCGAAGGCTTGCTGGATTTGTAAAAGATCATGCGATTTCACGTCCTTACGATTTTTCCGGAATTTTTTTCCGGTCCGTTCGATTACGGTGTAATTCGTAGAGCCAAGCTGGCCGGGCTTCTGGAATTCCAGATTCACGATCTGAGACACTGGACGTACGACCGTCACCGGACTGTGGATGACCGGCCGTTTGGGGGCGGAGAGGGTATGCTGTTGAAGCCGCAGCCGGTATTCGAAGCGGTGGAGTCGATCCTGCCTCAGCGTGGCCCGAGGCAGAAGGCTGTGCTGCTCTCGTCTCAGGGCAGACGGTTCAGCCAGGGTATTGCGGGCGAGTTCGCGTTGTTGGATGATCTGTTGCTGGTCTGCGGCCGGTACGAAGGCGTGGATGAAAGAGTGGCCGAGTATCTGGTAGACGACGAGATATCGATCGGCGATTTTGTCTTAAGCGGCGGCGAACTAGCGGCCGCTGTAGTAATTGATGCCGTAGCACGCCTGATTCCGGGCGTGCTGGGGAACGAGGAATCCGCGCGAAACGAAAGTTTCAGCGAGAAACGAGATGGTTTATTGGATTGCCCGCAGTACACTAGGCCAGCGGAGTTCCGCGGTTGGAAAGTGCCCGAAGTGCTGTTGGGCGGGAATCACGAGGAGATCGAGCGTTGGCGCCGGGCTGCGTCACGCGAGAAAACAGAGCGGCTCCGGCCGGATTTAGCCGGCAGCCGTGACACAAGGCAGAATTGAAGACCATGCAAAACGCACTTGTTAGCAAGTTCATCAGCAAGCACACGCGAACTGCGCCGCACCCGGAGTTTCGTCCCGGGGATACGATTCGCGTGCACGTCAGGATCAGAGAAGGTGACAAGGAGCGTCTGCAGGCCTTCGAAGGAACCGTGATCGCGCGCAAGAACACGGGTATGGGCGAGACGATTACGGTCCGAAAGATCAGCTTCGGTCACGGAGTAGAACGTATTTTCCCAGTGCACGCGCCAGTGATCGACCATATCGATGTGATTCGCACGGGCCGCGTGCGGCGCGCCAAACTGTACTACCTACGCAACCTTAGAGGTAAAGCTGCCCGTCTCCGCGAGCGCGACTAGCCGGCTCTTAGTTCTTTGTGAGCAAGGACGCTGATATTAAGCGCCGGCTGGCCAGGCGTTCCGGAGGGAGCCCCGAACCGAGGTCTATTCGATGTGTCAGCTCCTACGAGCGGGAAGCCCGCGAGCAGGGATTTTCACGCATTGCGGGCGTTGACGAAGTAGGCCGCGGATGCCTTTTCGGGCCAGTATTCGCGGCGGCGGTCATCCTGGACCCCGAACGTCCGATTCGAGGTCTGCGCGACAGTAAGATCATCGATGCGAAAGAGCGTGAGAAACTTGCCGCGCAAATTAAAACACGCGCTGTCTCCTGGGGACTAGGCGGAGCCGATGTGTTCGAAATCGATCAGATTAATATTTACCAGGCCTCCCGGCTCGCCATGCGACGCGCCATAGAGGCACTCACCGTTTCGCCTGATTATCTTTTGCTTGATGCCATCAAAGTGGATCTGCCAATCGAGCAGTTGCCGCTAATTGACGGCGATGCCCGGTGCCGTGCAATTGCGGCGGCCTCCATCATCGCAAAAGTGCACCGTGATAGCGTATTGGCCCGCTGGCACGAAATCTTTCCTCAATACAATCTTGCCTCGAATAAAGGCTACTCCACGTCCGACCATCGGCGCGCACTACGCAAACACGGCCCGACGCTCATGCACCGGTTCAGCTTCTGGCCGGTGCGCGTCAACAGTCGGGACGTGCATTGGACCGGTTACCTGTGCGGCCCTTCGCCGCAAGGTGAACTTTTTGGAGAATCCACCGAGGTTTTGGAAATCGTCGCGAGCGGGGCCACGGCATGACTCTGCCGTCGCCCGCTGCACCTCCGCCCGCCAAGCGGACCCGTTTCCTAAGGTGGCATCGACGTGTGCTCGCGTTCTGCCTGATCATCTTTGCCTTCGAACTCGGCCTATTTCTGGTTGTATTTCCCTGGCTCAAGAGCTGGGAGATGAGTTGGGTTCCCATGCACTCACCGCATTTCGCGAAACTCTGGATGAGCCGCTATTTCCGCGGCGCGATTAGCGGACTGGGACTACTGAATATCTATATCGCGCTGATAGAGGCGGTGAAGCAATTGAAATCGGTGTTCAGCGAGCAGCGGTCGTGACGAAACTGAACTTCAGCTAGCTGTGATTCCTTTTCCTTCTACGATCCGGATATAGGCATTTATCGGCACGTCTGTAAATCTGTCCACCTGTTTGCTCGGGGTGGGCCAGTGAATTTCGAGCGCTTCGATTCGCGCTGCCTTCCCTATACCCAGCACCTCCCGAGGATCGTGAGAGGAAAGATAACTGCCGCCATTATTCTTGAGCCGTAGCCGCTTCTTGCCGCCTGCCGTCCAGTAGATTTTGGCGCCGATTGCATCACGGTTGCAGCTCACCCCTTCGAGCTTAATGCCTATCCAGTTGTGTCCTTTGGCGGCGTTGTTTTTGAGCAAGACTGGCGCTCCGCCGTTATTGCATACGAGCACGTCGACGGCTCCATCGTTGTTGTAATCGCCAGCGGCAAGGCCCCGCGCCGCAAAGCTCTTCTGAAAGGCCGTTCCGCCGCGGTCACTGACGTTATGCAGTTTGCCGTCATCGCCCTGATGGAAGAGAAGCATCGGCTCTTTGTATTTCACCTGGGATGAGTAATGGTCGATCATGTCGTCCGGATGGCCATTCGCAAGCATCAGGTCGATCGCGCCGTCGTTGTCGTAATCGAAGTACTTCAGCCCCCAACCGCTCAACAGGCGGGTTGCTTGGGCGACGCCCTCGATATGCGCGACGTCGCGGAATGTTTCGTCCTTGTTGTTCTGGTAAACGGAAAACATTTCCTGGTCTACGTTTGCGACGAAGAGATCCTGCCACCCGTCACCGTTCAGATCCGCCGCATCGACGCCCATGCCCGAGCGCGCCTGACCGTTTTCGCTGAATCCCACTTCCGCCTGCATCGCGACCTCTTCCCATTTCCACGCGCCGTTTGGGCCGGGACCCCGATTCATGAAAAGGAAGTCCTGTACCGTGTCGTTAGCGACAAACAGGTCCATTCGCCCGTCGTTATTGATGTCGGTTGCGACTACGCCCAGCCCTTTACCAATGGATTTGGCAATGTCCGTTCCTTTGCTCACCTCGGTGAAGGTACCGTTGCCATTGTTGTGATACAGAAAGCTTGCCGTCCCTTTGAAGATGCGCGGAATGCAGTAATAGTGCTTGCCGAGCTTGTTATCTCCACACTCGAACTTATGGCCGCCGGAGTAATCGACGAAGCTGCAGATGAACAGGTCGAGGCGTCCATCGCCGTCATAATCAAACCAGACGGCGCTTGTCGTCCAGCCAGGCGTGGCAAGGCCGGCCTTCTGCGTACAATCCGTGAATGTCCCGTCGTGGTTGTTCTTGTATAAGATACAGTTGCCGTAGGAAGTCACGAGCATGTCGGGCCAGCCGTCGTTATCGAAATCGCCGACCGCCACCCCCATGCCAAAAGTGCCGCCCGTTACGCCCGCCTTCTCGGTGACATCAGTGAACGTTCCGTCCCGGTTGTTTTTGTAGAGCGCGTTCCGGATTAGCTTCGCCGGTTTCCAGAAATCGCATGGCCCGCTGTTGACCAGATAGATGTCCATCCAGCCGTCGTTATCGAAATCGAGGAAGGCGCATCCGGGTCCCAACGTTTCGGGCAGATAGCGGTTCGGGGACATGGCGTTCTCGTGTGCCCACTCGATCCCGCTGGAGGATGTGGGAACTTCTATAAACAGGGACTCGGACTGAGCCGCCTCCGTCTGCCTGCCGAGGAGCCGCGACGCGCCGCAACTGGCGGCGAGCCACATCAGCTCTCGTCTGTTGAGCTTCATGAGTTTATTGTTCCAGGCCCCGGATCACTGCTCGCAACTCTTCCGGGTGAAAATCCAATTCCGTTAAGCGCGTGCTGTATCGCACACGCCCGTCCTTTCCGATCACGAATAAGCGGCTGGGCCACGCCGCATATGCGTTTTCGATGGCGTCATCCATTCCGTCGACAACCGCCGGAAAGGGCAGGTGCAGTTTGCGGCTGCACATGGCGGCGTGATCCTGCTTCGCTGCCAGATTGGCCGCCGGCATCAGTTCTACTCCTTCGCGCTCGTTGCGCGTGCTTTGCCAGGTACCGGTCGCATGCGCCTCGCGGATATAGACGAGGAGAAAAGGAGTGCTGGCTCCGTACTCGCGATAGAGTCGTTTGAGCTCGTCGGCCGAGGCGCGGAAATTGGGACAGGAATAGCTGCCGAAGACCAGGACTGCGCCCGTTTTTTCGCGGATTTGCGCGAGACTAACGATTTTGCCGCTGATCGAATCGGGAAGGGCAAAGTCCGGAGCGGGTTCATTCGGCTTGGGCCCCGGTTCGTTTGCGCGCGTGGCCCGCGCCAGCTTTTCCACAAAGCTTTCTTCACGAGCCGCTTCCGGCGTCAAATGCAGATTCTTATACACGGCGAGCAAGCTTCGATGAGCCTCCAGTGAACCCGGCAGCGCAGAGACGGCAGCCTCCAAGTGCGTGCGCGCCTTCTCGAATTCTCCTGTTCCAGCCAGACACTCGCCCAACGCGAGATGCGCTTCGGCCGATTGCGGACGAAGCACCAGGGCGCGCTGCACAATCGGGATAGCCTCGGCGCACCGCTTCCCTTCGGTCAGAATCTGGGCCAAACCGAGATTCGCGCCGTAGTCGTTCGGATCACGCAATAATTCTTTGCGGAATGCCGAGGCGGCGGCATCCGGGTCTCCGGTTGCCAGGAGCGAACGGCCATAGAAGGATTCAAGCTGAGGAAGATTCGGATTGAGAGCGATGGCGCTCGCCAGTTGCTTCACCGCAGCAGGATAATCGCCTGAAGCGAACATGCGCGTCCCCAGGAGAAAGCGCGCTTCCGCGGTGTCTCCGTTCCGTAGAATGCGATCCAGGAACACCTCGCCCTCCTGAATTTGCTGCTGACGAATTAGCGCTGTCCCGAGCATGTACGCGAATCCGAGATCGTTTGCATTTTGGGCTTGAACGGGCTGCAGGAGTTCGATTACCCGCTGATCTTCGCCCATTTGCAGGTAACAATCGGCCAGCAAGAGCGTTACTTTGTTCTCTTCCGGGTGCGATTTGTGGAGATCGGCGAAACGTAGCGCCGCCTCCCGGATCCGGCCGCTCTTTTCGTATGCCAGACCTTCATTGAGAACGATTCGCGGGTCTCCGGGAAGGAGCTTTTCGGCTGTCTCGTATTCAGCAATTGCTTCGTCGTAGCGGCCAAGGTGCGCCAGCGCAACGCCGAGATTGACGTGCGCCGCAACGTCCTCCGGATGAAGTTTTATCGCGGCTTTATATGCGTCGACTGCGGTCAAGTCCGGGCTACCGCTTTGGCTGAAGCACGTCTGGCCAATCATGAGCGCGCAGCTCATTAATGTGCTAATTCGGATACGGCTCATTGAGTCTTACAATCCGGATCTGGTGATCAGTAAATCTATGGTGTGATCCCGGAAGGTCCAGCTTCGGCATATGACATCCAACACAGCCCCGGGTTGCAACCTTGCACGCAACAGCATTGGGCTTGCCGCCGCCATGACAGGACTGGCATTTGGCGTCGTAATGGCCTTCGATTCTGTCCACTTCTCGGTGCGGATCGTGGCAAGCAAGGCAACTGATACGAACGTCGTCAGTATCGTAGCACTTGCTGTTTGTCAGGCGGTAGGGCTGAAAGCGAATATCGGCGATACCGAGTTTGCCGGCGGCGGCGATCTCCTCCCAGGTGCGGTGACACTGACCGCAGAAGTTCGAGATCTGCTCGGTTGAGAGGGCCCCGAGACGGGTCATTTTGGCAAGCTTCGCGTCACCTGTCTTGATGCCTTTCAGATGATTTTCGGTAGCCCCGTGGCAGCGTTCGCACTGCACCCCGGGCGTCATGGTATCAAGCGTCAACTCTCTGGCTCGCACGGCATCCGTCGCATGGCACCCGAAGCAGGCCAGCTTCTCATCGCGATCCATGAGCTGGCCGGCGGCCTCCGCAAGATTCGTGGGTTTGCGGTTCGCTGCCCCTATTGTCAGATCCAGGCCATCGATTGCCTGGTAGTAGCTGACGCGTGTCTGGTACAAATCCCCATTTCTCTTGAAGACATAAGTCTGTCCGGCAGCACCGAGCCCGAATGCCCATGCTATTGGCGCTGAGAACGTCTGCTCTCCGTCGGAAACGGAGTAAATGCTCTGATCGGCTTTTCTTTCGATGCGGTAAGCGTATTTTCCGGTGCTGAAGGTTAGGACCGAATGTGTTCGCAGAATCGTGCATTCAGAGACCGATTCGAGCGCGTGCGCCATCGAGGTCGCCGGATGGAGCTGCGCTTGAGCCGGATGACAAGCCATGCAGTTGCGCGGCGCGCGCGAAACCGTACCACGATCATTTGGGATCCGATCATGTTGGATCCCGTGGGGGCCTCGAGCCGCAACAACGCCAGCCATAAACAGGGCAGCGCTCGCCGCCAGCTTCACTGCGCCTTCACCGCAGCCTCATTCGCCTGACGAGCGGCATTCAACTTCGCCACGACAGCACGTTCGCGATCGCCGTCGGCCTTACGCTTCTCGCGATAATAAGCCGTTGCCAAAGAGACATGGGCCTCGGTGAACTGAGGCGCTTCCTTCAGAATCGATTCCAGATCGTGGATGGCCTGCTTTACTTGTCCTTCGCTGAGTTCCATCGCCGCGATCTGGTATCGGACACCAAGATCCCCAGGACGGATTTGTAGCGCGTGCCGGAGATACCTGGCAGCAGTCTCGTTGTCGTTGTCCTGGCGCAGGATAACGCCCATACGCAGGTTCGCGTCGAAATTGTTCGGGTTCCGTTCCAGTTCACGCTCAAAAGCTTTTCGTGCGCCAGCCTGATCTCCCGTCGACAGGAGAGCGAGTCCGTAATACGAGTACACATCCGGAAGGTTAGGGTTGAGTTCGACCGCCTTCTGCAAGTCCCCGAGCGCCCCGGAAAAGTCTCCGACCATATACTTGGTTGTTCCCATCAATAAACGGGCTTCGGCCGAATCGCCATTTTTCAAGATTTTGTCGATGATGAGCTGCCCTCGCGTAGTTTGACCATCGCGCACCAGGGCGGTGCCGAGAAGGTAAATCAAGGCAGGGCTATTTGCCTCAGTCTGCCCGGCGGAATCCAGCAGGCCGATTACCTCTTTATTGTGGCCGAGCCTGAGATGGCAGTCCGCAAGCAAAGTCAAAGCCTGAAAGTTGGCTGGAGCTTCCTGACGTACCTTCTGTAATGCACCGATTGCGTCCGTCAAGCGGCTCGTCTTGTAGTAAGCAAGAGCCAGATTCAGGCGGACTTGCGGGTCAGGCTTTAACGAGAGCGCACGCTCGTACTCGACGATCGCTTCCGAGTAACGGCCTTCTCCGGCCAGCGCGGCTCCCAGATTCGAACGGATCTCCGGAATATCAGGGTACTTATCGAGGATCTGGCGATAGTCGCGGATGGCATCGTCGAACTTGCCGGCTTGCTGCAGCCTAATAGCTTCTTTGAGAAGGTCTTGCGGGGATTGCGCAGTTTGAGCACCACAGGCGCCTGCGCACAGCAGTGCTACAGCGAGGCGATACATCGATCTTACGGATGCCATTGATTATACCTGAGGGCGTAGAAGACACTGTTAAGACAATTCGTCATCCGGTCGAAGAGCAGAATATGCGGATTGCGTGTCCCCGCTGCCGCTGCAGCGACGTTTCTCGCAAACGCCGGCGTGGCATCTTCGATCATATCTGGGCGTATTTTAACCGCTGGCCATATCTTTGCCGGCATTGTGGAATGTGTTTCCATGCGAATCAGCGATATCCATCGCGGCATCGCGGCCAAGAGAGGCGAGTCAAAGAAGGGGCGATTTACGACAGAGTATCTGCCGGGCCGCAGATGGCGTACCGGAGTGATCCGGTTCGCCCGACCGCGAAGATCGTGCTCCAAGCAGACAGCCATGTCCAGATGAACGAGATCCTGCTGGCGCTAAATCGAGTGGTTTCGCTTTACCAGCAGCCAGGGAAGCAGCGCGAGACAACCTATGCAAGATAGCCTGGGATCGTTTTGCGAGAAGTAGAGGATTTCAAAAACCGGTTGTGGGCTTGTGATAGACGCACGTACGCGAATTCCCTTAATCTGGTCTTCGATCGAGGGAAAAATTGCGCAAACACGCCTACGTTCTTCTGTTTCTCCTACCTTATGCAGCTTCCGCAGTGCCCCAGGATGTCCGCTTTTCGCAGTCAGCCGAAGCATTGGACGCCTACGATTTCGTCGAAATCAGCGCGAATGTGTCGGGCCCTGATGCGCAAAACCCATTCACCGAGGCGACACTGCGCGGGTCCTTCGGCAAGAGCGGCGAGAGCGCGAAGATTGCCGTCGAGGGCTTCTGCGATTCGAACGACGGTAGTCTCTTTCGGATCCGTTTTACTCCGGCCTCCCCTGGCGATTACGCGTATTCGGTTGAATACCGGCAGGGCAATTTCGTGAAGACTCATACGGGAACGTTCCGCGCTGTGGATGGACATCGCCGGGGTCCGATTCGAGTCGATCCGAAGTATCCCTGGCACTTCATCTGGGAAGGCACAGGCGAGCACTACTTCTTCAACGGCACAACTGCATTCTGGTTGGTGGGCTGGCGGGACGATCGAATCATCGATTACAGCATTGAACGCCTCCACCGCATGAAGATTAACCGGATTCGTGTTTTGCTGGCGGGAGCCGCCAATATTTTTTGGGGAGAGCCTGTGATGATTGGAGACAACTTTTCCATGGCGGTGCGGCCCTGGGTTGCGGAAGCACCCAAGAGTTTCGACCGCCCGGGAATCGACTTCACGAGATTCAACATTCCCTACTGGCAAAAGTGGGAGAGGATGCTGCGCTTCGCCCGCGACCGGGATGTAATCATTTCAGTCATCCTGGATATTTCCACTCATAAAGCACAGGCCGCTGCGGGAAGCGAGGACGAGCGCCGCTATATTCGTTACGCGGTATCGCGGCTTAGCGCGTTTTCGAACATTACCTGGGATCTGGGTGACGATCTCGATAGCTTCCGCGACGAGAAATGGGCGCACGAGACTGGAACACTGATCGAAAGTTGGGATCCGTATCGCCATCTGGCGAGTAGCCATCCGGTTCACCGCGTACACCAGGACAGGGCCTCCGATTGGTTCGGTTTTACATCGATCCAGGACTGGTCTCGCGACCAGCACAATCTGATGCTCGAGGAGCGCCAGATCCAAATCAAAACGGGACGCATCATCCCGCAGTCCAATGAAGAATACGGCTACGAAGACCACTATCCGCACTGGGCCCCCGGGCCGAACTCCGACTCGGCCGAGACGCTACGGCGAGTGGCATGGGATATCGCCATGGCGGGTGCTTATGGCACGGCAGGCGAAACCTGCCGGCGCGGTACGAATATCTGGCCTGATACAGGCGGCGGCTGGATCAACGGGCGCGGCGATGACACGATGACCATGCTGAAGGGATACGAACACATGGTCGATTTCTTCACGAGTTTCGAATGGTGGAAGACCGAGCCGCACGACGAACTGGTCAATAACGGCGCGTATTGCCTCGCGAAACCAGGTGAGATTTATGCCGTGTATCTGCCGAAAGGAGGCAAAGTGACGGTCAAGCTCGAACCCGGAACATACAGTGCGAAATGGTTCACGCCGTTTACCGGGGAGATTGTTCCGCTCGCCGCCGTGCAGGGTGGCACCTGGACCTCGCCCGAAGCTCCGGGATGGCTCGACAGCGCGTTGCTGCTCCAGAAGCAGAAGTGAGTTGTTAATTCTTACATCGCGGTCTGGCCGCCATCGACGGTGAACAGCCCACCTGCGCAATAGGCGGAATCGTCGGAAGCTAGAAAGAGCGCGATACCGGCAAGATCCTGGGGAGTGCCTAACCGCCCGAGCAGGTTCCTCGCCTTGGAATGCTCGCGCGCTTCGGAATCCGAAAATAGCGGAGCATTCATAGGCGTATCGATCGTGCCGGGAACGATGGCGTTGACCCGGATCCTGTCTTTTGCATAGTCGGCGGCCATCGCGCGGGTTAGGGCAATTACGCCGCCTTTGCTCGTGCTGTATGCCGTCAGGCGCGCGAACGCAAACATGCCGGTGGGAGAGGCAACTTGAATGATGGATCCACCGCCCTGTTTCAGCATGGACGGAATGACATACTTTGAGGTCAGCCAATAGCCGCGAAGGTTGACAGCCAGCGTGCGGTCCCATGTTTCGTTCGATAATTCGTGCGCACGGGCCTCTTCGTGGAACAGCAGAATTCCGGCGTTGTTGCACAACACGTCGATCCGGCCGAAGCGGGCGAGTGCAGCTTCCACCATAGCCCTGACCTGGTCTTCGTTGGAAACATCCGTACGAAGGAATATGGCATCTCCACCTTCACACGCCAACACCTCCGCAGATGACCGGCCAGTAGCGGCATCGATCTCGGCAATGACAACCTTGGCGCCCTCCTGGCCAAAGCGCTGGGCAATGGCACGTCCAATGCCGGTGCCGGCGCCGGTGACAATTGCTACCTTATCTTTCAGCCGCATGCTCAGGCTT
The DNA here is from genome assembly GCA_036557345.1 of Bryobacteraceae bacterium. Lineage (GTDB taxonomy): Bacteria > Acidobacteriota > Terriglobia > Bryobacterales > Bryobacteraceae > Bog-105. The sequence goes on from DATBHS010000075.1 coordinate 16,000, forward strand.
CGATGCGGCCACGGACGGCTTGGCTTTTTCGCTACAATCTGTCGATTGTTTTGTGGGCTTGTCGGGCTTCTTGACGGAAGCGCGCTCTGGAATGCAACCGGCGCGAGAGCCGGTATCGCATGATCTACCAGCTTGAAGGGAAGTTCCTCGCCGGTCCGGAAGCGCCGCCTGTAAGCGGCTGGAGTCATCCCAACCAGCCGCCGGAACACGGTCCCAAAATAGCTCTGATCGCAGAAGCCCATCTCCTGGCTAACTTCGGACATAGATTTTTCCGTTGTCACGAGCAGCGCCTCAGCACGTTCAATCCGGCAGTGATTCAGGTAGGCCATGAACGACTGTCCCGTGGTTCGTTTGAAAAAGCTCATGAAGTGAGACTCGCTCATGCCGCACGTCCGGGCGGCATCCTTTACCTGTATCGGTTCTCCAAAGTGCTGGCTTAGATGATCGAACAGAGGGCGGAGGCGATCGAGAGCACGCTGCTGCCGCCTGAAAATTTCCACCGTTCCGGCGTAAGACGAGTACTGATTCACAAGCAGGATCAGGATCATCTTGAGGTACGTTTTCACCGCCAGGCGGCTGCGCGTAGACATAGCGGGCAGCTCCGCCCGGATTCGCTGCATAAGGTCAAATATCTGGCTGGGGATGCCGCCCTTTGCCGGAAGGATATGCGGAAATTGAGAATCCTGAAGAAGAAAGGGCGTCAGGTACTCGGCATTTTCGGAGCCGCCATCGGAGCGAATCATGTCAGGCTCGAAGAACAGGGCAGCCATGGTTGGCAATGAGTCTCCGCGGCATTCCAGGCGGTGATAGACGGTGCTCCCCACCACGGCCAGATCCCCTTCGTGCATCGGCAGTAATCGATCCTGGATATGGTATTGCGCGGTTCCGGCACAGAGGTACAGAATCTCGAAGTAATCGTGACGATTCATTCTGACGTTGTGCCGGCCGTCGCTCGTCAGAAAGCGCACGTCAATCGGAAACGATTCGTTAAAAGGCCATAGATGGACGCCCTCTGCGTTGATCTGAGGCTCCACTAGCCGGAACTGATCCTCGCAGGATTTCCGCGGCACGCGAACGGAACAGTGCTTGGCCGCCGTCCGTCGGGCGCTCGCCTTGCGAGGCCGCTGGATGCCTTTGTCTGAATTAATGCTCGATTCGAATAATCTCTTCGACATTCCCATTACGCACTCCATACATCCGATCGTGCAGGTTCACGGTCGCATCGCTGTAATGAACCCAGAGCTCGATTTTCCGGCCCGGTTGGAGACACTCGTCCGGGTTTTGAATTTCCAGGAGACCGTGAACGGCATGCAAGGCTTTTAACTGAACGCCTTCTACGCCCTTAACGGTGGAAAGGCCGCGTTCGCCACTGAGCGCTTTAAGGCCGCAATCCAGAATGGCACGGTTCTGGTCGGGCCTACTAATAACGGTGGTAAGGATGGTCAGGGAACGCTTGAAAGTCGAACCTCGATTCGTGTAGATCGTATCCATCAGCAGATAGGATCCGGCTTGTATATCGGTAATGCCGGGGTACTGTCCGCCGATCATATACGTCCCGGTGCCGCCGGTCGAGACAATCTCGACTGGAATGCCGGCGCTTTCAATCAGCCGCTTTGAGTCGGTCAGGGATTGGCAGACCTGCCTTACGACTTTGTCTCTCTCCTCGCTCTGAGGGAAGGCCTGGAGATGGCCTTCGTAACCCATCAATCCTCGGAACTTCAACCCCAACTCGACTGCCGTTTTGGCCAGCCGGAAGGCAGGCTCGCCCGGCAGAATGCCGCAGCGATTCAGACCGACATTGAGATCAACAACAACGCTTAACGGAAGGCCGCGAGCACGACTGACGGCGGCCATCTCGACAGCCACTTGTTCGTTATCGAGAGCGACGATAACGTCCGTCCGGCGCGAAAGCTCCGCGAATTGACTGAGCTCCCTCTCTCCGGCGATCTCGTTTGCGATCAGAATATCGCGAAAGCCGCCATTTGCGAGGATCTCGGCCTCTCTCAAAGTGGCGCAGGTAAGTCCGATGGCGCCAGCGTCGAGCTGTTTATGGGCCAGCAAAGGCGACTTGTGATTTTTGAAATGCGGACGAAGTTTGATCGGCTTGTCTGCGAAGAACGCAGACATCTGACGAAGATTGCTCTCCATCTCGTTGAGGTCGATCAGCAAAGCTGGAGTATCGATCTCGTCTCTGGTCACCCGTCAGCCCTTTCTACGGCAAAATTTCCTCGTAAAGCTTTACCTCGAAGTTCTCAACGAGCCCCGGCCGGACATTATCGAAGTAATTCTTGATGTAAGACATCGCGCAGTGGTCGTCAAAGGCCTTTTTATCGGTCCATTTCTCGATAAAGGTGATCCAGCGGGGATCATCCACACGCTGGTTGAGCTCGTATCGAATACAGCCGGGCTCCTTGTGAGTGGGTTTCATCAAAGAGTGCAGGGCGGATATGAGGTCGTCAGTTTTCCCTTCTTTTGCCCGGAATTCGGCAACACATACTACTCGGGTAATCTCTTTGTTCGGCATGTTTATCCCTTAATAGAAACTCGATTCAGCGAAAGGTACAGATCATACGCTTTGTCGGGCTTTTCACCGTCATGAACGACGGCGCGAACCGCTTGAATCATGGCCAACGGCGCTTCGCACTGAAAGATGTTGCGCCCCATGTCCACGCCAGCAGCTCCGTCCTGAATAGCCTGGTATGCCATTCTCAAGGCATCCAGCTCTGGAAGTTTCTTCCCGCCGGCAATTACTACGGGCACGGGGCATCCCGCCGCTACACGGGCGAATCCCGTCTCACAGTAGTAAGTCTTTACGAAGTGCGCACCGAGTTCGGCACAGATACGAGTGGCCAGACCCAAATATTTTGCGTCGCGAACCAGTTCCTTTCCTACCCCTGTGACACCGAGGGTGGGAATGCCATGCCGGTTCCCTGCATCCACGACCTTGACAAGGTTGCCGATTGACTGGTGCTCGTGCTGGCCTCCGATGTAGACCTGCACGGCGAGAGCGGACGCATTCAAGCGAACACTGTCCTCTATATCCACGGCCACCAATTCGTTGGATAGCTCCTTCAGGATGCTTTGCCCGCCGCTCGATCGAAGTACCACGGGCTTGGACATCTCCGGCGGAATCGAGGTGCGTAACGCGCCGCGGGTAATCATCAGCGCGTCTGCAAATTGTACTAGTGGAACGATGGAAACATCGATGCGTTCGAGTCCCGTCGTTGGTCCTTGAAAATAGCCGTGATCTACCGCGAGCATCACGGTCTTGCCGCTATTCGGGTTGAAGATCCTCCCTAGCCGGTTCTTCATTCCCCAATCGAGCGAATTCGCTCCCTTGAGGTAAAACAAATTGCCTCGGTGGGGCTTGTCGAAGTAATAATTTTTTCCGTCTCGAATATCGTCGATATCAGCCATTGTCGGTTTCACCTTTCGATTCAGCAAGGCCACTGCAGAAGCCCTCGAAAATCAACGCGACCGACATGGCGCCCGGGTCCTGATAACCGAGCGTCTTCTCGCCAAGATGCTTCGCGCGGCCATAATGCGCAGTGAGGTTTTTGGTTGATTCCGCTCCGGCGCGCGCCGCGTTTGCGGCTGCCTCAAGGGCTTCCGTAATGCATCCGCCTCGGTCCGCCGCCGATCGTAAGGCCTGGACCGCGGGGATCAATGCGTCCATCATGGTCTTGTCGCCGGGAACAGCTCGAGTCTGCTTCGAAGCAGCCTTGAGGCCAGCCTCGAAAGCTGCCGTTAGCCCGGCACAATCAAGCGATGCGGATGTTATTGGCGCATCCGACATTCCACTAAAAAAGATTCCCAGCATGGAACTCGATGCGCCCCCATCGACACCTAGAACGCTCCAGCCGGCCTCGCGAAGAATCGTTTTCAGATCACCGGTTCGTTCCGGTATCGTTGCTTCCTCGAGCCGGGTCATCGCTCGCAACATAGTTGCACCGTGGTCGCCGTCCCCACCGATCGAATCGAGTTCAGAGAGCTGCTCGTGTTCGCTGCGGATACGGGCCGCCGCTCCGGCGAACATTCGCGCAAGCTCGTTTTTTCCGATCGTCTCGGTCATGGCGTTACAAAGTACGGTGCGTCGGCAGGCGCATCCCAATAGCGAAGCAACTCAGGGTCCATGCGGGCGATCATGAGTTGAAAGCCGGCCTGCTCCTGAGTGGTGATATACTCGCCGACCCTGCTTCTCGCCAGATTGATTCCCTTTTCCTTCAGAGCATGCGACACGCGTCGGAACACGATCAGTAGTTCCATCAGAGTGGTGGCGCCCGCGCCATTCACAATCACCAGCAGGTCTTCGCCGCGTTTCACGTCCAGGTCTTTGAGAAGCAGATCGAGCATGATGTCAGCCGTTTCATCCGCGGTTTTGAGCTGCATCCTCATGGTGCCGGCCTCACCATGCTGGCCCATACCAACTTCCATTTCGTCCTCGCCGAGATCAAATATGGCGTGACCTGTGGACGGATGAGTAGCGGTCCGAACGGCGACTGCCAGCGTTCGCATATTGCGTTCCATGCGCTCGGCGATTTCCAGGCATTCCTGCAGACTGCGGCCTTCCTCGGCGGCCGCTCCGGAGACTTTATAAACAGGAAGAAAGCCGACCAGGCCACGCCGGTCTTCAGGATTCGGACCCCCGGAAATATCTTCGTGGGTGAGGATCATTTTCACGTTCAGTCCCTGACTCGCGGCCATGTCCATCGTGATATTGGCGGACATCACATCCCCGGCGTGGTTCAGCACAACAAATAGAACGCTTTCTCCTCGTTCGGCTGCCATGCGGATCGCCTCCAGGCAACGTGGCGCCCCTGGAGCAGCAAAGATTTCGCCCGCAACGCTGAAATCCAGCATGCCTTGACCCACGAACCCGCTCAGGCCTGGCTCATGGCCGCTGCCGCCCAAAGTGACAACTCTGACTTTTCCAGCGGCCTTGGGCACAGCGCGCGCAACGATGTTGGAGCCCACGAGGCGCAGCTTGTCAGGAAACGCCAGAGCGAGGCCTTCCAACAGTTCAGGAACAATACGCTGGGGCTGATTGATGAACTTTTTCATTTTCATAGCCGGGGTTCCTCGAATCACTCGTACGAAGCCGGGTCGGGAAGCGCGAGCGGCTGCCGGAAAATCGCCGTGTGCCAGGCGAGTACGAACAAGCCGATCACAAACCAGATTCCGCCGGCGATTTTGGCCGGTGCGCCAAGGCCCAGCCAGATGATCGCGCAAAAAAGGAAGCCGAGCGCTGGAAGAATGAAATCGGAGAAAAGCCTGCCGCGCCGACCGTTCGCAGACCGGATTCCGAACTGCCAAATGACCGCGAGATTCACTCCCATAAAGCCCAAGAAGGCGCCGAAATTCAGGATTTCCGCAGTAAGTTCATAACTCATTACAAGTGCTCCGAAATATGCGAGCAATCCAATTAGCCAGATGTTCCGGCTCGGAGTATTTCGCTTCGGGTGAAGATAGGAGAAAAATCGCCGCGGAATTACATTGTCGCGGCCCATTCCGAAGAGCAGCCGCGCGGCGCCTACTTGGGTAGTCATGCCGGCACCTATGTTTGCGACAACCAGGACAGTCGCCATCGCTTGGAAGAGAATCACGCCCCCGACACGGCGGGTCACATCGACGAATGCTGTTTCAATATTTGGATATGCCGTGTAATTCGGCCAGACGAGATGTGCGAGATAGACCAGCAAGCCTCCGAAAATGCCTGTGAAGGCGCACACGGCTACAGCGGCCAGCAGCACGTTCCGCCGGGGATTCCGTACATCCTCGGCCAGGGTTGTCACCGCATCGAAGCCCAGGTAGGTCAAGGCCGCGAAGGAGGTAGCGCCCGCAATCGAGCGAACGCTAAAAGTCGCCGGATTGTAGAACGGCTTGAATGAGAGCAAGCCATCCACTCCGTTCTGCGCAGCGAGGTAGCGGATAGCGAGGACGATAAAGCTTCCCAGCACGGCGAACATCATGACCAGCAGCACTTGATTGGTCCGTGCCGTCGAGCGGATGCCGCGAAGGTTGAGATACGTGATTCCTCCCGCGAAAATCGCGGCACCGATAGGAAAATGCAACTGGGGTATAGCGCGCTGCAAGGCGAGTGTGCCGTAAATCACGCAGAAAACGGGGCTGACTACGTAATCGAGCAACATGGCCCAGCCGGAGACAAAGCCCAAATAGGGGTGCAGACCCCTTCCTACGTATGTATAGGCCGATCCTGCCGACGGATACAATGCTGCCATCCGGCCGTAGCTGATGGCCGTCAAGATCATGGCCACCATTGCCGCCAAAATGGTGACCACTACGTGACCTTTCGATTTGACCTCCGCCAATCCAAATACCGTAGCCGGCGCGCTCGGAGTCACGGCGACCATGCCATAGAAAATGAGGTCCCAAACGGTCAATACACGCCATAGGCGCGGTACTTCTTCGCGCCGCTCGCCTTGGGTGGTGATGCCGCTCATTCGCGTTCCGCTATCCTACTCCGTTCGAGGACCGAGCCACAAGGGCAAACCATCTGTTCCGACACCGAACGTTTCGATTTGTCCGAACTCATAGTCGGTAACGTAGATGCTTCTGCGGCCTCGGAGTCCGAAAGCTACGTTGGTTGGCAGCTTGCCACTTGTCAAAATGCGCTCAACCACGCTTCCATCGTTTCCAAGGACCGTCACGTCTCCCTGCCCGAAAACGGCGACGTATAGCCGGCCGTCCGTACCGAAAGCCATTCCATCCGGTCCCTTCCAGCCGGGTGGGGCGTCCGGACGGATGACGTTGCCGAACCGCTCGCGCGTCCAGTTCCCTTCGGCGCGATGGGAGCGATAGCGATAGATATTGCCGGTCAGCGTCTCGTTGGCGTACAGAAGACCGTCCGGTCCAATGGCGATTCCGTTCGTGAACTTGATTCCGCCGTCGATCTTTTGCATCGCTCCTGTTTCCGTATTCACCCGATATACGCGGCCATCGTAGCTGATGTTCGCGTAATCCGGTCGAACCTTATTGTCTGGAGCAAAATTGCCTATTTGGACTCCCGAATCGGTGAGATAAAGCGCTCCATCCGGGCCGAAACACAAATCGTTTGGGAATAGGAAGGGCTCGGAATCACAGGCGGTCGCTACGATTTCCGCTTTTCCGTCCATAGTTAACCGGAGCAGGGAAGGGACCTGCGATTCGGCCACCCAAATCGAGCCCCTTGCATCCAGCGCTAAGCCGTTCGGTCGCCCGGTTTTCTTGATGACTCTCTTGGTTTTTCCATCGGCGCTGATGTGCGTCACGCAGCCGCGGTCCGCGCCGCCTTCGACAATCAGCCAGGTTCCATCCGGAAGAGCCACCGGTCCTTCCGGAGCACTCAGACCATTGGCAAAGACCATGGATCCTCCGCGAACTAGATTTTGGCCGTTTGGCCGCCATCGACGTACATGGCCGACCCGGTCACGAAAGATGATTCGTCCGAAGCAAGAAACAGCGCCGCATTGGCAAGTTCTTCGGGTCGAGCCAGCCTTCCCATCGGATACGTTTTGGCGAATTGCTCGAGCTGCTCAGGCGTCATCGCATTGCGGAGCATCGGAGTGTCCGTCGGACCCGGGCAAAGGGCGTTGACTCGAATCCCCTGGTGGGCATGATCAATCGCCAAGGCCCTCGTGAACAGAGTGACTCCGCCTTTGGACGTGACATAAGCGACCGCCCGTGCGGAAGCATCGTGCGCGCCAGTCGTAGACGCGACATTGATTATGGATCCACCGCCCTGCCGGATCATATGCGGCACCACGGCCCGGCAACAGAGAAATGTGCCGGTCAAATTAATGGTTATCATCCGGTTCCACATTGCTTCATCCGTCTCCACGACCGTCCCGTAGGCGAGGATCGCCGCGCCGTTGAAAAGGATGTCAATGCGCCCGAACGCCTCGATCGCGCCATCGACGATCTGAGCGACCTGCTGTGAATTCGAAACATCGACGCGCGAAAAGCTGGCGTGTCCGCCCCTTTTTTGAATACAGGCGACGGTCTCGTTCCCGGCTTCGACCGCGGCGTCCGCCGCTATGATGAGGGCTCCCTCGCGTGCGAACAATTCAGCCGTCGCCTTTGCGATACCCGATGCCGCTCCGGTGATGAGCGCAACCTTGTCTTTGAGTCTCATGTGGCGCTCCGCGCGCCGGTTGAATCAAGAGTCCTACGAAAATTATCGGCATCGCTATAAGAAAACTACGAAAGAGTGTTAAAAAAGCATGGCTCTGATTTGAGCGAACAGAACCATTGCCGCGTAACAAAAACTTGGGCGATTTTCACAGACGGCGCACGCAATTGTGAATACTCTGCGTGATGAGGACAGAGGACCGTATGTCTGAGGCAAGCTGGAACGGCACAGGCCGGTTTAAGGACCAGGTCGCCCTTGTCGTGGGAGGCGCGCAAGGAATCGGTAAAGCGATTGCTTCCCGCCTGGCTACCGAGGGGGCGATCGTGGTCATTGCCGATATCGACGTTCGAATGATGAATTGTACGGTCACGGAAATATGCACGAAAGGGTTTGAAATCCGCGGGATAGAGTGTGACGTCCGAGACGGTAGCCAAGTCAAGACGATGGTCGAAAAGATCCTTGAACTGTACGCCCGCATCGACGTGGTCATGTACGTGGCCGGTATCGCGCCCACGGTGCCTTTCCTCGACATTTCGGAAACCGTCTGGGACGAAACGATGAACACGAATCTGCGAGGTGCGTTTCTGGTGTCCAAGGCCGTGACGCCCCACATGGTGGAACGAAAGCAGGGGAAGCTGGTTTTTATGGGCTCCACAAATTGCTGGGATGCAGAAGCCCACTTAGGTCATTACAATGCTTCGAAAGCCGGATTGTATCTTCTGGCCAAAACTCTGGCACGGGAATTAGGTCCGTATGGCATCACGTCAAATGCGTTGGGACCGGGGTTCATTCAGACGCGCCTGACCCGGCCCGTTCTTCGCGACGAGGAATTTATGCAGAAATACGATCCTGCTCGCGGGTTAATTCCGGCCGGCCGGCTCGGCACTCCTGAAGATGTGGCCGGTCCGGCTTGCTTCCTGGCCTCGGCTGACGCAAGCTATGTAAACGGCGTGCTGCTGTTTGTCGATGGCGGCCAACTTGCCTGAGGCGGATTCGTGATGCGGCGACGCGAGTTTTTGAAACGAGCGGCATATCTTGCGGCGGGGACAGGAGCCTTTCGCGCTTACCCTTACCAGATCAGGCAGACAGCTACAGGACCGCTGAAGGTCCACCCGAGCAACCCCCGATACTTTACCGACGGCAGCGGCCGGGCGATTTACCTCACCGGGTCCCACACCTGGGCAAATCTGCAGAATAGCGGCGTCGCTCCCGAGCCGGTTTTCGATTGGGAAGGCTACATCGCGATGATGCGGGCCCATAACCACAACTTCATGCGCTTGTGGCAGTGGGAACAGTCGGCCTGGGCTCCCTGGACGCCGGACAAGGTTCTGTTCCGGCCTGAGAAGTATCTCCGGACGGGTCCGGGAACGGCGCTCGACGGCAGCCTGAAGTTCGATCTCTCCAAATTCAACCCGGAATATTTTGAACGCATGCGTGCGCGGGTTACCGAGTGCCGCGATCGGGGTATCTACTGCGCAGTTCAGCTCTTTCAGGCATTCAGCTATAACAAGCCGCATCATTGCGGCATCCAAACCTGGTCAGGACATCCTTATAATCGGCAAAACAATGTAAACGGGATCGACGGCGATAAGAATCGTGACTCAGTTGTGGATTTAGACGAACCGGCCATTCGGGAACTTCATGCGGCCTACCTCAAGAAGATCGTCGACACGGTGGACGATCTGGACAATGTACTTTACGAAGTCATCAACGAAGGCGGTGGAAAGGACTGGGACTGGTGGGTCGTTGACACGGTCCACAAGCTTGAAAGGGAGAAGGGGAAGAGCCATCCGGTCGGCTTAACAGGGGCCGGCGCTGAAACGATGGAAGAAATGCTCGCCAGTCCTGCGGAGTGGATCTCTCCTTTCGGACGAAAATTCCTGCTGGAGCCGCCGGCGTGGGATGGAAAGAAAGTGAGCGTGAACGACACGGATCACTTGTGGGGTCACGGGGGCACGGCGCCGTGGGCCTGGAAGAGTTTCACCCGAGGGCACAACATTCTCTTGATGGACTCGTGGGATCCGATCGTAGGCGCGCCCTGTCCGGAGGTGAATTGGGGGCCGCGCCCCGGCTATCCGCAGCGGGACCTGAATCGCCGCGACGATCCAACCTGGGAGCCGGTGCGCCGAGCTTTGGGCTATATCCGAGGCTACTCAATGCGAGTAGACCTCGCATCGATGGTCCCGACAGATGAACTCGCTTCCAGCACATACTGCCTGGCGAATCCGGAACGCGAGTTTCTGGTCTATCTGCCGGAAGGAGACGGCGTGACGGTGGATCTGTCGCGGGCGCAGGGAACAGTGATTGCCGAGTGGATGCATCCAGAGGAAGGGACCATCACGCCCGGGGGAACTGCCCAAGGCGGCTCCAAAATATCGTTCGCTGTGCCGTTCGTAGGACCGGCAGTGCTTCACATACGCAGGGAGGGAGCATGAGAGCGGCGGTCTGGCACGGCAGGCGTGATGTGCGTGTGGAAAGCGTCCGCGACCCTACTCCTCCTCCGGCCGGCCAGTTACAGGTCGAAGTCACCTGGTGCGGGATCTGCGGAACCGACCTGCACGAATACACAGCGGGGCCGTTGTATATTCCCGTCGCGCAGCCTCATCCGCTCACCGGAATCCAAGCCCCGGTCATCATCGGTCATGAGATGTCCGGCCGAGTAGTCGCGGTGGGCGATGGTGTGGAAAACTTTGCTGCCGGCGACCGGGTCGCCGCGTGCCCTATCATCGGCTGCGGCAAATGCCGTTGGTGCATGCAGGGCTCAATGGCGCAGTGCGATCAGGTCGCTTTTATGGGTACCTCGTGGTCCGGCGGGGCGCTCTCTGAGCGCTTCAATCTGCATGCTTATCAGTGCTTCCGTCTGCCGGACAGCATCAGCGATGAGATCGGATCTCTGGTAGAGCCATTCTCCGCAACCGTCCGCGCCGTGGCGCGGGGCAAGCCGACTCAGGAAGACAACGTTGCGATCATCGGAGCGGGACCGATCGGCCTGATGGCACTCATGGCGGCGCGCATTCAAGGAGCGCGCAATGTCGTTGCGGTCGAAGTCGCCGCGAGCAGGATCGAAGCCGCGAAGCGGTGCGGCGCGAGCGCAGTCATAAACCCCGCTGTGGAAGATGCCGAGAAGCGTGCCCTGGAGCTTACCAACGGTGCCGGATTCGACCTTGTTGTAGAGTGCGCCGGGCAGCCTACGACTGCGCTGCTCGCCGGACGCCTCACGCGCACACGAGGAAGGCTGATCGTCATGGGCGTCTTCGATCAGGCCGCTCCGGTTGATTTGACGGATTTGGTTTTCCGTGAAAAAACCATTACCGGCAGCATGAGCGGGTACGGCCTTTATGAGGAAACCATCCAGATGATGACCTCGCCCGAGTTTCGAGGCGATGCGCTCATATCCGACCGCATTGGGCTCGATGAACTGGTTGATAGAGGCTATGGCGGTCTACTTCACGAAAAGGAAAAGCACGTGAAAATTCTCGTGCGACCAGTTTGAGCGATTGCCGGCTCAAGTTCGCTTAATACGTACCGCGACATCGACCGCGTGTGAGGGCGTGGAGACCGTCCGCTTGCCGCCGGGATGGTCGAATTTTTCCGAATCCAGCACGGATCCCGACGCCGGATCAATCCAGTCGATTTTATAGCTGCCGGCCGGCAGATCAATCGTCAATTGCTCCTGATAGCTTCCCGAGGTGACCTTATACGAGGCGGTCGATCGGCCAAATGTGCTGTGGTGATGATAAAACGCGTACTGCTTTCCTGCCCCGCTCATCCCTCTGGCGAATGTGCCGAGCGGAATTCCTCCCGTTACGAAGCTCCGATCGGGGCGCATTTTCAGAAAATCGAAGCTATACATGAAATTTCTCAGGCTCTGGAGCGCGCGAAGTAATTGCGCGTTTTCTTCTGTATGTCCGCCGGGGTCGCGCACCGTATAGAGCCCGTTTAACTGGTTGAAGCTGCCACCTCCACCGACGATGAACTCCCAAGCCTCCACGCGGGAATCGGCGATTCTGTCGCCCTGATACCAGGCGGGGTAGTAATCGGTCTCGTTGAAGTCGATCGGCTTGTTCTTGTCGTATTCATAGTCCAGCGCCATCAAGCCGCCCATCTGTTCATGGCTGCCTTCCCACGCATATTGGGTGACAATTACCGACACATCGGGATCAGAGGTGTAGTCGCAAGGGCCGCCCATGGGCCCTTCGATCTGTTGAGCGATCAGATGCTTTTTCGGTAAGGTGCTTTCGGCCTTCTTAATGACCTGGACCATGTGTCCAATCCAAGGGCCAGCCAGTTCAATGGGAGTACCGGTGAGATAAGGTTCGTCGCAAATTTCGAGAATCACGTTATCGAAGCCGTTCACCTCCTGAGTGATTTTTCGGACGTAATCGCTCTCGCGGCGTACGACGTCCGCATGCTTTAACGTTTGCGCGTCTTCGTAATCGCAGCGGCCTTCGCCCTGAATATTGTTTTCGAAATACAGCGGCGACATAGGCCACGTGTCGCCGTATTGTGCGTTATAGAAGCAGATTTCGACTACGATGCCGCGCTCCGCCGCCTTGGCGACGAAATCTTTAAGGCGATCGAAGAATTTCGGATTCCAATTATCGAGGTCAAATAGATTGCCGCCGAGCGGATATCCGGTTTTGTTACTGCGAGCCCAAGGCAGGACGAGGCTGATCGGTTTCGCGCCGAGCGTGTTTCCCTTCATGAATTTCCCCATGGGTTCGAACAAGAACCCAGGGTAAATTCGCGTGTAATTCAGCCCGTATGCTTTCAGCGCGTCGAAGTATGTAACGTAATCGAAGTCTCCGTTTACCACGCCGCCGTAGTGTTCGGCGGATGTAATCAGGATGGTGGGCTTGCCACCGAACAGATAGTA
>DATBHS010000076.1:0-12580 GCA_036557345.1 Bryobacteraceae bacterium
CTTCCTGCCTCGATCTTATTGCCCTTTTGCGCAAAGAAATGATCGAAAACTCTACCCTACTCTCACCTCTGGGTTTCAAACTCGCCTGGAAATCTCTCGGCTTGGCTGCTGCCGCCTAATTTTTTGTCCAAAGTCCAGGGACAGGCGCTTCCGCCTGTCAGTCCAGCCTTCTGATCTATCGCGAGGCCCGCGTCTCCGGCGTCGCCAGCGCCAAAGCGGCACTGGCCCAGCCCGTTGCCATTTCCGAGATCCACTGATCATGCCCGTAGGGGAAGCCGCCGTCGAAATAAGGCTGAAACTTGGGTGCGCGGCTCGCAACGTACCAGGATCCATCAGCAGCCTGCGTAGAAAGCAGGAACTGGGCACCTCTCCGGTATGCCGGATGGGTATCTGTCAAACCACCTGCCTCATACAAGGCGTACAGCGCCGTTCCCGTGGCGTAAGCGTCGGACTTCAGGTAGGGCGTCTGACCCCAGCCGCCGTCTTCGCGCTGTAGAGCGACGACCTTCGCTGTGAGTTTCGCGGTAATCGCCGGATCTGCATTCGACCACCAAGCTCCCAACAGTTGCATAACGGAATCTTCCGTTGAGCGAGGCTCGGCCTTAACGAGCCATTGCGAAGCTCTCGCGATGCGCCCTTCCATTTCAGCTTTCCGCCCGGCAGGTGAATATTCCTTCAAGGCTCGAATGGCCATCGCGGTTGCAGTGAACCCCGTGTCCGCGATAGGAGGGCGCCTGATGCCTAAGTTATCTCTTCCCCAGGACCCATCGGCCTGCTGCTGGGCGGCCAGGTTGTGGACCATAGCATCAGTTACCCGGTCCGGCGGGGCTCCCTCGGCGGAAAGGGCAAACAGTGCGTAAGTCAAAATGTCCACGACCGGTGGGTCGCTCCGCTCGAGCATGCCGTCGCCAAACGCAGCGAACTGCAGCCGCAGTGTATGCGCCATCTCCGCTTGCGCTGCTTGATCGAAATGAATCCCTTTACTGCGCGCCGCGCCGGCCGCGACCATCGAGATGTTCTGAGCGTGGCAACTGACGCACCCGCTTTGCTTAAAGAACTTGCCGCTTGCGTTCTGGAGCAGGGAAATGCCCTTTTCGCTCGCCTCCTGCGGACTGTTGCTATTGCCGCGCGGAGAAGACACGGGAATGAGCGCAGGATCGGCCATGCCAGATGACGCCTCGCTAACAGCCGCCAGGATGGATGGATATCTAAATTTGGCAGACCATGCGAGCGCAGTCTCATCTGCGTTTGATTTCACGTTCATCTTCGGCCGTTTCGCTAATAGTGTGCCGATGATTATGTCGTTCGGGTGGTCGGTTGCGACGGCAAGCATCAACGGCGTCATTCCACGGATATCTTGCGCGTTAACGTCGGCGCCGGCCTCCAGCACCGAGCGCACTGTTTCAGCGCTGCCGCTTGTTACCGCTAACATGAGCGCGCTGAGTTTACCCAGTGCGATCAGGCCATGGCGTACGGGAGGCGCTACCGTAGGCCCTGACTGCGCATTCACATCTACGCCGCGAGCGAGCAGCATTTTCACAACTTCGGCATTGCCATGCGAAGCCGCGAACATCAGAGCCGTAAGTCCGGCCGCATTTTGTGCCTTCACATCTGCTTCTTTTTCAAGAAAGAGCTGGATTGTTTCGGTGTCATTCGCGTAGGCTGACGCGAGGAGCGGAGTGTTGTTCGCCTTGTCAGAGGCCTTTGTCAAGTCCGCGCCCTTGTCGAGCAGGAGGCGAACCACCGCAATGTTTGCATCATGCGATGCGGCAATAAGGAGCGGCGTACGCCCTCGCTTTGAGCGAGCGTTCACATCGGCGCCTTTTTCCGTCAAAAGCTTCACCTTCTCGAACTGATTGGTGCACCACATCAATGCGGTTGCATCGAAAGTGTTCTTGGCGTTCACATCCGCGCCGGAGGCGATGAGCTGGCGCATCATTTGCGCGCTGCCAACAGCGGCGGCATACATCAGCGGGGTTGTCCCATGATCATCGCGCGCATTAACTCCGGCGCCTCCCGCGAGGAGTTCCGATATAGCCTTGGCATCATCCGAGCGAATTGCTTCATAGAACCTGTCGCTCAGGCTTGCCTCTGCATGTAATAGAGGCAACAATGCTGTCAAAATGAGCGCCGGCGCAGCGAGTTTCACGGTCAGGTTCCTTCTCCTGCTACGAAACGCGTAACAGGGAACGCATTCAGCTCACCCGGCCGAGAATATTGCCTTCAGCCTTCTGACTCCTGTCTTCTGTCTTCTGCCTTCTCGCTTCTACCGCGCCGGTACCAGCTTCCACTGCTGGTTTGTGCCTCCTACACAAGTCCACTGCTGAACCGCAATCGCGTTCTGCGTGGCGCCCGGTCCGCCGGTCACATTCAGGCACTTGCCGCTGTGCTCGACGATCAGTTCGTAGTAACCGTCGGAGACCGATTGAAGCCGCCACTTCTGATTTGCCTGGCCCAGGGAAGACCATTGCTGTATTTTGTCGCCGTTGTTCGTGAAGGCGCCGTACACGTCGAGTACCATCCCGCTATTTATTGATCTGACAATGAACGATCCATCTCCGGCGGGCGTCAACTTCCACTGCTGATTCGGTCCGTTCCAACAAGTCCACTGTTGAACGCCTGCTCCTTGGAGAGTGGAGATGTTTCGCACGTCCAGGCATTTTCCGCTGTTCCGGGCGATGATCTCGACTGGCCTCCGGCTTGCATCGAGCACTCCGAAAACAGCGACGCTCTGAGGCGTTCCTACGTATACCTTGCCGTTGGCGATCGTGGGCGTCATGAACTTGTTTCCAGGCCCGAAATGATCGCGGCCATTCGCCGCTTGCTTGCTGTTGTAAAACTGAGTTGCCAGATTTGACGCATCGTAGGCGTGTAGGACGGCGGGGCTGCTGTTTTCAATGGCCCAGAGAATTCCCCCGTTTTTTCCGTTGGCGGAGATGGATGGAGTTGCCCCGGGAAATCCGAAAACGTGTGTTGTGCGAGAAACGGGAGCCGGCGACACCAACGCGCCGTTGACGGCATAGCTGCGAATGGTGTCGTTCACTGCGCCAAAATAAACCTTCCCGTTGAACCATGCCGGCGCCCCAAACTCAGGGCCTGCCAGGGCGAGCGGCAGCACTTGATAGATATTGCTGTTATTGTTCGGATTGAAGCCACCGAGCTTGCGGCGATCCACAACATAAATATTGCGGTCTTTGCCTGCGCTCACCGCTAGATCTCGTTCCTGATCGGTGGCATCGATGAGCCTGGGAAGCAACAGGATACCGCCGGAACCCAGATCTTCATCTGCATTTGATTCGGCAACCGTGTTGTACATCGTCCAGTAGCTATCCGGTATCAGGTTTCCGTCCACCGTACTGATCCTCAGAAGGGAATTGCCATAATCTCCCTTATTCGGAAATCCCGCGATATTGAGCGTCGTGTCGAAGGTGCCGTTCGCGACGCTGAAGAAGAGATACCCGACGCCGTCGGCCGCCAGTCCCGCACCGCTTCCCCATAGAGCCGCGTCATTGCCGTTCGGCGCGAAATTGAAGATGCCGGTTTGTGCCAGCGTCAGCGGATCATAGGCGATGAGCCAGCCTGTGTACGGACGAAAGTCGCAGTGGGAGCCCCAGCTCGTGTACAGTATGCCGCGGTCCAGAAGAAGGGCGGCCCGTTCTTTATATTGCTTCGGGTCGAAGAACACGGTACCGTTGCTACTGTTATCCCCATATCCGGGATATGTCGCTTTGATGTCGACAGGGCCTCCAAATTCCTCGGTGCCCGTCGTGAGGTCCAGTGCGTGGAGGCGCTGATGGTATTTGCCAACCGCATCTTTACTCATGGCGACCAGGTAAATTGTGCCGTGCGCTCCGGCTTTGAGGCTGATCACCGGCGTTGAAGTTATTCCGATTTCGGGCCAGACTTGGCTGCAGCCCCTTGGATCAGACGTTGTCTCTCCGCTGCCGAGCAGAGAAACGTGCCAGTAGACAGACCCGGTGTCGGCGTCGAACGCGTACACGGAATCGTGTTCTGTCGCGGCGAACGCGACATTATGAATTCCCCGGCCCGGGATCCGTAAGCCTGTGACGTACAGCGGCTGTCCGTCAACTTTCCCGTCCATTGGAACCTCGAAGAGCTTGCCGAAAGTCGACGAATTGACAATCGAGGGTGTCAAAATTCGTTCCGCAAGGTTCTGCCCCGTCCTGAAATTGTCATTGTGGTGCGTGAGCACATTCACTTGAGCGCGGCTCAGTTGCGAGCCTATGCCGAGCATCAGAGCCGCCAGGTGAATGACGAAGTGGGACGAAAGGCTTGCGAAACTCTGCATGACGCCCCCTGAGTCTTCGATCAGCTTAGATCGAAGAATATCGCATTTCGTGTCCCCGAATCGAGATCCTCCGATCTTAAGAGGTCAATCCGCCGCGAAGGCTTCCAACACTCGCGCAGCTCTCTCCCGCACTATGTCTGATGAGTCTTCAACAAGTGTCTTGAGCGCGGGAATCGCCCGCGTGTCTGCAATACGGCCCAGGCCCCAAGCCGCCGCCGCCCGGAACAATGGAGCGGAATGCTTGCATAATCGCAGCAGAATCTCCAACGCTTCTTCCGGATCGTGGAAATGAAGGCCGACAAGCGCATTCACCACTACCCGGTGAGACGAATCATTGAGCGCTTCGCGAAATAGCGATGCCGCTTCCTGGCTACGTGTGCCCCAAAGAGCCTCGATCGCGTTCGCGCGAACGCGCGCGTCGTCCGAGCTGAGCTGTTTTTCAACCAGGGCGGAATTCGGACGAAGCGCGCAAAGTGATTTGACAGCTTTGGAGCGGATGCGCTTATCTGCATGATTCGTCAGGCTGCGCAGCCACGGAACGAGTACGTTAGACGTTCCCGATTCGACAAAAAGGTGCAGAGCCCGCTCGAGACGTCGCAGGTCCCGTTCAGCGTTTACGCTGCTCGTCAGCCCTTCGAATTTGAGAAAAAATCCGGAATCCGCCTCGCGCATGAAGGTCGAAACCTTTTTGGCTTCTTCCAATGACAGAAAGTCCGGGTCGAGAAGCAGATTCAGGTATCGTCCGTCTGCGATCACCCACGATAGCATCGGCTGGTCCTTCGAACCTTTCCCGTGAGTCGCTATTTCGCGGATGCAAGTCCTTGCAATCTGCTCGCAGGTGTGGTCAAGCCGCTCAGGAGACGCCTCTCTGATCCTCCGGCACAGAATCCTGAACTTCGCCGGATCCGTCTTCGCCAGGTGCAGCAGGGTCTCCTCGAGAGCTTCGTTCGGAGTTGCCGCCGCGGCTGAAAGGCTTTCCGTCACATTCTCTTTACACCTCGCGTTGTCTCTGATTTGTGCCCACAGCCGCTGCAACGAGTGATAGGGATGTTCCTGCCAGCGGATCAGAAAACAGCGCGTGCTAGCGCCTGAGATATTGGTCCGTCTTGTTTAACCAGTCCTCTCGCGGAGGCGTGAAAATATCGATGCCTACCGAATCTTCGAGCGCAACGGCCGTATGCGGCATGTTGGGCGGAATGCAAAGAAATTCGCCGGGCTTTACGGTCACCTCCTTGCCATCCAAACTGAAATGCAAGACGCCCGATTGTATATACGAGATCTGCTCGTTATGGTGCTGGTGTAGCGGCACCACACATCCTTTCTTGAGCAGTATCCGGGCAATCATAACCTGATCCCCCACCACAAGCTGCCGGTCGAACAGCGGGTTTAGTGTTTCTGTGGGCAACTCATCCCAGCGAACGTGTTTGACCCCTCCTGATTTCAGGAACTCTTCGTGCGCGATTTCGCTCATAAACTCCTTCCCGTTCTGATAGGCCTAAAGGCCCTTATACATACCGCCATCAACCAAAATCGTCTGGCCTGTAACGAACGACGCCCGGTCCGATGCCAGCCAGACAATCGCGTCAGCCAGTTCCTCGGGTTTGCCGAGCCGTCCAAGTGGAATCTGATCGATCCAACCTTGTTCGATCTCTTTCCGGCTCCGGCCGGAAACGGCTGCCCCGTGCTCTGCCAGTTCGAGGAGCCGGTCGGTCGCCGTGTAACCGGGAGCTACGTTGTTTACGAGAATGCCGTCCTTGCCAAATTCATTTGCCAGGCTGCGAACCAGTCCCATTACTCCGGCCCGCACGGCATTGGATAGGACCAGTTGCGGCTGCGGCTGGCGCACAGTAATGGAACTGATCATGATAATTCGTCCCCACTTTTGCCGCTGCATATACGGGATCACTGCCCGGGCAAATGCAACCGCGCTCCGTAGGTTGAGAATGAACGCATCGTCCCATTCTTCGTCGGTTGTCGCGAGGAATGCCTTAGCGGGAGGGCCGCCCGCGTTTGTCACGCAAATATCGATGCGGCCGAATGCCCGGCTTACGTTATCTACGAAGCGCGAGAGCGCCGCGGTGTCGCGCACATCTACGCTCGACTGATGGACCTGGACGCCGAACCGGCCCTGGATTTCCGCCGCAACTTGCTCGAGCGCTGTTGCATTCCGTGCGCAAAGGGCCACGCGCGCGCCTTCGGCCGCCAGGGCGAACGCTGCTGCCCGCCCTAGCCCCTGGCTCGATCCGGCTACCAGCGCCACTCTGTTTTGCAAACCCGTATCCATGTCGGAACTGATTGTTCACAGTATGGCGCAGGCCTAGAGAGCTCCTGTTTGCTCCGCTAAAAGCATCTTCTTCAGGAACATCAGCTGTCCCAAATGATAGGAGTTGTGGGTCGCGACCAACAACGCCTCCCGAAGCAGGTTTTGGCCATTTCCATGTTCGAATGCTTTAAATAAATCCTGATGCGAGTTCTGAACCAGGGCGTCCATTTCTTTGGAGTCTTTTTGAAAGGCTCGAACGCTGTTATTCCATGCTTCAAGGTCCGGGGGCGCGGCCGTTTTTGGCCAGTATTCATCGGGCCAGCTTGGAGATTTATGGCGCGGGTTCCGGGAAAACTCCAGAATGTCGCGTTGGGCGATTCGCATGTGCTCAAGCAACTGCCAGGCCGAATGAGGCGCTCCCGCCGGTTTCCGTGCGCGAATATCGGCCGGAAAGTCCTCCATTACTGAATCGAAATCGATGTGCGATTCATGTCCGCTGATCGCATTTATGAGCTGTTTGCGCAGAGCTGCAATTTCGTTACTCGCCATATCTCTATCATCGGAAAGAAGACTTGGTGATGGTGAATGGTTGAGCCCGTAAGGCCACGCACAGGGTGGCAGGTCCTTGCCCGGCTCGGGCGCCGAGCCTTCGCAGGCATCGTCTTAACAGTGGCGATCGCTTATATCCTGGACTACGCGGTGCTGCGATACCGGATGGCAACGACCCGTAGCGCATTTGCTACCGTCACCGTGCGGCCATATTATGCCGTGCCGCAAAAGAACCACAAGACGGAGTTTCTGCTTGGTGATCCGCAGCAGGAAACCTGCGTTCATTCGCTGTTTCCGCACGCGGGAGATAGCCCGTGCTGGTATCTCAAGAAACACCGCGAGAAGCGTATCGACCTGTAGGATGGAATAAATGGCGACCGTACCAGCGAGCTACGTCAGCCCGGAAGAATACCTGGAGCGCGAGCGCAAAGCCGAGACGAAGAGCGAATACATACGCGGAGAGATCTTCGCAATGGCGGGCGCTAGCATTAGGCACGGCCGTATTGTAAGTAATCTCGTACGCGAACTTGGAAACCGCCTGACAGACGGCCCCTGCGAGGTCTTTGCGACCGATCTGCGCCTTGCCGTTGATCCGTCCGCGATGTATACCTATCCCGATGTGATGGTTGTCTGCGGCGATCCGATCGTAATCGATAAGCACAAGGACACGATTACGAATCCGATTGTGATTCTCGAAGTCCTATCCGATTCGACAAAGAACTACGATCGCGGCCAAAAGTTCCAATGTTACCGGACGTTGTCGTCTTTGAAGGATTACCTTACTATTGCTCAAGACGAAATGCGCGTCGAGCGCTGGACTCGCCAGCAGAACGGCCAATGGCTACTAACGGAATTCGATCGGACTTCGGGAGCAATCGAATTGCAGTCGGTAGCTGTGACCCTGGAGATCGTCGATATCTACCGGAGAGTTGATTTCACAACCCAGTAGTGGAAGCCTCAGGCGCCCACGGCCGCTTCTTCCGGTACCCCGGCTTCTTTCCGCTTCTTGAGGAACGTCATCATCGATCGGAGCTCGGCGCCAACACGCTCGATCGGCTGATCCTTCGCCGCTTCCCGCAAGGCGAGAAACTTCTTCCGGCCGTTCCGATTTTCCGCAAGCCACGTCTTGGCGAACTCGCCCGATTGAATCTCGCTCAAGATCTTCTTCATCTCGGCCCGGGTCTGATCGGTCACGATCCGCGGTCCGCGCGTGTAGTCGCCATATTCGGCGGTGTCCGATATCGAATAGCGCATATAGCCGAGTCCGCCCTCATAGATCAGATCGACAATTAGTTTCAGCTCATGAAGACATTCGAAATAGGCAATCTCGGGCGCATATCCTGCCGCAGTGAGCGTTTCAAACCCGGCACGAATCAATTCGCTCACGCCGCCGCACAGCACTGCCTGCTCCCCGAAGAGGTCGCTCTCCGTTTCTTCCTTGAAGGTCGTTTCGATCACTCCCGCTTTCAGGCACCCGAGCGCAAATGCATACGCCAGAGCGTTCTCGAGCGCATGGCCCGATGCATCTTGCGCGATAGCCACCAGCGCTGGAACCCCAACTCCCTCCACGAACAGTTCGCGCACGCGGTGTCCTGGCGCTTTCGGCGCAATCATGGAAACGTCGATATCGGCGGGCGGTTTGATCTCATTGAAGTGAATGTTGAAGCCGTGCGCGAACATCAAGGTTTTGCCCTTTGTCATGTGCGGCGCGATGTCGTTCCGATACACGTCTCCCTGCACGTGGTCGGGCAACAGAATCATCACGACATCGGCTGTCTTGGCAGCGTCCGCAACACTTAGAACCGGCAGCCCGGCCGCTTTCGCTTTGTTGGCGCTCTTGCTTCCCGGATATAACCCGACCACCACGTTCAAACCCGAATCGCGCAGGTTCAGCGCGTGCGCGTGACCCTGGCTTCCGTATCCGACGATTGCGATCGTCTTCTCGAGGAGCGGAGCAAGGCTTCCGTCCTTTTCGTAGAATCTCTTTGGCATTCTCTGTCCTTTTGTTCGAAAATTGATATCTGCCGGCTAATCGGCGCTCTGAAATTCAGGCACTTCTTCAGGAGCCGCACCCCTCGGCACTGGCGGCGAGAGCCGCAGCTTCTTGTTATCGAGTGACATCGATACAATGCCCGATCTTGTCACCTCTATATCGCCATAGCTGCTCATAACGTCGATAAATTCGTCGAGCTTCTCCGGATCGCCTGTCGCTTCGAGAGCAAAACCTTCCAGCGTGGAATCCACTACTCGCGCCTGAAAAATTTCCGCTTCCTTCAAGACCGCCGTGCGGCTTTGCTGATTCGTTCGCACTCGCACCAGAACAAGCTCCCGGTTCACCGCCGGCCCGTCGGTGACGTCGGTAGCCTGCAGTACGTTGATCAGCTTGTTCATCTGCTTGATCACTTGAGCGCGGATCTGCGGCTCCACATCGACCGTGATCGTCATGCGCGAGAGCGTCGGGTCCAGGGTCCGGGCTACCGTCAGGCTCTCGATGTTGTAGCCGCGCTGGCTCAGCAAGCCCGTCACACGCATCAGCGCGCCGGGCTTATTCTCCATCAGAAGCGAAATGATTTGCTGCATCGGATTCTCCGCTCTATACTTCTACTGGCTGCGGCGGCCGCAAGACCATCTCGTTGATCGCTCCGCCGGCAGGAACCATCGGGAACACATTTTCAAAAGGCGACACTCTCACGTTCAGCAGATAGGGACCCGGTTCGGCGACAGCTTCTTCGATCGCTCGCGGCAATTCGCCGGCATTTTCCACTGCGCGCCCTTTGAAGCCATAAGCCCCCGCCAGCTTTTCCACATCGGGGAAGCAACTCAGTTCCGCCTGGCTCAGCCGGTTGTTATAAAACAGCTCTTGCCATTGCCGGATCATACCGAGATATCCGTTGTTCATAACGACGATCTTGACTGGCAGCGCGTGATTCATAATGGTCGCCAGCTCCGGTATCGACATCTGAAATCCGCCGTCGCCCACCACTGCAAACACCAGTTTGTCAGGCCGCGCGAATTGCGCGCCGATGGCCGCCGGCAGCCCGAAGCCCATGGATCCAAGGCCGCCCGAATTGATCCACAACCTCGGTTCATTGAAGCGAATTAACTGCGCTGCCCACATCTGATGCTGGCCGACATCGCTTGCAACGATTGCGCGCCCCCCTGACAGCCGGTCGATTTCCGCCATCAGGTGCTGCGGCTTAATCTCTTTCTCGGAGACCTCCGGTCTCAGCGGATGTTCTTCCTTCCATTCGCGGATCTGCTTCCACCAGGCTTGCCGCGCCGCCGCATTCTTCGCCTTCATCGCCGGGGCCAGCTCGTTCAGCTCCGCCGTAAGCTTCGGCAGCACTCGCTTGGCATCTCCCACAATCGGCAAGTCGGTGTACCGGTTTTTACCGATTTCAGCCGGATCAACATCGATGTGAATTACTTTCGCGTGGGGAGCGAAAGCCGCCAATCTGCCTGTCACGCGATCGTCGAACCGGACGCCCAAAGCAATAATCAGGTCCGTATTCGACATGCCCATATTGGCTGCATAGCTGCCGTGCATACCCGGCATGCTGATGAAATTGCGATGCTCAGCGGGCAAACCGCCCAATCCCATTAGCGTGCAAACTGTCGGCGCGTCGATGAGTTCCACCAGCGCCCGCAACTCCGGGCTGGCATTTGCCGCGATGATGCCGCCGCCAGCGTAAACAAATGGGCGCTCCGCCTCCCAAATCATCTGGGCGGCGCGCCGGATCTGGCCGCTGTGGCCTTCACTATAGACCTTGTAACCCGGTAAATGAATCTCTGTTACGGGCGTGTAATGAGCCTGCCCCTGAAAGACGTCCTTTGTGATATCAACCAGTACCGGACCCGGCCGGCCTGAGGCCGCAATGTAAAACGCCTCGTGAATAATCTTTGGAAGTTCATTTATGTTCTTGATGAGGAAGTTGTGCTTCGTCGCCGGGCGTGTGATGCCGAACGTGTCGGCTTCCTGAAAGGCGTCACTGCCCATCAACTTCGACGTGACCTGGCCGGTTAGAGCAACTACCGGAATAGAATCCATCATCGCGTCCACCAGGCCGGTAACCAGGTTCGTGGCGCCGGGCCCCGACGTGGCGCAGCACACGCCAACCTTGCCCGTTGCCCTCGCATAGCCCTGCGCGGCAAAGGCCGCGTTCTGCTCATGGCGCACCAGGACGTGCTTGATTGGGTAATCGTAAAGCGCATCGTAGAGCGGAAGCGTGACCCCGCCCGGGTAACCGAAGATGCATTCCACGTTTTCCCGGGTCAAACAGTTCAACAGAATCTTAGCGCCGGAAAGAAGATTCGACATATAAAGGTCTCTTGTGCAATGACTCCCATCCAAATGAAAAGGGCCACTCGGCCGGTTTGATACCCCGCCGGTGGCCCCGAATTCACCTCGTGAGGCTCGCCTAGGCGGTGCTTACGACCACCACGACGAGCGGAATAAGTCTTAGAAGCGGATTCATCTCACGGTACGGCAGTAAGTTTACCCGGTCAGGCTTGGCTTCCTGCCTATGAAGTTAAGGGTAGCCTAGAAGTAATTTTTATGCAATGGAATAAAAATATAAAAAATCTAAATGCTACCGCCAGGCGCTCCGTTAACAGTCGCCCCTGCTGAACCGTCTTCCCCTCAGAAATTCGCTGATTTCGAAGGAGTAACGGAATGCTGAGTAAAGTAAAACTGTTAACGTTGACGGCGGCCTCCTTGACCGCCGTCTCGCTCGTTGCGGGAACATTCGTTCTGGAGATCGGAAGGCCGTCAGCTAACCCCGAAGCCCAGGCCAAGCACGCGGTGCTGGTCGTGCGCAGCGCGGCTTGCGCACATCCCGAGAAAACCAACATCACAGGGAATGCGGAAGGAGTTGTGAACGGGAAGCGACGCACTATACCCCTGACGCTTGTTCCGCTGTCCGGAGCAGGCTCATTCGCCGTGACGCGCCAGTGGCCAACTGAAGGCAAGTGGGTTCTGACGCTGGTTGCCGCAAACTCCGATTACGAATGGCATCCGAGCGCTATCGTGAGTGTGACGGGGAGCTCGGCGGATTTTGCCCAAGTGAAGCGCGCCAACCAGGCTCCAACCGTGGAGGAGATCGAGGCGGCGTTGAACGCCACAGCGCTCGCGGCAAAAGTGCAATAAACCCGGTACGCTGATTACACATATCGTGCTGGTATCTGAACCGGTCGAGCTCAAAGGTGATCTAGCCGCGTTGGTTCATGCCGCGCAAAACGGCGACCGCGCGGCTTTCGGCGTGTTGTACGAACGCTACGCCAGCATGATTCACGGCATACTTCTTGCGCATGCCTCGTTCTACGACGCTGAAGATCTGGTTCAGGATGTTTTCATGCGGGCCATGCAGCGGCTCAAATCTCTGCATTCCGCAGCCGCATTCGGATCCTGGCTTGCCTCGATCGCGAGGCGCGCCGCAGCCGATCTGCATCGCAGGAAAAGG